>NZ_JBBEOG010000001.1:300000-600000 GCF_037860835.1 Aquipuribacter nitratireducens | reverse complement strand
GCGGGCGAGGACGACGACGGCGAAGAGGTCGTCGACGTCGTGCGTCATCGAGACGATGTACGTCTCGACGACGTCGGGGCCGTAGGCGTCGAGCGCGGTGCGGATGGTCCGCATGAGCCGCAGCGAGCGGGACGCGGGCCCGTCGTCGTCGACCCGCCCCTCCCCCACGAGCGGGCGCCGGCCCGCCATCTCCCGCGACAGCAGCGCGATCCGGTCCTCCCGGGACAGGTCGGCGTAGTCGCCGTCGAGCTCGCCGAGGCGGCCGTACAGCTCGGCGAGGGCCGCGTGGTGGACGCCGGAGTGCTCGCGGACGTCGAGGGTCGCGAGGCCGAGCCCGACGGCGGTCGCGGTGCGGATGAGCCGGAGGATCGCCCCGTCGGCGCCCATCCGGTCCCCGCCCGCGAGCATCGACTCGCGGACGAGGGTGAGGTCGCGGAGCAGCTCCTCGACGCGGAGGTAGTCGCGGCCCGGCTCGTGCGGGCCCTCGGAGGCGAGGCGGTCGCGGGTGCGCTGCAGCCGTACCCGGACGAAGCTGAGCTTGAGCCGGTACGGCTCCTCGGCGTTGAGGCGCCGCAGCGTCGAGTACGTGATGGGCAGCGCCTCGGCGTCGGCGTCGAGGGAGAGCAGCAGCTCCTCGCTCGCGGTGACGACGCGAGTGGACGCCGACATCTCCGTGAGCGCGTCCTCGACCTGCCGGACGAGCTCGCGCAGCCCGAGGTCGTGGTGGAGCTGGAGCACCTCGAGGGTGACGTCGGGCGTGACGTTCGGGTTGCCGTCCCGGTCCCCGCCCGCCCACGTGCCGAAGCGCAGCGGCCGGGCCGTCGGCGGGAGGGTGACGCCGATGCGGGACAGCTGCTGGTCGAGCTCCTCGAGCAGGCCGGGCAGGACGTGCTGGGCGATCGAGGTGAGGTAGTACAGCGCGGTCCGGGCCTCGTCCGTGGGCTCGGGCTTCGCGATGCGGAGCTCGTCGGTCTGCCACAGCAGGTCGACGAGCTCGGCGAGGCGGCGCTCGTGCCGGGCGGCGTCGCCGGGCCGGGCGCGCGCGTCCTCGGCGGCGTCGACGACCTCCGCCACGGACTGCAGCAGGCGCAGGACGGTCCGCCGGCTCGCCTCGGTGGGGTGGGCGGTGAAGACGGGCCGGTACTCGGTGCGGGCGAGGACGTCGCGGACGTGGTCGAGGTCGAACGTCCCCGCCTCGACGGCCTCGCCGATGCGGGCGACGGTCTGCGCGAGCGGTCCTTCCCCCTCGCTCGTCACCTCGCGCCAGCGGTGGAGCTGCTCGGTGACGTTGACGAGGTTGAAGTAGCCCGTGAACGCGCGGGCGAGGACGACGGCCGTCGCGTCGTCGACCCCGGCGAGGAGCTCGTGGAGGGCGCCGTCGTCGGGTTCGCGGGCCAGCGCCCGGACCTGCTCGACGAGCTCGAGGAGCTCGGGGCCCTCGTGCCGGGCGACCGCCTCGCCCAGCAGGCCGGCGAGCTGGCGCACCGAGGCGCGGAGCGCGGCGTGCTGCTCGTCGGAGGCGACGCCGGCCGCGTAGCGGGCGACGTCGTCGAGGTCGCCCCGCTGCTCGTGGCTGACGCTCAGCCCCCCCGTGCCCGTCTGCGTGCCGGTGTCCGTCCGGGTGCCCGAGTCCGCCATGACCCGCAGTCTCGCAAGAGGGGCACCCAGGGCGCAGCGCGCGGTCCAGCACTCGACACCGGCGCCCCCTCCCGGGACACGTCGTCAGTCCTCCCGCACGCGCGCGACGCCGCGCGTCACGGCGCGCAGCGCGGCCCCGGTCGCCTGGAGCAGGGCGACGGCGCTCGCCCCCAGCACGACACCCGCCCCGAGGACGGCGCGGTCGGCCCAGCGCACCGGCAGCGCAGGCGGCAGCGGGGGCGGCGCCGGCCGCCGCGACGACGGCGTGGGCGCGGTGTCCGTCTCCGGCGCCTCCTCGGCAGCGGGGGCGGTGGGTCCGACCGCGACCCACGAGGCACCGAAGAGGAGGACGCGGGCCGTGAGGTTGAGCCAGACGAAGAGGAGGAGGATCGGCACGAACGCGGTGAGGAACGTGAAGCCCCCGCCGACGTTGCCGCTGAGCAGGAAGCCGTACGCCACGAGCTGCCGGAGCACGGCCGTGCCGATGGCGGCGACGACGGCGCCGGAGACGACCTGCCGCAGCGGTGCGTCCGTGTGCGCGAGGACGCGGTAGAGCACGGTGAACAGCAGCGTGTCGAGCAGCAGGGTGAAGAGGGCGACGAGGCCGGCGGAGAGCACGCTCGTCACAGGGGTCTGCTCGAGGTCGAGCAGGTCGAGGATGCGGTTGTTGACGCTCGTCGTCACGACCGACGCCAGCGCGGTGGTGACGACGAGGACGCCGAGGGTGAGGAGCACGGCGAGGTCGAAGAGCTTCGCGCGGACGGGGTCGAGCTGGAGCGTCGGCATCCGGAACATCGCCCGGATGCCCTCCCGCAGCGCGGCCACCCAGCCCAGGCCCGTGAGGAGCAGGGTGACGACACCGACCGCCGCGGTGACACCGAAGGCGACCCGGTTGCCCGCGGCCTGTCGGACGTCGGCCTCGGAGACGATGCCGTCGGGGCCGATGAGCCCGGGCACTCCGGTCTGGACGAACCCGATGACCTCGTCCTGGAGCTCCTCGTTGCCGGCCGCGACGTACCCGAGGACCGCGATCCCGAGGACGAGCAGCGGGAAGATCGCGAACACCCCGTAGAAGGCGATCCCGGCCGACAGGAACGCCCCGCGGCTCTGGCCGAGCCGCTCGTTCGCGCGCCACGGGCGCGACCGCATGACGGCCGCCACGGCACCCTTGGCTGTCTCCACGACGCTGCTCACGACCTCCACCCCACCACGTCGGTGCTGGTCAGGCGAGCGGGCGGCCCTCCAGCGGCGCGTCGGCGAGGACCCGCCAGACCCCGTCCGTCCCGCACCGGAAGAGCGACACCGACGCGACGGTGAACGACACGTCGAAGTCGGCGAGCCGGTCCTCGGCGGCGTCGAGGGCGTCGTCGGGCACGTCGTGGCCGACGGTGACGTGCGGGTGGTACGGGAATCCGAGCCGCCGGGTGAGGGGGCCGCAGCGGACGTGCTCCTGCAGGTCGTCGCACTCCGCGGCCCCGTCCGCGACCGTGACGAACGAGACCTGGCTGACGGGACGGAACGTGCCGGTCCCGCGCAGGCGCAGCGTGAAGGACCGGCGCGTCCGCACGCGGTCGCGCACGTGGGCGAGGACGGCGGCGACGGCGTCGGCGGGGACGACGACGGGCGGGACGAGGGTGACGTGCGGCGGGACGGAGCGCGCGACCGGGTCCCCGGTCGCCTCGCGCTCGGCGGTGAGGCGCGCCGCCCACGGCTCGGGCACCGGGACCGCGAGCCCGAGCGTCACCTCGGCGGCCGCCGAGGCGCCCGCGGCGTCCCGGGGGGACGGCGGGTGCTGGGCGGCGGCGTCCCAGGAGGTCGTCACGACGGAGGTGTCGCCGGTCGGCGCGAGGCCCTCAGCCCGCGGCCGCGGGCAGGAAGCCCACGCGGTCGTGCACCCGCGCCAGGGTCGCGGCGGACACCTCACGGGCGCGCGCGGCCCCCGCAGCGAGGAGCCGGTCGAGCTCGGCCGGGTCCGCGAGCAGGGCGGTGAAGCGCTCCTGGAACGGCTGCAGCTCGGCGAGGACGGCGTCGGCGACGTCGGCCTTGAGGTCGCCGTAGCCCCTGCCCGCGTAGCCCTCGGCGGCCGCCTGCGGCGTCGTGCCCGTGAACGCCGCGAGGATGCCGAGCAGGTTCGACACCCCCGGCTTCGCCTCGGGGTCGAAGCGGATGTCCCGCTCGGTGTCGGTGACGGCGGAGCGGATGCGCTTCGCCACGACCTTCGGGTCGTCGAGCAGGTCGACGAGACCGGCGGGGCTCGCCGCGGACTTCGACATCTTCGCGGTCGGCTCCTGCAGGTCCATGATCTTGGCGGTGCCGCCGAGGATGTAGGCCTGCGGGACGACGAACGTCCGGCCGAAGCGCGAGTTGAACCGCTGCGCGAGGTCGCGGGTGAGCTCGAGGTGCTGCCGCTGGTCCTCACCGACGGGGACGAGGTCCGCGTCGTACAGGAGGATGTCGGCCGCCTGCAGCACCGGGTAGGTGAAGAGACCGACGCTCGAGCGCTCGGCGCCGCCCCTGGCGGACTTGTCCTTGAACTGCGTCATGCGGCTCGCCTCCCCGAAACCGGTGAGGCAGCCGAGCACCCACGCCAGC
This sequence comes from Aquipuribacter nitratireducens, assembly GCF_037860835.1. Taxonomy (NCBI): domain Bacteria; kingdom Bacillati; phylum Actinomycetota; class Actinomycetes; order Micrococcales; family Intrasporangiaceae; genus Aquipuribacter; species Aquipuribacter nitratireducens. The sequence goes on along the minus strand of NZ_JBBEOG010000001.1, from coordinate 595,770 downwards.
TGCGCGTGCTCGGGGGCGTGGCTCTGGACGAAGACGACGCTGCGCGCGGGGTCGACGCCGGCGGCGAGGTACTGGGCGGCGGTGCGCCGGGTGCGCTCGCGCAGGACCCGGGGGTCGACCTCGACGGTGATGGCGTGCAGGTCGACGACGCAGTAGAAGGCGTCGTGGTCCTCCTGCACCGCCACCCACTGCCGCAGGGCCCCGAGGTAGTTGCCGAGGTGGAGCGAGTCGGACGTCGGCTGCATGCCGGAGAACACGCGCGGCACGCGCACGGGCCGCTCCGAGTCGGCGCGCGCGGGCGCGGCCGTGGCGTTGGCCGTGGCGGTGGCCGGTGCGGGGACACTCACGCGCGCCATCCTGCCAGCCGCGCACGGGGCGCCGGCCCGCCCCCCGGGGCTCAGCCGACGGCGGTGAGCTCGACGAGCAGCCCGTCGGCGGGGTCGACGACCGGCATCGCGAGGCCGTGCCGGGCGAGCACGCGGCCGCTCAGCTCCACCCCGTCGGCGATCCACGGTGGCTGCACCACGGCCCGCGGGAGCTGCGGTCGCTCGAGGCCCGTCGGGTCGAGGGCCCGCACGGCGTAGCGGCGCCCGGGATCGAGGCCCGGCAGCCGCAGCAGGCCGGGGACGGCGTCGGCGCCCGTCGTGAGCCGGACGTACGCGAGGACGGCGTGTGTGCGGTCCGGGGCGACGACACCGTGCCACCACGCCCCGTCGTGCTCCTCCCCGCGCACGGTCCGGCCGGTGTGGAGCAGGGGCCGCAGCCGCTTGTGGAGGGCGACCCACCCCGCGACGCGAGCGAGCTCCGCCTCGTCGCACCGGCTGATGTCCCACTCGATGCCGGCGTGGCCGAACAGGGCGCTCAGGCACCGCAGCGACAGGCCGAGCGAGCGCCCCGTGGTGTGGGAGTGCTCGGGCCCCACGTGGGTGCCCATGAGCTCCGGCGGCAGCAGCAGGGAGGTCCAGCGCTGGATGGTCTGCCGCTCGAGGGCGTCGTTGCAGTCGCTCGTCCACACCCGCTGCGTGCGGGCGAGGACCCCGAGGTCGACGCGCGCCCCGCCGGACGCGCACGACTCGATCTCGAGGCCGGGGTGGCGCTCCTGCAGCTCGGTCATCAGCCGGTAGGCCGCCTGCGTCTGCCGGTGGACGGCGGGACGCCCTTGGGCGTCGACGGCCTCGTGGAGGTCCCGGTTGTGGTCCCACTTGAGGTAGTCCGGCCGCACGTCGGACAGGACCCGGTCGAGCTGGTCCCGCACGTGGGCGTACGCGCCGGGCTGTGTGAGGTCGAGCGCCTGCTGGCGCCGCCACGGGCGCGTCCCGGGCGCCGAGCCGTGGCTCGCGGGCGCAGGCCCGAGCACCCAGTCGGGGTGCGCCCGGGCGACGTCGGAGTCGGGGTTCACCATCTCCGGCTCGACCCACAGCCCGACCTGCATGCCGTGCGAGCGCACGCGGTCGGCGAACGGCCCGAGGTCGGCGGGCCACACCGCGGGGTCGACGACCCAGTCGCCGAGACCGCGGGAGTCGTCGCGGCGGCCGAGGAACCAGCCGTCGTCGAGCACGACGCGCTCGACGCCGACGCGGGCCGCGGTGTCGACGAGCGCCGCGAGCCGGTCGTGGTCGTGGTCGAAGTACACGGCCTCCCACGAGTTGAGGGTGACGGGCCGGGGGCTCCGGGGGTGCTCCGGACGCGCGCGGACGTGCCGGTGCAGCCGGTCGCCGACGCCGTCGAGCCCCGCGTCGTCGTGGACGAACAGCACCGGCGGGCTCGCGTAGGACTCCCCCGCGCCGAGACGCACCTCGCCCGGCCGCAGCAGCTCCCCGCCCGCGAGGACGCCAGCATGACGACCGGCGCCCTCGGGGAGCCGCTCGACGAGGTGGACGTGGTCGCCGCTCCACGCGACGTGGACCGCGTCGACCTCGCCGTCGGCGAACCCGAACCCGGCGGTGCCGGCGACGAGCAGCAGGGTGGCGTCGTGCCCGGTCCGGCCCCGGCGCGACTCCCGGACCCGGCCGCCGTGGCGCAGCGGGAGCCGCTGCGGGTGCCGCTCGCGGCACCAGCGACCGGTGAGGTCGAGCAGCTCCGTCGCCGACGGCGGGAGGGGGACGACGGCGAGCACGCCTGCGACGTCGAGCGGCGGCTCCTCGCCCCCGGCGGTGGACGTGACGGTGTGCCGCACCGCGAGGACCCCGTGCTCGTCGAGCACGCACTCGCTCCGCAGCGCCACCTCCGCAGCGGGGTCCCGCGCCTCGACGACGAGCGAGCGGTCGTCGGAGGAGTCGACCCTGACGTCGCTCCACCGCGGCAGCACCGCCCGCCCACCGCGGTGGGCCGCCAGCCCCGGCCGCCCGGACCAGCCGTCCGCCTCGCCCGGCAGGAGCGTGAGGGGCCACGGCGCGTCGAAGGTGCTGTGCGGCACCGGCGCCACCCCGGCCGCGAGGAGCGCCGCACACGCGTCGGCGTCCGCCGTGTCGAGGCCGAGGTCGGCGCCCCAGTGGACGATCTCGGGCAGGCCGTCCGCCCGCTCCGCGAGCACGAGTGCGACGCCCCCGCCGCGCAGCTGGTGGACGGCGGTGGTGGTGTCCGTCATGCCGTGTGCCTACCCCTTGTTCGCGCCGAGCGTGAGGCCGGAGACGAAGTGCCGCTGGAGGGCGAAGAACACGACGAGCGTCGGGATCGCGACGATCGCCGAGCCGGCGGACAGCAGGTTGTAGTCGGTGAAGAACTGGCCCTGGAGGTTCTGCAGGGCGCTCGTGATCGGCCGCTTGTCCCCGGTCGACATGAAGGCGACGGCCCAGAAGAAGTCGTTGTACACCCACGTCACCTGCAGGGTGCCGAGCGCGGCGAGCGGCGGCCGGCACAAGGGCAGGACGATCTGCCAGTACTGGCGCCACACCCCGGCGCCGTCGACGAACGCCGCCTCGCTCAGCTCCTTGGGCAGCGTCTTCATGTAGTTGCTGAGGACGAACGTGCAGAAGCCCATCTGGAACGCGATGTGCGTGAGGATGACGGCGAGGTAGGAGTCGTAGATCCCGACCCAGCTGTACCAGCGGAACAGCGGGATGAGCAGGCCCTGCTGCGGGAGCAGGTTCGCGGCGGTGAAGAAGATGAGGAACGGGATGTTGAGCGCCCACGAGAACCGCGCGAGGACGAACGCCGCCATGCTCGACAGCGCGAGCACGACGAGCACCGCCGGCACCGTGATGATGAGCGAGTTGACGAAGTACTGCGTGAAGTCGCCCTGCTCCCACGCGTCGACGTAGTTGTCGAGGGTGAAGCCGCCGAACGACACGTAGCCGTTGACCGCGGTGAAGGCGTAGTCGCGGAAGCTGTTGTAGAAGGCCCACGCGACAGGGAACAGCCACAGCAGGGCGGTGACCGTGAGGAACGCGTAGAGCGCGATGCGGCCGGGGGTCGTGCGTCGCCGGCGGCGTGCCGTGCGGCTCGGGGTACCGGGCGGCCGCCCGGCCTGCCCGGGGACGCGGTCCTCCGGCGTGGTGCCCGTGGCCCCGGTCGTGGCGGGGTGCGACGTCGCGCTCACTTCCGCTCCTCCCGCAGGATCGTGCCGAGGTAGACGACGATGAAGACGACGCTGATGACGATGAGCAGCGTCGCGATGGCCGAGCCGAACCCGACGAGGCTCGCCTCGCCCGTGAGGTTCGCGAGAACGAGCGCCCCCAGGACCTCCAGGCCGTTGCGCCCGCGGTTGACGACCCACACGAGGTCGAACGCCCGGAGCGACTCGATGACCGTGATGACGAGCACGACGATGTTGATGGGCGCCATGGTCGGGAAGACGACGCTGAAGAAGGTCCGGGCCTCCGAGGCCCCGTCGACCTGCGCCGCCTCGCGGAGCGCCGGGTCGACGGCCTTCAGGCCCGCCAGGTACAGGAGCATGATGTAGCCGACGTGCCGCCACGAGGCTGCGACGAGCACCGCCCAGATGTTGATCGACGGGTCCCCGTACCAGTCGATCCGCTCCGCCCCCTCGAGACCGAGGACGGCGTTGATGAGGCCCTGGTCGCGGCTGTACTGCAGCTGCCAGATGAAGCCGGCGAGCGCGAGCGACAGCACGACCGGCAGGTAGAGGGCGCTGCGGTAGAACCACGAGCCTCGCAGCTCGCGGTCGAGCAGGACCGCCATGAACATCCCGAGGGGCGTCGCCACGAGGAAGAACACCCCGAGCCACAGGAGGTTGTTGCGGACCGCGATGTCGAACGGCGGGTAGTTCGTGATGATGTTCTCGTAGTTGCGCAGGCCGACGACCTCGATGCGGTCGAGGCCCCCGATGCCGTTCCAGCTCGTGAACGAGAGCAGGATCGTGCCGAGCGTCGGGAGCCACACGATGGCGAGCACGAACAGCGCCGGCACCCCGATCATGAGGCCGAGCACGACCCGGTCGCGGGCGGTGAGCAGGCGCACGGGTCGGCGCCTGCCCCGCCCCGGCACGTGGGGCCGGGGGCGGCCCCCGCCGGCGGCGGCCGGCGGGGGCGCGGGGGGTGTCGAGACGGTCATCGCGGGGTCTCCTCCCTACGGGTCGGTCGCGGCTGGGTGGCGACCGGGCTCAGCCCTGGTCGACGAAGAGCCGCTCCTTGCCGGCCTGCAGGTCCGCGAGCACCGTGTCGATGTCGCTCGGGTCGTTGAGGAAGTTCTGCAGCGTCGGGATGACGATCGTCGAGGCGAAGTCCGGCCGCGTGTCGCGGTCGAGGAACTGCGCGATCCCGTCGGCGTTGCTGATGAGATCGACGGCCTTCTGCTGCAGAGAGTTGTAGCCGGAGGTGTCGGCGTCGCTGTGCGCGGCGATGCTGTTGGGGCTGCTGGCGACGAAGATCTCGCCCGCCTGGGCCGAGCCGAGGAAGCGGAGGAACTCCTTCGCGGCCTCCTCGTTCTCCGGGTTCGCCGTCATCATGTAGCCGTCGATCGGGGCGTCGAGCGCGCCGGAGCCGATCTCCGGGTCGATCTCGGGGAAGGTGAAGAAGTCGAGGTCCTCGCGCTCCTCCTCCGGGAACTGCTCGCCGACGAACATGCCGAGCACGTACATCGCCGACTCGCCCTGGACGAGGGAGGCGGCGGCGTCCTGCCACGTGCGGCCGTTCGGGTCGGCCTGGTGGTAGGGCAGCAGCTCGGCCCACTGCTCGAAGACGGCACGGACCTCGCCGGAGTCCCAGTCCTGGTTCCCGGCCATGAGGTCGATGTGGTAGTCGTACCCGTTGATCCGCATGTTGAGGATGTCGAACGTCCCCATCGCGGGCCAGCCGTCCTGGTCGCCGAGCGCGACGGGCGTGAGGCCGGCGCCCTGGATCTCCTCGCAGAGGGCGACGAAGTCGTCGAGGGTCTCGGGGATCGCCCAGCCGTTCTCCTCGAAGACGCTCTTCCGGTAGAAGACGGCCCACGGGTAGTTGTAGAGCGGGACGAAGATCTGCCGGTCGCCGTTGCTCGAGGCCTCACGGAAAGCGTCGGTGAAGCCGCTGCCGATGTCCTCCCACACGTCGCTGATGTCGCCGATGAAGCCCTGGTCGTCGAAGAAGCGGGCCCGGAAGCCGGCGAACCACGTGAAGACGTCCTGCGGGTTGCCCTGGAGGTAGCTGTTGATCGACTCCTGGAACGACTCGTTGTCGACGACGTTCGTCTCGACCGTGATGCCGGACTCCTCCTCGAAGGCGGCGATCATCTCGTCCTCCGCCGCGCGGGGGACCTCGTCACCGCGGTTCGAGCCGAGGCTCGTCGAGCCGCTCGCCGCGGCGCCGCCGCTCGCGGAGCCGGACGACTCCTCGTCGCCGCCGCACGCGGCGAGGACGCCCATGGCGCCCGCAGCGCCGGCGCCGGCGAGCACGGCCCGGCGGGGGACGACGAGGCCCGAGCTGCGGCGCGCGAAGCCGGACAGGGATGGGGACGCAAGACGCTGAGCCACGGGGCCCTCCTGGATCACTCGGCACTGAGCGGGTCCTCACCCGGGCCGCGCCGACGCCACATCGCGTCTGCACGAGTTCACCCAGGTTCGAACACAACTCCACATCGGATGTCGTGACCTAAACAGCGCTACCCGCGGCTGTCAAGGGCTCCGTCGCGCCACGAGGTCGACCGTTACGCGCTCGTGACGAAGCGGCGGCCACCACCTCGTTATGTCGGATTATGTTGACTCAACAGCCTCATCGGGCCAGAGTGTCGGCTCATGCGGACATGGCCGTCTGACCGGGTCGTACTCGGCGGGGACTACAACCCCGAGCAGTGGCCCGACGCGACCCTCGACGACGACGTCGCCCGCATGCGGGAGTGCGGCGTGGGCTTCGCGACCGTCGGCGTCTTCTCGTGGGCGCTCCTCGAGCCGGAGCCCGGGCGGTACGAGACGGCGTGGCTGGACCGGGTCCTCGACCGGCTGCACGACGCGGGCATCGCCGTCGACCTCGCCACCGCGACCGCCGCCCCACCGCCGTGGTTCGCCCGCCTCCACCCGGACGCCATGCCCGTGACGCGCGACGGGACGCGGCTCTCGCACGGCAGCCGGCAGACGTGGTGCCCGTCGAGCCCCGACTACCGGCGCCGCAGCCTCGCCCTCGTCGAGCTCCTGGCCCGTCGCTACGCCGGCCACCCCGCGCTCGCCATGTGGCACGTCGGCAACGAGTTCGGCTGCCACAACCTCATGTGCTTCTGCGACACCTCCGCCGCGCACTTCCGGACGTGGCTCCAGGGCCGCTACGGCACGACGGCCGACCCGGCCGACGCCCTCGACTCGCTCAACGAGGCGTGGGGCACGACGTTCTGGTCCCAGCGCTACACGAGCTGGGACGACGTCGTGCCGCCGCGCGCGACCACGGCGATCCCGAACCCGACCGCCGAGCTCGACTGGCGCCGCTTCTGCTCCGACGCCTCCCTCGAGCAGCACCTCGCCGAGCGGGACCTGCTCCACGAGCTGTCGCCGGGCGTGCCGGTGACGACGAACTTCATGGTCGGCTTCTCCTTCGACGGCCTCGACTACCACCGGTGGGCGCCCCACCAGGACGTCGTGTCGAACGACCACTACCTCGCCGCGCACCTGCCGGACGCCCACGTCGAGCTCGCGATGAGCGCCGACATCACCCGCGGCCTCGCCGGCGGCGACCCGTGGGTGCTCATGGAGCACTCGACGTCGGCGGTGAACTGGCAGCCGGTCAACACCGCGAAGCCGCGCGGGCAGATGCTGCGCGACAGCCTCAGCCACGTCGCGCGGGGCGCCGACGCCGTCGGGTTCTTCCAGTGGCGCGCCTCGCGCGCCGGCGCGGAGAAGTACCACTCGGCCCTGCTCCCCCACGCCGGCACCGACAGCCGCCGGTGGCAGGAGGTCGTCGAGCTCGGTCGGGTCCTCGACGCGGTGTCCGAGGCCGCCGGGAGCCGCACCGAGGCGCACGTCGCCCTCGTCCACGACTACGACTCGCTGTGGACGACCGACGCCGCGTCGACCCCCTCGACGCTGCACCGCTACCGCGACGAGCTCCGCGCCTGGTACGGGGCGGCGTGGCGGGCGGGGCTCACGGTCTGCGGGGAGCACCCGGAGGCCGACCTCAGCAGGTACCGCGTGGTCCTCGTCCCGAGCCTCCACCTCGTGTCCGACGCCGGCGCCGCGAGCATCGCCGCCGCGGCCGAGGCGGGGGCGCAGGTCCTCGTCACGTACTTCTCCGGCACCGTCGACCCCGACGACCACATCCGCCTCGGCGGCTACCCGGGCGCCTTCCGCGACCTGCTGGGGGTCCGCGTCGAGGAGTTCGTCCCGCTCCTGCCCGGCACGACGACGGCCCTGCGGACCCCGCCGGGCTCGGCGGTGCCCGCGCTCGACCGCGTCCGCGGCAGCGTGTGGTCGGAGTGGGGTCGCGCGGAGCCGGGCACCGAGGTCGTCGCGGAGTTCGCCGACGGTCCGTGCGCCGGCGACCCCGCCGTCACGCGACGTGCTGTCGGCGCCGGTTCGGCGTGGTACTGCGCGACGCGGCTGCCGGACGACGGCACGGACGCGCTCGTCGCGGCGCTCGCCGCCGCCGCCGGGGTGCGACCCGTCGTGCCCGGGCTGCCGCCGGGCGTCGACGCCGTCCGCCGCCGCGGGGACGGCGGCAGCTGGGTCTTCGTCCTCGACCACACCGGTGAGGGCGCCCGGGTGCCCCTGGCCGGCACCGACCTCGTGACGGGCCGTGCCTGCTCGGCCGAGGAGCCGCTCGTCGTCGGGCCCGGCGGTGTCGCCGTGGTCCGGGAGGGACCGGGAGGCTCCCCGTGAGCGCGTTGGCGCGGCAGCGCCAGCAGGCGATCCTCGACCAGGTCCGCCGTGACGGCGCGGTGCGCGTGAGCGCCCTCGTCGAGGAGCTCGGCGTGTCCGACATGACGGTGCGCCGCGACATCGCCCAGCTCGCCGACCGGGGTCTCGTCGTGCGGGTGCACGGCGGCGCCACCCTCGCCGACGCCCCGCACTCGAGCTTCGAGCCGGAGTTCCGCACCAAGCTCGGGGAGCAGCGGGAGGAGAAGCTCGCGATCGCCCGGCTCGCCGCCACCCTCGTACCGCCCGGGTCGTCGGTCGCGCTGTCCGCGGGCACGACGACCCTCGCCCTCGCCGAGCAGCTGCGGGAGGTGCCCGACCTCACGGTCGTGACGAACTCCGTGCCGGTCGCCGACGCCCTCCACGACCCCGAGCGGCGGGACCGCACGGTCGTCCTCACCGGCGGCACCCGGACGCCCTCGGACGCGCTCGTCGGTCCGGTCGCGGTGCAGGCGCTCCGCGACCTCCACGTCGACACCCTCTTCCTGGGGGTGCACGGCTTCTCGGAGCGCACGGGGTGCACGAGCCCGAACATGGTCGAGGCGGCGACCAACAAGGCGATGATCGCCGCGGCGGGACGGACCGTCGTGGTGAGCGACCACACGAAGCTCCGGCTCGTCGGGCTGTCGACGATCGTCCCCCTCGACGACGTCGACGTGCTCGTGTCCGACTCCGGGCTCGGCGCGGCGGACCGCGCCATGCTCAGCACCCACGTCGGGCGGCTCCTCGTCGCCGACGTCCACGACGCCGGGGCGGACGCCGAGATCCCGCCCACCGCCGGAGGTCACGCATGACGACACGCCCGCACGACCACGCCCGCGACCCGGCCCTCGCCGGGCACCGGGTGCACCGCAGCCGCGTGCTGCTGTCCGACGGTCGGGAGCTGTTCTACTTCGACGACACCGAGCCGTGGGTGTCGGGGCGGACCCGACCGGGCGACGACACGCGCGACCTGCCGCCGCTCGGGCCCGCGGCCCGCATGCGCCGGGACCCGCTGACCGGGGAGTGGGTGCCGCTGGCCTCGCACCGGATGAACCGCACCCACCTGCCGCCGCGCGAGGCGTGCCCGCTGTGCCCGACCGCACCGGGTGGGACGCCGAGCGAGGTGCCGGCGGCCGACTACGACGTCGTCGTCTTCGAGAACCGCTTCCCCTCCCTCAACCCCCGCGACCCCGAGCCCGCCGGCCTCGTCGACGGCGAGGCCCTGTGGCCGGAGGACGCCGCCGCGGGGCGTTGCGAGGTCGTGTGCTTCACCGCCGACCACGAGTCGACGTTCGCCGACCTGCACCCCGCCCGGGTGCGCACCGTCGTCGAGGCGTGGGCCGACCGCACCGCGGAGCTGTCGCGTCTGCCCGCGGTCCGCTCGGTGTTCTGCTTCGAGAACCGCGGGCGCGAGATCGGCGTCACGCTCACGCACCCGCACGGACAGGTCTACGCCTACCCGTACGTGCCCCCGCGCAGCGCGCAGCACGCCGCGCGCGCGGCCGAGCACCACGCGGCGACGGGCCGCGACCTCCTGGGCGACGTCCTCGCCGCCGAGCGCCGCAGCACCCGCCGCGTCGTCCTCACCGGGGAGCACTGGACGGCGTTCGTGCCCGCGGCCGCCCGTTGGCCCGTCGAGGTCCACCTCGTGCCGCACCGCCACGTCCTCGACCTCGCGGGCCTCGACGACGCCGAGCGCGACGAGCTCGCGCTCCTCTACCCGCGCCTGCTGCGGCTGCTCGACCGGTTCTTCGAGGGCGAGGACGGCTCGCCCGTCACGCTGCCGTACATCGCGGGGTGGTTCGCCGCGCCCGTGGGCCCGGAGCGCGACGGCGACCCCGCCGCACTCCCCCGGCTGCACCTGCAGGTGTTCTCCGTGCTGCGGGCGGCGGGCAAGCTGAAGTTCCTCGCGGGCTCGGAGTCCGGGCAGGGGGCGTGGGTGTCCGACACGACGCCGGAGCGGATCGCCGACCGGTTCGCCGAGCTCGTCCGCACCGATCGGGCGGATCCCGCACCGGCCGGGGGCAGCGGGGCGTGAGCACCGACGTCCTCTGGGCCCCGGCGCCCGAGCCGCACGCGCACCTCGACGACGTCCTCGACGCCTTCACCACGCTGGTCGGCGGACGACCCGACGGCGTGTGGGCGGCACCCGGGCGCGTCAACCTCGTCGGGGAGCACGTCGACTACAACGGCGGCCCGGTCCTGCCCTTCGCCATCCCCCACCGCGGCCTGGTCGCGGCGCGACGTCGTGACGACGGGCTCCTGCGCCTCGCCTCGCGGCAGGACGGCTCACGGTGGGAGGGTCCCGTCGCCGGCCTCGCGCCGGGCGGGGTCCCCGGGTGGGCCGCGTACGCCGCTGGGGTCGTGTGGGCGCTCGCCGAGGTGGGGCTCGTCGGACCCCACGACGTGCCGGGTCTCGACCTCGTGGTCGACGGCCGCGTGCCCCTGGGGGCGGGGCTGTCGTCGTCGGCGTCCCTCACGTGCGCCGTCGCCGTCGCCGTCGCGGGGCTTGCGGGCCTGCCCGACGACGACGTGGCGCGCCGGTCCCTCGCCGCGGCGTGCGTCCGGGCCGAGAACGAGTTCGCCGGCGCCCCGACGGGCGGCATGGACCAGGCGGTGTCCCTGCGGGCCCGTGACGGCGCGGTCCTGCTGCTCGACTGCGCGACGTTCGACGTCGAGCACGTGCCGGTGCCCGCCGACGCCGAGCTCCTCGTCGTCGACACCCGCACCCACCACGCCCTCACCGACGGGCAGTACGGCGGCAGGCGCAGCACGTGCGAGCGCGCCGCCGGGCTGCTCGGCGTCGACCGCCTCGCCGACCTCCTGCCGGGTGCCGCCGTCGACGACGCCGTCGTCCTCGACCACGTGCTGCCGCGGCTGCCGGACGACGAGCTGCGGCGTGCGGTGCGCCACGTCCTCACCGAGGTCGGTCGCGTCCACGAGGTCGTCGCGCACCTGAGGGCGGGCACGCTCGCCGGCGCCGGTCCGGCCCTCGTCGCCTCGCACGCCTCGATGCGGGACGACTTCCGCATCTCGACCCCCGAGCTCGACCTCGTCGTCGACAGCGCCCTCGTCGCGGGGTCACCGGGAGCCCGCATGACCGGTGGCGGGTTCGGCGGGTCCGCCGTCGTCCTCGCCCCGCCGGGCGGGAGCGACGCCCTCGCGGAGGCCGTCACCCGCGCGGCCTCGGACGCCGGGCACCGGCAGCCGCAGGTCCTGCGCGTCCGGCCCAGCGCGCCCGCCGGACGCGTGGCCTGAGCGCCGCCGCCCGGTGGCCGCGCCCCGGGCGGCGGGGCACGCTGGCCGCATGCCGGACCAGCCCGAGAGCGCCGACAGCAGCGACCAGCCGGAGAGCACGGACCAGCCCGACAGCACGGACACGTTCGACGTCGTCGTCCTCGGCGTCGGCTCCGGGGGCGAGCTCCTCGCGACGGAGGCGGCCCGCGCGGGGATGAGCGTCGCGGCGGTCGCCGACGGTCTCGTCGGCGGTGAGTGCCCCTTCCTCGCGTGCGTGCCGAGCAAGGCGCTCCTGCTCGCCGCGGCCCGGGCGCGCCGTGCCGGGCTCGAGGGCGAGGCGCTGGCGGCGGCCTGGCGCGACGCCGTCGGGCTGCGCGACGAGGCGGCCGAGCACCGCGACGACTCCGGCCACGCCGACGACGTCCGGGAGTCGGGGGCGACGCTCGTCCGGGGCCGGGGCCGGGTGAGCGCCTCGGGCGAGGTGACGGTGGCGACGCCCGACGGCGGCCGGCGGGTCGTGCGGTGGCGGCGTGCCCTCGTCGTGGGGACCGGGTCCCGCGCCGTGGTCCCCGACCTGCCGGGCCTCGCCGGGGCCCCGGTGTGGACCTCCGACGACGCCCTGGCCTCCCCGGAGCGCCCGGACCGGCTCCTCGTCCTCGGCGGCGGGGCGGTGGGCTGCGAGCTGTCCCAGGCGTACGCGTCCTTCGGCACGCGCGTCGTGCTCGTCGAGACCGCCCCCGCCCTGCTCGGCGGCGAGGACCCGTGGGTCGGCGAGGCGATGGCCGCGCACCTGCGCGCGAGCGGGGTCGACGTGCGGACGGGCACGACGCTCGCGTCGGTGGAGACCGTCGACGGCGTGGTGCGCGGGCGGCTGCAGCGGGAGGACGCGCCGGCGGAGACCGTCGACGTGGACCGCGTCCTCGTCGTCACCGGCCGCGCCCCGGCCGGCGACGACCTCGGCCTCGAGACGCTGGGGGTGCAGGTGGAGAAGGGCGCCGTGCGCGTCGACGACGCGTGCCGTGTCCTCGGCGGTGACGGCTCCCCGGTCGACGGCGTCTTCGCGGTCGGGGACGTCACGGGCGGGCCGGCGTACACGCACACCGCGAACGCGCACGCACGGGTGGTCCTCGCGCGGCTGCAGGGGCACGACGTGCGGGCCCGCGACTGGGCGGCGCCCCGCGCGGTGTACACCGACCCCCCGCTGTTCTCGGTCGGTCTCGGGGAGTCGGCCGCCCGGGACGCCGGCCACGACGTCGTCGCGTGCGACCAGGACCTCGACGGCACCGCGCGGTGGTTCCTCGAGGACCTCGCCCGGCCCGGCGACGACGGGCCCGCGGCCCCCGCCCGCCTCCGGCTCGTCGTCGACCGGGCCGACGGGCGGCTGCTCGGGGCCGCCGCCGTCGGGGCGCAGGCGGACTCGTGGGCGGGCGAGCTCGCCCTCGCCATCGCCGCGCGGTGCGACATCGGGTTCCTCGCCGGGCACGTGCGGGCGTTCCCCACGTGGTCGGAGGTCGTCACGCCGGCCGCGATCGCGGCGGCCGAGCGGACCGGGCGGGTGCCGTCGTAGGTTGGTGACGTGAGGACGCCCGGGCGCGTGCGGCTGCGGCTGCACTGGTACGTCGACCTCGGTGACGCCCACCTCGCCGACGCCGTCGCCGACCTCCGCGACGGTCTCAGTGGCGCAGGCGTGGCGGAGACCCCCGACCCGGCGGCCGCGGACGCCGTCCTCGTGTGGACGGACCGTCCGGGCGACCCCGCCGTGCGGGACCGGCTCGTCGCGAGCGGGCGGCCCCTCGTGCTCGCCGGCCCCACGCTCGGCAGCGACACCGGCGCGGTGTGGCAGGACCTCACCGGCGTCGTCCACGGTGCCCCGACACCGGCCCACGACGTGCGGGTGCGCGCCGGCCGCGACGCCGGCGCCCTCGCCGCGCGGCTCGTCGACCACCGCCACGGCACGGGCGCGCACCTCGGTGAGCACGTCCACGTGCGCGACCGGGTCCTCACCGTCGACAAGCTCGCCGACGACATCACGGTCCTCCTCACCGCCGCCGTCGGTCTCGCGGTCCACCCCGTCGCCGCCCGCCGGGGGCGCACGCTCACGTGGACGCTCGGCACGACCCCGACCGGGGTCGCGTCGCCGCCCGCCCGCAGGCTGCTGCTGCTCGCGCTCCACGACCTCGTCGAGCGCGACACCGCCCCCCGCTCCCCCGTCCGTGCCGCGCTGCTCGGCTACGGCGCCATCGGGCACGAGCACTCCGCCGCCTTCCGCGAGGTGACGGGGCTGTCGCTGGAGGCGGTGTGCGACCGCAACCCCGAACGGCTCGCCGCCGCCGCCGCCGTCGCCCCGGACGTCCGCACGACGGACGACCCCGAGGCGGTGCTCGCCGACCCGGACGTCGACCTCGTCGTCGTGTCGACCCCCCCGGACACGCACGCCCGGTGGGCGCTGGCAGCGGTGCGGGCCGGCAAGCACGTCGTCGTGGAGAAGCCCTTCGCGATCCGCACCGAGGAGGCCGACGCCGTCCTCGACGCGGCGGCCGACGCCGAGGTGCTCGCCGTCGTCTACCAGAACCGCCGCTGGGACCCGGACCACCTCGCGCTGTCGCGGGCGGTCCGCTCCGGGCGACTCGGCGAGGTGTTCCACGTCGAGGCCTTCGTCGGGGGCTTCGGGCACCCGTGCAACCTCTGGCACTCCGACGCCGACGCCTCCGGGGGTGCCTTCTACGACTGGGGCGCCCACGTCATCGACCAGCTGCTCGACCTGTTCCCCGCGCCCGTCGCGCACGTGAGCGCGACGACGCACAAGCGCCGGTGGTTCGACGTGACGAACGCCGACCACTCCCGCGTGCTCGTGCGCTTCGAGGACGGCGCCGAGGCCGAGTTCACGCACTCCGACCTCGCCGCCGCGCTCAAGCCGCGCTGGTACGTCCTCGGCACCGAGGGGGCGGTCGTCGGCTCGTGGCGGACGGAGCGCATCGTGTCCCGCAACGCGGTCGGCACGCTGGAGGAGGACGTCCTCGCGCCTGCGGACTCCCCGCCCGTGCTCGACCTGCACGCCGCCGACGGGTCCGTCACGCGGCTCGCCACGCCGGGCGCCCCGCCGCACCCCTTCCACCGGGAGCTCGCCGACCACCTCCTCCTCGGGCTGCCGATGTCGGTGACCGGGGCGACGAGCCGGCGGGTCCTCGCGGTCATGGAGGCGGCCTCGACCTCCGCGGCGGAGGACGGTCGCCCGGTGGTGCCGAGGTGAGCCGGCGATGAGGTCCGACGGGTCGGTCGGGGTCGGTCTGCTCGGTGCGGGTGGCATCTCCCGCGGGGCGCTCGCGCCGGCGACGCACGCGGCCACGGGCGCCCACCTGCAGGCCGTCGCGGCCCGGGACGAGGCGCGGGCGGCGGCGCTCGGACCGACCGGGCGGGCGTACGGGTCCGGGTCGCACGACGGCGCCGTGGCGTACCGGGCCCTGCTCGAGGACCCCGAGGTCGACGTCGTGTACGTCGGTCTGAACAACGACGCGCACCTGCCGTGGACCCTCGCCGCCCTGGAGGCGGGCAAGCACGTGCTGTGCGAGAAGCCCCTCGGCCTCGACGAGCACGAGGCCGCGCGCATGCACACCGCCGCCGCGGCCGCGGAGCGGCTCCTCGTCGAGGCGTGGTGGTACCGGTGGCACCCGCGCACGCAGCGCGCCGTCGAGCTCGTGCGCTCCGGGGCCCTCGGCAGGGTGGGCCGGGTCGAGGCGGAGTTCAGCTTCGACGGCGACGTCACCGGCGCCATGGCCGGCAACTACCGGCTCGACCCCGCCCGCGGCGGAGGGGCCCTGCTCGACGTCGGGTGCTACGCCGTCGACGCGTGCCGGTGGGCGCTGGGCGCGGGAGCACTCGAGGTCGTCGACGCGGGTGGGGACGTGGTCGGCGGGGTCGACGTGCGGGCGCACGGCACACTGCGTCCCGCAGGGTCGCCGGAGCCGGTCGCGGGCCAGGAGCGCACGGCGTCCGTCCGCTGCGGCATCGCAGGGCGCGACGAGCAGCTCGTCGCCGTGTACGGCGACGAGGCGGCCCTCGTCCTGGGCTCGCCCTCGTTCACGGCGAAGGACGCGCCGTGCGAGCTGCACGTGCGCCCGCTCGACGACGAGGGCCACCTCAGCGCGGAACGGACGACGGAGACCTTCGACGCGGTCGACCCCTACCGGCTCATGGTCGAGGGTGTCGCCCGGGCGGTGCGGGGCGAGCGCACGTGGCTGCCGTCCGCCCAGGACAGCATCGACATCGCGACCGCCGTGTCGACGCTCCGGGCACGCGTGGTCGGGTCGCCGACCACGTGAGCGCCGAACCGACCCGCCCGGCCGGCGCGGCCGTGCCCGACGTCGTGCCCGACGTCGTCGCCCTCCCCGGGCGCGACGTCCACCTCGCGGTGCGGCGCACCGTGCCCGTCGGCGGGCCGTGGGCGCTCGCCGTCCTGGTCCACGGCCTCGCCTCCAACGCCCGCATGTGGGACGCGTGCGCCGCGGCGCTCGCCCGGCACGGTGTCGCCTCGGTCGCCGTCGACCAGCGCGAGCACGGCGCGAGCGCGACGCTGCCCGACGCGCCCCGCACGGCGGGGACCGTCGACACCCCGACGGCGGCGGGCGACGTCGCCGCGCTCGTGGGGCTGCTGCGCTCCGAGCACGCCTTCTCCGGGCTGCCCGTCGTGCTCGCGGGGCAGTCGTGGGGCGGCAACGTCGTGCTCGAGGCGGCGGCGCGGGGGGTCGAGGGCGTCGCTGCCCTCGCGCTCGTCGACGGCGGCTGGCTCCGCTTCGACGGCGACGAGCCGTTCGAGCAGGTGTGGCGCCGGCTCGCACCGCCGGGCTGGGACGGCGCGACGTGGCGGGACGCCGAGGACCGGCTGGCCACCGCCTTGGCGGACTGGGGCCCGCACGCCCTGCCCGCGGTGCTCGCCAACCTCACGAGCGAGCCACCCGGCGACCCCGACGGCCGCGTCCGCAACGTGCTCCCGCTCGCGTCCCACGAGCGGATCCTCCGCTCGATGCACGCGCAGGACCCGCGCACGCTGTACCCGGCGGTGACCGTCCCCGTCCTGCTCGCACCCGCGGGCCGTCAGCCGTCCGCGGACCGCGTCGCCGAGGCCGTCGCGGGACTGTCGCACCCGCTCCTGCGGCGGTACGACGACGCCCACCACGACCTGCACCTGCAGCACCCCGACCGCCTCGCCGCCGACCTCGTCGACGTGCTCGCCGCGGCGGGCGTCCGACCACCGGAGCACCAGGAGGAGCCGTCGTGAGCCGCATCGTCGTCATGGGGTCCGGCGAGACCGCGCCCACGATGGTGAAGACGCACCGGTCGGTGCTCGCCGACACGTTCCCCGACGGCGGGCCGAGCGGGACCGCGCTCGCCCTCGACACGACCTTCGGCTTCCAGGACAACGCCGACGAGCTCGTCGAGCGCACGCTGCAGTACTTCGAGCAGTCGGTCGGCCGCCGGGTCGGCGTGGCGCGCTGGCGCCGAGCGGACGCCCCCTCGGGTGAGGCGGAGCGCACGCTCGCGGACCTCGAGCAGGCGCGCTGGCTGTTCGCCGGTCCCGGCAGCCCGACGTACGCGCTGCGGCAGTGGCGCGGCACCGGCGTCGCGGCCGCGATGACGGACGTCGTCCGTCGCGGCGGCACCCTCGTCGTCGGCTCGGCCGCCGCGTGCACCGTGGGGTCGCACGCGGTACCGGTCTACGAGATCTACAAGGCCGGCGAGGACCTGCACTGGGCGGAGGGGCTCGACGTGCTCGGGGCGCTCGCCGGCGTCCCGGCCGCGCTCGTCCCGCACTTCGACAACGCCGAGGGCGGCACCTACGACACGCGCTACTGCTACCTCGGCGCCGCGCGGCTCCGGGCGATGGAGGCCCTGCTGCCGGACGGCGTCGGCGTGGTCGGTGTCGACGAGCACACCGCCCTCCTGCTCGACCTCGCCGCCGGGACGGCGACCGTCCGGGGCAGCGGCGTCGTCACGCTGCGGTACCGGGACCACGAGGTGGCGCTGGCGGACGGCCGGACCGTCGAGACGGGGTGGGTCGGGGACGTCGTGGCGGGACGGGGTCCCGCGGAGCCCGGGGCGGCTCCGCCCGCGTCGACGACGTCGGCCTCCGCCTCCGCACCCCCCACCACCTCCGCCTCGACGGACACCGCCGGCCGGCCGGACGACGCGGCCGCCCCCGGGTCCGCGACGTCGCTCCGCGCGGCCGTCGACGCGGAGCGGGAGCGCTTCGACGCCGCGATGGCGGCCTCCGACGTGGACGCCGCGGTCGCCGCCGTGCACGCGGTCGAGCAGTCGATGCAGGACTGGCTGAGCGACACCCTCCAGAGCGACGACCGCGACCACGCCCGCCGGGTGCTGCGGGCGATGGTGGTGCGGCTCGGCGAGCTCGCGCGGACCGGCGCCCGGGACCCGCGGGACGTTGTCGGCGGCTACGTCGAGCTGCTCCTGTCCCTGCGGGCGCGGGCCCGCGCGGACAAGGACTTCGCGACGAGCGACCACGTGCGGGACGGGCTCGCCGACCTCGGTGTCGAGGTGCGCGACACCCCGGACGGCGCCGAGTGGCTGCTGCCGGCGTCGGCGTGAGGCGGCGTCGGGGCGTGTGTCCGACCCGTGTGGCCGGACCTCAGACGTCGTAGCCGACCACGACCGGGGCGTGGTCGCTGAAGCGCTCCGCGTACGAGGCGGCACGGTCGACCTCGCTGAAGCGCGCGCGGGCGGCGAGCGCCTCCGTGGCGACGTGGACGTCGATCCGCCAGCCGGTGTCGGTGTCGAACGCCTGCCCCCGCCACGACCACCACGAGTACGGACCGTCGACGTCGCCGTGGAGGCGGCGGGACACGTCGACCCAGCCGCCGGCGTACCAGCTGTCGAGGAACGCCCGCTCCTCTGGCAGGAAGCCCGCCTTCCCGCGGTTGCCCTTCCAGTTCCGGATGTCCCGCTCGGTGTGCCCGATGTTGAGGTCGCCCGCCACGACGACGGGCGGCCCGCCGGCGGCCTCCCGAGCCCGGAGCTCGCCGAGTCGCACGCTCATCGCCGCGAGGAAGCGGACCTTGTCGACCTGCCGCTCGGTGCCCGCCTCGCCGGAGTGGACGTAGACGCTGACGCACCGCACCGCGGCGTCGCCCTCCCCGACGGTCGCCTCGACCCAGCGGCCGTCGTCGGCGAACCCGGGCAGCGTCGTCACGGGGTCGCGCAGCGGCGTCCGCGCGGCGACGGCGACGCCGGAGCGCCCCTTCTGGGCACAGACCGCCTCGACGACGTGCCAGCCCTCGCCGAGGTGCTCGGCGACCGTCTCGGCGTCCGCGCGGACCTCCTGCAGGAGGAGCACGTCGGGGCGGCGCTGCTCCAGCCACGCGGGCATGCCGCGGCGGTGCGCGGCCCGGACTCCGTTGACGTTGAGGCTCGCGACGACCAGCACGGGCCCGAACACTACGGTGGCGCCATGACCGTGGCCGACGACGCCCTCGCCCTGACCGACGACCTGGTCCGGCTCCGCCACCGGCTGCACCGCCACCCCGAGATCGGCCTCGAGCTCCCCCGCACCCAGCAGACCGTCCTCGAGGCCATCCAGGGTCTCGACCTCGAGATCACGACCGGTCGCGGCCTGTCGAGCATCACCGCCGTCCTCCGGGGCGGCGCCGACGTCGGCCGTCGCGGACCCTCCGCGGCCCCCGCGCAGCGGCCGGTGGTCCTGCTGCGCGCCGACATGGACGCCCTGCCTGTGCAGGAGGAGCTCGACGTCCCGTACCGCAGCGAGGTGGACGGCGTCATGCACGCCTGCGGGCACGACCTCCACGTGACGTCGCTCGTCGGTGCCGCGCACCTGCTCGCCGCCCAACGGGACTCCCTGCCCGGGGACGTGGTCCTCATGTTCCAGCCCGGCGAGGAGGGCTGGGACGGCGCGGGACACATGATCCGTGAGGGCGTGCTCGAGGCGGCCGGTCGCCGCCCGGACGCGGCGTACGCGCTCCACGTGATGTCCGGGCTGGCGCCGAAGGGCGCCGTCGCCTCGCGCCCGGGCCCGCTCCTGTCGGCGTCCGACGGCCTCTTCGTCACGCTCACGGGCAAGGGCGGCCACGGCTCCGCGCCGCACCGCGCCGCGGACCCCGTGCCGGCGATCGGCGAGATCGTGCTGGGGGCGCAGGCGGTCGCCGGACGCACCGTCGGGCCGTTCGAGACGGGTCTCGTGACGTTCGGCAAGGTCGAGGCCGGCACCCGGCGCAACATCATTCCCACCACCGCGTACGCGGAGGCGACGATCCGGACCACCGACCCGGCTGTCCGCGAGCGCCTCCACGCCGCCCTGGTCCGCTACTGCGAGGGTGTCGCCGCCGCCCACGGCCTCGAGGCCGAGGTCCGCCTCGAGCCGGAGTACCCGGTCACGGTGAACGACGCGGCCGAGCTCGAGTTCGCCCGCCGGACAGTCGCCGAGGTGGTCGGCGCCGACCGCTGGCTCGACATGCCGGACCCCATCGCGGGCGCGGAGGACTTCAGCCGGGTGCTCCAGGCCGTCCCCGGGGTCATGGTGTTCCTCGGCGCGTGCCTCGACGGGCGCGACTGGGAGACCGCACCGGACAACCACTCCCCCCTCGCGGGCTTCGACGACTCCGTGCTGCCCGACGGGGCGGCGCTGCTCGCCGGCCTCGCCGAGCGGCGGCTCGCGCAGCTCGCCGAACGGCACTAGGACGGTCGGGTGCGCCTCGTCTCCACGGTCCTCGGCACGCCGGACCCCCGCGGCCTCGCGCGCTTCTACCAGCAGCTGCGCGGGTGGCCGATCGGCACGGACGAGCCGGACTGGGTGACGCTGCGCCCGCCGGACGGCTCCACGGGTCTCTCGTTCCAGCTGGAGGACGCGCACGAGCCCCCGGTCTGGCCCGCGGGCCGGGGGGACCAGCAGATGCAGCTCCACCTCGACATCGAGGTCGACGACCTCGACGCCGCCGGACGCGTCGCCGAGGCGGCCGGCGCGCGGCTCGCTGCGTTCCAGCCCCAGGACGACGTGCGGGTGTGGCTCGACCCGGCCGGCCACCCCTTCTGCTTCTTCGTCTGACCGCCCCGGAGGGGCCGCGGGTCAGGACGGCGGGCCACGCCGGTCGGCCTCGCCGCGCGCGAGCGCGGCGTCGAACGCGTCGAGACGATCACCGGTCCGACCCGGCGGCTCCGTCGGCTCCGTCAGCCCTGGCGGCGCTGGCGGCTCCGGCGGCTCCGGCGGCTCCGGCGGCTCCGGCGGCTCCGCCGGCCGGTACAGGTCCTGCTGGAACTGCGCCCACGTCGTCCGGGCCTTCTGCCGCCACGCCGGGCGCGGCCGGCGCGCTGCGTCGATCCACGGCGGCGGCGTGACGGTCACCAGCTGCGTGACCGGGTCGATACCGACGCCCCACGTGCCGGCGTGGACGGCGGTGTGGTGGCCCGGGCACACCAGGCACATGTTGTCGACGTCCGTCGGGCCGCCGTCGACCCAGTGGATGACGTGGTGGGCGTCGCAGACGTCGGGCGTCGCGCCGCAGCCGGGGATGACGCATCCTCCGTCGCGGGCGGCGAGCGCCACCCGCTGGGCACGGTTCGCGAGCCGCTCCTCCCGCCCGACCGACAGCGGCCCGAGCTCGGACGACACCACGACCCGCTGCAGCACCGCGTCGCACGACAACCGTCGGGCCGCCCACGTCGGTACGGGGCCGCCGCTCTCGAGCCACGGCAGGCCGTCGGCCGCCGACCCCGTCGCCGCGAGCTGCTCGGGGGTGACGTGCACGACCACCCGAGGCCGCTCGGAGCGACGGGGCACCGCGACGCCAGCGGCGGTCCGGATGGCGAACGCGAAGGCGTCGGCTCTGCGCTCGGTCGCCGACCGGCGGTCACGCGCCACCTCACCGGACGACCCCGCCGCCGCCTCACCGCCGGAGACCGGTCCCGACCACCGCTCGAGCGTCGCCCGGAGCTCGGCCCCCGTGACGGCGTCGACGGCGAAGCGACCCACCACCATCCCCGTGGCATCCGTCGAGAGGTCGAAGAAGCGCCGCTCGTGGGCGGCGGGGTCGAAGCGGTCCGCCGGGTCGGGCGCGAGGGTCTGGAGCAGGTCCGTGGCGGCGCGGTCCATGTCCTTGGGTGACGCGCCGACCGCCGCCGTCAGCAGGTAGTCGGCGATGACGTCACCCGCGCCCCGGCGCGCCAGCAGGTGGCGGGGGATGCGGTCGACGCAGCGGACGGCGCTGTCGACGTGCGCCCGGCTGCACGAGCCCTCGGCGAGGGCGTCGCCGAGCCGCTCGAGCGGCTTGCCGGGAGCGGTGGCGCGCGCCGCGGCGACGTCGCGGCGGGCCTGGGTCGCCGTGAGCAGGCACGACGTACGGAGGAACCCCTCGGGGGTGGTCGCGACCGGTGAGGCCTCCGCCGTCCCGCGCGTGTCGACCTCGCGCACGAGACGGAGGTGGAGCGCGTCGACGGCCCCTCGCAGGGCCGCGAGCTCCACGACGGCGGCCAGGACGTCGGCGTCGGTGCTGCGCCACGCTGTGTCGGCGGCGAGCCGCTGCGACAGCGTCGCCACCTCCGCGCGCAGCCGGCGGACGTCGTCCGTCAGCGTCACCGTGCCCGTGTCCCCCATGTCGGCCTCCCGCGCCCCAGTCTACTCGAACACACGTTCGACGGCGATGGGGAAAACCCTGATGTGGACGACCGCAGGGGCCGCGACCCTGGTCGCCATGACGACGACCACCGACGACGGACTCGACCTCCTCAACGACCCGGTCGCGCAGCAGCTGCTGGTGAGCCGGCAGCCGGCGAGGGTCGCGTACACGTGGCACGACGGGACGCCGCGCGTCGTGCCCGTGTGGTTCCACTGGGACGGCACGCAGATCGTGGTCGGGACGCCTCCCGCCGCACCCAAGGTGCGCGCGCTCCAGGAGCACCCCTCCGTGTCCGTCACGATCGACGAGGCGGACTGGCCCTACAAGGTGCTGCTCGTCCGCGGACACGCCGAGGTGACGGTGCACGACCGGGTCACCGAGGAGTACGTCGCAGCCGCCGAGCGCTACATGGGTCCCGAGGCGGCTGCGCAGTGGGTCGCAGGCCTCGGCGAGGCCCCCATGGCACGCATCGCCATCACCCCGGAGCAGGTGCGGGTGCTCGACTTCGTCACCCGGTTCCCGAGCGCACTCGACTCCTGAGCCTCACCCCAGCGCGCGCTCCGCGGCGTCCACGACGTTGGCGAGCAGCATCGCGCGCGTCATCGGTCCGACTCCCCCGGGCATGGGGGCGAGCCAGCCCGCGACCTCCCGGACGCCCGGGTCGACGTCCCCCACGAGCCGCGCCCTGCCGGTCGCCTCGTCGACCACCCGCGTGACGCCGACGTCGAGCACGGCTGCGCCGGGTGTCACCCAGTCCGGCCGCACCGTCCCCGCGGCGCCGGCCGCTGCGACGACGACGTCCGCGCGCCGCACCGCGGCCGCGAGGTCGCGCGTGCGCGTGTGGGTGAGGGTGACGGTGGCGTCGACCCCGCGGCGCGTCAGGAGCAGACCGATCGGGCGCCCCACGGTGACCCCGCGCCCGATGACGCACACCTCGGCACCCGCCAGCGGCACGTCGTAGCGGGCCAGCAGCTCGACGATCCCGCGCGGCGTGCACGGCAGCGGCGAGGTCAGCGACCCGCCGACCGACAGGACGAGCCGGCCGAGGTTCGTCGGGTGCAGGCCGTCGGCGTCCTTCGCCGGGTCGACGGCCTCGAGCACCGCCTGCTGGTCGACCTGGGGCGGCAGCGGCAGCTGGACGATGAAGCCGGTGCACGACGGGTCCTCGTTGAGCCGCCGCACCGCCGCCAGCACGTCGTCGGTCGACGCGGTCGCCGGCAGGTCCTCCCGCAGCGACGTGATGCCGACCTCCGCGCAGTCGCGGTGCTTCCCGGCGACGTACGACGCCGACCCGGGGTCGTCGCCGACCAGCACCGTGCCGAGCCCGGGCACGACCCCGCGCACCGCGAGCGCGGCGACACGTGCAGTCAGCTCGACCCGGATCGCCGCGGCGGTCGCCTTCCCGTCGAGGAGCGTCGCGCTCACGCGTTCGCGTACGGCTGGACCGACGGGTACAGCGGGAAGTCGCGCGTCAGCACGTCGACCCGCTCGCGCAGCGCGCGGACGTCCGAGGTGGGGTCGAAGGCCCCGGCGACGACGTCGGCGACCTCGCGGAACTGCTCGTCGCCGAACCCGCGGGTCGCGAGCGCGGGCGTGCCAAGCCGGACGCCGCTCGTCACCATCGGCGGGCGCGGGTCGAACGGCACCGCGTTGCGGTTCGCCGTGATGCCGGCCTCGTGGAGGCGGTCCTCGGCCTGCTTGCCGTCGAGCTCGCTCGCGCGCAGGTCGGCGAGGACGAGGTGGACGTCGGTGCCGCCGGTGACGACGTCGACGCCGGTGGCCTTCGCGTCGGCGGCGAGCAGCCGCTCGGCGAGGAGGGCCGCACCGCGCAGCGTCCGCTCCTGCTTCTCACGGAACTGCGGCGTCATCGCGATCTTGAACGCGACGGCCTTGGCCGCGATGACGTGCATGAGCGGCCCGCCCTGCTGACCGGGGAACACCCCCGAGTCGACCTTCTTCGCCAGGTCGGCGGTCGACAGGATGATCCCGGCGCGCGGCCCCGTCAGCGTCTTGTGCGTGGTCGTCGTCACGACGTGCGCGTGCGGCACCGGCGAGGGATGGAGCCCCGCGGCGACGAGGCCCGCGAAGTGGGCCATGTCGACGAGGAGGTACGCCCCGACCTCGTCGGCGATGGCTCGGAACGCCGCGAAGTCGAGGTGGCGCGGATACGCCGACCAGCCCGCGATGATCATCTTGGGACGGCGCTCGAGCGCGGTGTCGCGCACGGCGTCCATGTCGATGCGGTACGTCTGCTCCGACACCCCGTACGTCGCGACGTCGTAGAGCCGGCCCGAGAAGTTGAGGCGCATGCCGTGCGTGAGGTGCCCGCCGTGGGCGAGGTCGAGGCCGAGGATCGTGTCACCCGGCTCCAGGAGCTTCTGCATGACGGCGGCGTTCGCGCTCGCCCCGGAGTGCGGCTGGACGTTCGCGTGCTCCGCGCCGAACAGCTGCTTGGCGCGGGAGCGAGCGAGCTCCTCGGCGACGTCGACCTGCTCGCAGCCGCCGTAGTACCGCTTGCCGGGGTAGCCCTCGGCGTACTTGTTCGTGAGGACGCTGCCCTGCGCCTCGAGGACGGCGCGGGGGGCGAAGTTCTCGCTCGCGATCATCTCGAGCGTCCCGCGCTGGCGGTCGGCCTCGCCGTCGAGGACGGCGGCGATCTCGGGGTCGACCTGCCACAGCGGGAGGTCGGTGGGGTCGTCCGCGCGGACGGCAGCGGGCGGCGTGTGGGTCTGGGTCATCGTGCACTCCAGGGTCGGGTCAAGCCACGGGCCCAGGCGAACGACCCGTCGGCGTGCCTACCGCTCCCCGGGGGTGGCCCCCTGAACGCCAGTCGCGGTGGACGCGAGCCTAGCAACGCCCGCCCGCTGCGTACGCTCCCCGTCGTGAGCGAGGCCCCGCACTACGTCCTCACGCTGTCGTGCCCCGACCGGCCCGGCATCGTGCACGCCGTCACCGGCGCGCTGCTGCGCCACCACGCCAACGTGACGGAGTCCCAGCAGTTCGGGGACCCCGACACCCGTCTGTTCTTCCTCCGCGTCCAGTTCACGTGCGACGCGCCCCGGGAGCGCCTCGAGGCGGCCCTCCGCGGGACGGCGGAGGAGTTCGAGATGGCGTGGGGCCTGCACGGCCTCGACGAGCCCACCCGCACCCTCGTCATGGTGAGCCGGGCCGGGCACTGCCTCAACGACCTGCTCTACCGGCAGCGCGCGGGCCGCCTGCCCATCACGCCCGTCGCCGTCGTCGGCAACCACCGCGACCTCGAGCCCCTCGCCGGGTTCTACGAGGTGCCGTTCCACCACGTCCCCGTCACGCCGGAGACGAAGCCGGCCGCGGAGGACGCGCTCCTGCGTCTGGTCGACGGGCTCGACGTCGAGCTCGTCGTGCTCGCCCGCTACATGCAGGTGCTGAGCCCGCGGGTGTGCGAGGCGCTCGCCGGGCGGGCCATCAACATTCACCACTCGTTCCTGCCGAGCTTCGCCGGCGCCCGGCCGTACCACCAGGCGCACGAGCGCGGGGTCAAGCTCATCGGCGCGACCGCCCACTACGTCACCGCCGACCTCGACGAGGGGCCGATCATCGAGCAGGACGTCGAGCGGGTCGACCACGCCGACGGCGTCGACGAGCTCGTGGGCCTGGGCCACGACCTCGAGAGCCGCGCCCTCGCGCGCGCCGTGCGTTGGCACGCCGAGCGGCGCGTCCTCGTCGACCGGAACCGGACGGTCGTCTTCCGCTAGCCGTCGAGCCCCGGCGGGCCCGGCCGCAGGCCGAGCGCCTCGACGACCCGCTCCGCCAGCACGTCCGGCGGGTCGTCGACGTCGATCACGACGCCGCGCTCGTCGCCGCCAAGCGGCTCCAGCGTGTCGAGCTGGGAGTCGAGCAGCGTCGCGGGCATGAAGTGCCCCTTCCGGCCGCTGATCCGCGACAGCAGCAGGTCGCGGTCGCCGTGGAGGTGGACGAACGCCGTCGCCGCCACCGCCTCCTCGTCCCCGGTCCGCAGGACGTCGCGGTAGGCCCGCCTGAGCGCGGAGCACGCCACGACCGTCCGCCGGCCCTCCTCGTGGTGCGTCCCCACCCAGTGGGCGATGGTCCGCAGCCAGCCCCAGCGGTCGTCGTCGGTCAGGGGCGTCCCCGCCCGCATCTTCTCGACGTTGGCCGCCGGGTGCGCGTCGTCGCCCTCGAGGAAGTCCCAGCCGAGCCGGTCGACGAGGGCGTGCGCCACCGACGTCTTTCCGGACCCGGACACCCCCATGACGACGAGGTGCCGGACCGGCGGACGGTCGGTGCCGGAGGACTCGACGGCTCAGCCCAGCTTCGCCGCGAGGTTCTCGTCGAGCGCGCCGAGGAACTCCTCCGTGGAGAGGAACGCCTGGTCCTTGCCGACGAGCAGCGCGAGGTCCTTCGTCATCTGCCCGCGCTCGACGGTCTCGACGACGACCTGCTCGAGCGTCTCGGCGAACCCGACGACCTCGGGGGTGCCGTCGAGGCGGCCGCGGTGGGCCAGGCCGCGGGTCCAGGCGAAGATCGACGCGATGGGGTTGGTCGAGGTCGGCTTGCCCTGCTGGTGCTGGCGGTAGTGGCGCGTGACGGTCCCGTGGGCGGCCTCCGCCTCCATCGTCTTCCCGTCCGGGGTCAGCAGGACCGACGTCATGAGCCCGAGGGACCCGAAGCCCTGGGCGACGGTGTCGGACTGGACGTCGCCGTCGTAGTTCTTGCACGCCCAGACGTAGCCGCCCTCCCACTTGAGCGCGGCCGCCACCATGTCGTCGATGAGCCGGTGTTCGTACGTGAGGCCCGCGGCGTCGAAGTCGGACTTGAACTCGTTCTCGAACACCTCGGCGAACACGTCCTTGAACATGCCGTCGTAGGCCTTGAGGATCGTGTTCTTCGTCGACATGTAGACGGGGTAGCCGCGGTTGAGGCCGTAGCTGAGCGAGGCCCGGGCGAAGTCCTCGATCGACTTCCGGAAGTTGTACATGCCCATGACGACGCCGCCGTCCTCGGGCATCTGGACGATCTCCATCTCGACCGGCTCGGAGCCGTCGGCGGGCGTGTACGTCATGGTGACGGTGCCGGCGCCGGGGACCTTGTAGTCGGTGGCGCGGTACTGGTCGCCGTGGGCGTGGCGGCCGATGATGATCGGCTTGGTCCAGCCCGGGACCAGCCGAGGGATGTTGCTGATGATGATGGGCTCGCGGAAGACGACGCCGCCGAGGATGTTGCGGATCGTCCCGTTCGGGGAGCGCCACATCTTCTTGAGGCCGAACTCCTCGACGCGCGCCTCGTCCGGCGTGATCGTCGCGCACTTGACGCCGACGCCGTGCTCCTTGATGGCGTTGGCGGCGTCGATCGTCACCTGGTCGTCGGTGGCGTCGCGGTGCTCGATGCCGAGGTCGTAGTACTCGAGGTCCACGTCGAGGTAGGGGTGGATCAGGCGGTCCTTGATGAACTGCCAGATGATCCGGGTCATCTCGTCGCCGTCGAGCTCGACGACCGGGCCCTGGACCTTGATCTTCGCCATGGGGGTTGCAGCTCCTCGTCGGTGGAATCGGCCGCAGCGAGCCTAGTGCCAGTGCCGCAGACCACATCACCGTGGCGAGCCCGTGCCCCCGCGGCGTCGCTATCGTCGGCGGACGTGCCCGCCCGGTCCACCGTCGAACAGGAGAGCCCGTGAGCCCCGCCCAGTCCCCCGTCACCGTCGCCGTCACAGGGGCCGCCGGCCAGATCGGCTACAGCCTGCTGTTCCGCATCGCCAGCGGCGCCATGCTCGGCCCCGACACCCCCGTCCGGCTGCGTCTGCTCGAGATCACACCCGCGCTCGGCGCCGCGCAGGGCGTCGCCATGGAGCTCGACGACTGCGCCTTCCCGCTGCTCGCGGGGATCGACATCAGCGACGACCCGAACACGGCCTTCGACGGCGCGAACGTAGCGCTGCTCGTCGGCTCGCGGCCCCGCACCAAGGGCATGGAGCGCGGCGACCTCCTCGAGGCCAACGGCGCGATCTTCACCGGCCAGGGCCGCGCGCTCAACGACCACGCCGCGGACGACGTCAAGGTGCTGGTGGTCGGCAACCCGGCGAACACCAACGCCCTCATCGCGATGAACAACGCCCCCGACGTGCCCCGCGAGCGCTTCACCGCCATGACGCGCCTCGACCACAACCGGGCCCTCGCGCAGCTGTCGGCGAAGGTCGG
Organism: Aquipuribacter nitratireducens; assembly: GCF_037860835.1. Classification (NCBI taxonomy): domain Bacteria; kingdom Bacillati; phylum Actinomycetota; class Actinomycetes; order Micrococcales; family Intrasporangiaceae; genus Aquipuribacter; species Aquipuribacter nitratireducens. Next base: position 567,454 of record NZ_JBBEOG010000001.1, on the reverse strand, counting down.
GGCACCCGTCACCGACATCCGGCACATGACCATCTGGGGCAACCACTCCGCCACCCAGTACCCGGACCTCTTCCGCGCCGAGGTCGGGGGTCGCGTCGCGGCCGACGTCGTCGACGACCAGCAGTGGCTCGAGGACACGTACATCCCGACCGTGCAGAAGCGCGGTGCCGCGATCATCGAGGCACGCGGCGCCTCGTCGGCCGCCTCCGCGGCGTCCGCCGCCATCGACCACGTCCGCGACTGGGTCCACGGCACCCCCGCCGACGACTGGGTGTCGATGGCGGTGCCGTCGGACGGCTCCTACGGCGTGCCCGACGGCCTCATCTCGTCGTTCCCCGTCACCTGCTCCGGCGGGGAGTGGTCGATCGTCCAGGGCATCGAGCTCGACGCGTTCTCCCGCGGTCGCATCGACACCTCCGTCGCCGAGCTTGTCGAGGAGCGCGACACCGTGCAGGGCATGGGACTGCTCGGCTGACAGCCGCCCGTCCGGGTGCCCCGCGCACGTGGGGCACCCGGACCGGCGCCGTCAGTGCGCGAAGTGGCGCGTGCCCGTGAGGTAGAGCGTCGCACCGGCGGCCTGCGCGGCCGCGACGACCTCCTCGTCGCGCACCGAGCCGCCGGGCTGCACGACGGCGCGGACGCCCGCGTCGAGGAGCACCTGCAGCCCGTCCGCGAACGGGAAGAACGCGTCGGACGCGGCGACGGCGCCGCGGGCCCGCTCCTCCCCCGCCCGGGCGACGGCGAGGCGGCACGAGTCGACCCGGTTGACCTGGCCCATGCCGATGCCGACGCTCGCGCCGTCGCGGGCCAGGAGGATGGCGTTCGACTTCACGGCACGCACCGCCCGCCACGCGAAGGCGAGGTCGGCGAGCGTCGCCTCGTCGGCGGGCTCGCCGGCGGCGAGCCGCCAGCGGGACGGGTCGTCACCGCCGTCGGCGACGCTCGCGCGGACGTCGTCGCGCTCCTGCAGGAGCACGCCGCCGCTGACCGGGCGCATCTCGATCGTGCCCCGGGTCGGCGGTGAGGCGACGAGGAGCCGGACGTTCTTCTTGCGGGTCAGCACCTCGAGCGCGTCGTCGTCGAAGCCGGGCGCGAGGACGACCTCGGTGAAGACGTCGGCGAGCTGGTCGGCCACGGTGCGGGTCACGGGCCGGTTGGCGGCGACCACCCCACCGAACGCGGACACCGGGTCGCAGGCGTGGGCCCGGGCGTGGGCCTCCCCGACGTCTGCCCCGACCGCGATGCCGCACGGGTTGGCGTGCTTGATGATCGCGACCGCCGGCTCGGTGTGGTCGTGGGCGGCTCGCCAGGCGGCGTCGGCGTCGACGTAGTTGTTGAACGACATCTCCTTGCCGTGCAGCTGCTCGGCCGTCGCGAGACCGCCCGCGCCGTGCCCCGACACGTACAGCGCCGCGCGCTGGTGGGGGTTCTCGCCGTACCGGAGCACCGTGGAGCGGTCCCACGTCGCCCCGAGCCACGTGGGGAAGCCGTCGCCGTCCGGGTCGGGGGCGAGGACGTTGCCCATCCAGGAGGCGACCGCGACGTCGTAGGACGCGGTGTGGACGAACGCCTCGGCCGCGAGCCGCGCGCGCTGCGCGAGCGTGAACCCGCCGGCGTGGACGGCGGCGAGCACGTCGCCGTAGCGGCCGGGGTCGGTGGCGACGGCGACGCTCGGGTGGTTCTTCGCGGCGGCCCGCACCATCGACGGCCCGCCGATGTCGATCTGCTCGACGCACTCGTCGGGCGTCGCCCCCGAGGCGACGGTCTCGGCGAACGGGTAGAGGTTGACGACGACGAGCTCGAACGGCGCGATGCCGAGCTCGTCGAGCTGCGCGCGGTGCGAGTCGAGCCGCAGGTCGGCGAGGAGCCCCGCGTGGACGCGCGGGTGGAGCGTCTTCACGCGGCCATCGAGGCACTCGGGGAAGCCCGTCAGCTCCTCGACGGGGGTCACGGGTACCCCGGCCGCGGCGATCCGCGCCGCCGTCGACCCGGTCGAGACGAGCTCGACGCCGGCCTCGTGGAGGCCGCGGGCGAGGTCCTCGAGCCCCGTCTTGTCGTAGACGCTGACGAGCGCGCGCCGCACCGGTCGCCGGCCCACCTCGCCCTCGTGGTCGGCGGGGCCCGGGGCAGCAGTCGGCGCGCTCACGGGGGGCGAGCCTACTGAGGCGCGGGACGGGCCGGCCGCCAGCGGGTGCGACGCCCGACCACCTCGACGCCGCCCACCGCGAGCCCCGCGAGCACCTCGACGAGGAGGCCGCGCTCCACGACCTTGATCCGCTCGTGGAGGCTCGCCTCGTCGTCGTCGTCGAGGACCGGGACGGCGGCCTGGGCGAGCACCGGGCCGGTGTCGGTGCCGGCGTCGACGAGGTGGACGGTGCACCCGCTCACCCGCACCCCGTGGGCCAGGGCGTCCCGCACCGCGTGCGCGCCAGGGAAGGACGGCAGCAGCGCCGGGTGCGTGTTGACGACCCGGTCGGGGAAGGCGGCGAGGACGGCCTCCCCGAGGATCCGCATGAACCCGGCGCTCACGACCCAGTCCGGCGCGAGCCCCTGCAGGTGGTCGGCGAGGGCGGCGTCCCACGCGGCACGGTCGGGCTGGTCCTGCGGCCGGACCACGGCGGTGGGGACGCCGGCGCGCTGCGCGACCTCGACGGCCCGGCAGTCGCGGTCGGCGACGAACCCGACGACGTCGACCGGCAGCCGGCCGTCGCCGGTCGCGGCGAGGAGGGCCTCGAGCAGGCTGCCCGTGCCCGAGGCGAGCACGACGAGGCGGGGGGCGGGCACCGCGTCAGGCTAGTGGGCGGTGTGCTCGGCCCCGCTGCTCGTCTGGGACCATCGGGGGGTGTCGACGACGGGTGAGCGCACCGGCGCGGGTGCCGCGCTGTCCCGCCCGCAGGTGCGGCTGCCCCTCGAGATGGGCCTGCTCCTCCTCGGTGCCGAGCTGACCCGTCGGCTCGAGCTGCCGTGGTCCGTGGCGGGGCTCGTCTTCGCGGCCCTCGCGCTCGTGCAGGGCCTGCGGGCGCTGCGGGCCATGGGCCGGGCGCGACGACGCGGCGAGGACGGCGTCACGCCGTTCGGTACCGCGATGGTCGCGGTCGGGGTCGCGCTCGCGGGCGGTCTCCTCGCCGTCCAGGCCCTCACCCTCGCCTTCTACCCCGTCGTCGCCGAACACCGGGAGTGCACGGAGCGGGCGCTGACGAACACCGCCCGCGCGGCGTGCGACGAGCGGCTCCAGGAGCGGCTCGACGAGATCGTGCTCTCCCGGGTCAGCCCCGGCGCCTGAGCAGCGGGCGGCCCGCCAGCAGGTGGAGGGCCCCGCCGACCGCCAGACCGCCGGCGAGGACCCCGGCCGTCACGGCGGCCGCGAGCACGAGCGGGTCGGGTCCCAGCGGCGCCCACGCGCCCACGGACCCGCGGGAGGCGAGACCGAGGACGACGGCGGCCGCGCCGCAGAGCGCGGCGACCGCGACGGCGTCGCCCACCCGGTCCGCGAGCGTGGCGCCGCGGCTGCTGGGGTGGCGGTGGCCGTGCCAGGCGGCGAGCGCCCCGGAGACCACGAGCACGAGCGGCCCCGCCCACGCCCACAGCGGGAAGGGCCCCGGTCCGGGCACCGCGGCCAGCAGGGGCAGCGCGGGCAGGTCGGTGACCGCCGAGCCCTGCAGCGACAGGCCCGCGTCGCCGAGCGCCACCCCCGGGCCGGCGAGCAGGGCCCCCGCCCACGCGACGAGCACCGGCAGGACGAGCAGCTGGACGAGCAGCAGCACCAGTCCCCCCAGCGGGCCGGGGGCGAGCCGTTCGTGGACCTCGACGACGCGCGGCAGGTGGAGCACGAGCCCGGTCGCGACCAGCAGCGCACCGGCGGACAGCCACGCGACGAGCGCGACCGCGGCGCCGGGCCCGACGCGCGCGAGCTGGGCGCGGACCACGAGGGGCAGCCGGTCGAGCAGCGCCCCGCCGTGGACGGTCGCGACGCCCAGCAGGGCGCCGGCCGCGGACACGACGGCGGCGCCGGCCGCGCACGCCACGGGCAGCGGGTCGAGGTCCGCGAGCCCGGTGACGCCCGCGACGAGCCACGCCGCCCCGGCGTGGACGGCAGCGACGACCGCGACGAGCAGCAGGGACGGCAGCGGCCACGTGCGCGCGGCGAGACCGCGCCCGATCCGTGCGCTCAGCAGTCCCGCGAGCAGGACGAGGCCCAGCAGCGGCAACGACACCTCGCCGTCGACCGGGACCGGCGGGTCGGCCGGGGACGCGGACACCGCGACCTCCGCCACCACGTGGAGGCGGCCCGCGTACGCCAGCAGCCACCCGACGGCACCGAGGCGGACCGCGTCGAGCCAGCCGGTGCCCGCCTCGGGGGTCCCGGCCCAGCCGAGCGCGGCGAGGGCGACGCACGCGACGAGCCCGAGCGCGACCGCCCCGAGGGACTGCGAGACGGCGGCGCGGACGTCCGCGAAGAGACCCGGGAGGGGGATGTGCGGCCCGGACCGCGCCGCGGGGGTCGCGCGCGGGGTCGCCCGGGCGGGCGTGCGGGTGCTGCTCACCGTCCCATCGTCGCGGCGGAGGAGGGACCGGGGGCCGAGCGACACGCGTCGCCCGGCCCCGGCGTCCTCACAGCGAGGTGACGATCTCCCGCATGAGGCGCGCGGTCTCGCTGGGCGTGCGGCCGACCTTGACGCCGACCGCCTCGAGGGCCTCCGCCTTCGCCGCGGCCGTGCCGGCCGAGCCGGACACGATGGCGCCGGCGTGGCCCATGGTCTTGCCCTCGGGGGCGGTGAACCCCGCGACGTAGCCGACGACGGGCTTCGTCACGTGGTCCTTGATGTAGGCGGCGGCGCGCTCCTCGGCGTCGCCGCCGATCTCGCCGATCATGACGATCGCCTTGGTGTCGGGGTCGTTCTCGAACGCCTCGAGGCAGTCGATGTGCGTGGTCCCGATGACGGGGTCGCCGCCGATGCCGACGCACGAGGTGAAGCCGAGGTCCCGCAGCTCGTACATCATCTGGTACGTCAGCGTGCCGGACTTCGACACGAGGCCGATGGGGCCGGCCGTCGTGATGTCGGCGGGGATGATGCCGGCGTTGGACTGCGCGGGGCTGATGAGGCCGGGACAGTTGGGGCCGACGATGCGCGTCGTGCCCGACTGCTGGGCGCGCGTGAAGAACTCCGCGGTGTCCTTGACGGGCACGCCCTCGGTGATGACGACGGCGAGGGGGATGCCGGCCTCGATGGCCTCGAGGGCGGCGCCCTTCGTGAACTTCGCGGGCACGAAGATGACCGTCGTGTCGGCGCCGGTCGCGGCCATCGCCTCGCCGACGGAGTCGAAGACGGGCACGTCGACGGGACTGCCGTCGGCGCCGGTGAACGACACGGACTGCCCGCCCTTGCCGGGGGTCACGCCGCCGACGACGGCGGTGCCGGAGGTGAGCATGCGCTGGGTGTGCTTGCGCCCCTCGCTCCCGGTCATGCCCTGGACGATGACCTTGCTCTGGTCGGTCAGGAAGATCGCCATGGTGTGCTCGGGTGCCCTCTCAGCTCGCTGCCAGCTCGGCGGCGCGGTCGGCCGCCCCGTCCATCGTGTCGACCTGCTCGACGCCGTCGAGGCCCGCCTCGCTGAGGATCTGCCGGCCGAGCTCGGCGTTGTTGCCGTCGAGGCGGACGACGAGCGGGACGCTCACGTGCTCGTCGCGGGAGGCGAGGAGCTCGAAGGCGCTCACGATGCCGTTCGCGACCGCGTCGCACGCCGTGATGCCGCCGAACACGTTGACGAAGACGCTCTTCACCTGCGGGTCGGAGATGATGATCTCCAGTCCGTTCGCCATGACCTCGGCGCTCGCGCCGCCGCCGATGTCGAGGAAGTTCGCGGGCTTCGCGCCGCCGTGGCGCTCACCTGCCTGCGCGACGACGTCGAGGGTGCTCATGACGAGCCCCGCGCCGTTGCCGATGATCCCGACGGAGCCGTCGAGCTTGACGTAGTTGAGGTCCTTCTCCTTCGCCGCCTGCTCGAGCGGGTCGACGGCGGAGGAGTCGACGAGGTCGGCGTGCGCGGGGTGGCGGAAGGCGGCGTTCTCGTCGAGCGTCACCTTGCCGTCGAGGGCGATGACCTGCCCGTCGCCGGTGGCGACGAGCGGGTTGACCTCGACGAGCGTGGCGTCCTCCTCGACGAACACCGTCCACAGCTTCTCGAGGACGTCGGCGACCTGCTGCGCGCGCTCGCCCTCGAAGCCGGCAGCAGCGGCGATCTCCGCCGCCTTCGCGGCGTCGACCCCCTCGAGGGCGTCGACGGGGACGCGGGCGAGCGCCTCGGGCCGCTCGACGGCGAGCGTCTCGATCTCGACGCCGCCCTCCTTGCTCACCATGGCGAGGAAGGTGCGGTTGGAGCGGTCGAGGAGGTAGGAGGCGTAGTACTCCTCGGCGATGTCGGCGCCCTGGGCGACCATCACGCGGTGGACGGTGTGGCCCTTGATGTCCATGCCGAGGATGGCGCGCGCGTGGGCCTCGGCCTCGTCGGCGGTCCTCGCGACCTTGACGCCGCCGGCCTTGCCGCGCCCGCCGGTCTTCACCTGCGCCTTGACGACGGTGACGCCGCCCATCGCCTCGGCGGCGGCGCGGGCCTCCTCCGGCGTCGTCGCGACCGCGCCGGCGAGCACGGGCACACCGTGCTGCTCGAACAGGTCGCGTGCCTGGTACTCGTAGAGGTCCACGTCAGCGTCACGTCCTCGGGTCGGGTCCTGCGGGCCGGGTGCACCCTATCGCCGGGCCGGACACGCCCCACCCGGCCGCGGGCACGGCTGCGGGAGACGGTCGTCACAGGTCGACGAGCGGTGATCAGGGGGCGTTAGTCTCACCACGTGGACGACGTGGCGACGGAGGCACGCGACGACGAGGTGGACACCCGCACGGGCCCGCCGCGGGTCGTCATCGCGAAGCCGGGGCTGGACGGGCACGACCGCGGGGCGAAGGTCGTGGCGCGCGCGCTGCGCGACGCCGGCGTCGAGGTCGTGTACACGGGTCTGCACCAGACGCCCGAGCAGGTCGTCGCCGCCGTCGTCCAGGAGGACGCCGACGCCGTCGGGCTGTCGATCCTCTCCGGGGCGCACATGACGCTGTTCCCCCGGGTCGTCGAGCTGCTGCGCGAGCAGGGCGCCGACGACGTCGTCGTCTTCGGCGGCGGGATCATCCCCGAGGAGGACATCCCCCTCCTGCAGGAACAGGGCGTCGCCATGGTGTTCACGCCCGGCACGCCGATGTCGACGATCGTGGAGTGGGTGAGGGAGAACGTCTGAGCGGCCCGGGGCCTGGGCCGGCCGGCACCTGCCCCGCCGCACGCACCGGGGGCTCGGCGTCGCGCTCGAGGTGCTGTGGAACGGCGCCCACGCCCTCACGTGGCCGGCGCAGGTGCCGCTGCGGCTGCTGGGCCCGCACCGCAGCGCGCTCACGCTCGCCGACCCGGTCCCGGCGGACGACCACCCGCTCGTCGTCCCGCGGCAGGGGGACGGCGACAGCGAGCCCGACCGGCCCGTCGTGCTCGTCCACGGCATCGGCGACAACCCGTCCCTGTTCCCCGTCCTGCGGGAGGAGCTCGCCCGCCGAGGTCACGACCACGTCGTCGCCGTCGACTACTCCCCCGAGCGCGACGACGTCCGCGCCGTCGCCGCCGACCTCGGCCGGCACGTGGAGGCGCTCGACGGCGAGCGTGGCGTCGACGTCGTCGCGCACTCCCTCGGCGGGCTCATCGCCCGCTACTACGTCCAGCGACTCGGCGGCCACCGCCACGTCCGCACGCTCGCGACCGCGGGCACGCCGCACCACGGGACGCACGCCGCGCACCTCCTGCCGACCCGGCTCGGACGGCAGCTGCGGCCCGGCAGCGACCTGGTGCGCGAGCTCGACGAGCCCGCCCCCGGGATCGGGACGCGCTTCGTCTGCCTCGCGTCGGGGATCGACCACGTCATCCTCCCGCGGTCCTCGGCGCTGCTTTACCACCCCGACCTGCCGGCCGAGCACACCGTGCTTCCCGACATCGGGCACATGAGCCTCGCGATCCACCCCGCGTCGGTGGGCCTGCTGGCGGACGCCGTCGCCGACAAGGCCTGAGCGCGGGCCACGTCGCCCCGTCGCCGGCCACGTGTCATCCTCCGTGTCGGAGGCGGTGACGGGGGTGGTGCAGGTGACGGGCACCGTCGCACGGGAGACGAGGCCGCGCGGCCGGCTGGCCGTCGCGCTGCTCGCGGTCGCGCTGCTGTCGGTGGAGTTCCTCGCCGGCATGCAGCGGTACCTGTCACAGACCGTCCTGCCGCTGGTCGCGGAGGAGCTCGACGGCCGCGACCTCTACGGCCCGCTCGACGCCGCGGCCCAGGCGCCCCTCTTCCTCATGATGCCGATCGGCGTCTGGCTGCTGGCCCGGTTCCGCATCGGCACCCTCATGCTCGTCTTCACCGCCGTGACGGCGCTCGGCTCCCTGCTGTGCGCGGCCGCTCCCACGATGGGCGTCTTCATCGCGGGCACCGCCGTTCGCGCGTTCGCAGCGGGTGCCCTCGCGACGATCGGTCTGGGGGCGATCAGCCGTGGCCTGCCGCCTCGGTACCGCCAGCTCGTCCTCGCCGGCATGTCGGGCGTCTGGGTCGTGTCGTCCGTCCTCGGGCCCGTCTACGCCGTCGCCGTCTCGAGCCTGCTGGGCTGGCGCTGGGCGATGCTGATGTACCTCCCGCTCCTGCTCCTCGCCCGGATGCTGATCGCCCGGTACGTGCCCGAGCGGAGCGACCCGTCGGTGGCGGCCGAGCCCGCGCCGTGGGGGTGGGCGGTGGTACTGGCGACGGGGTCGGCAGTCCTCTCGCTGCCGGTCGGGGTGTGGTCGCTCGCGGTCGCCGCCGTCGGCGCCGTGCTCGTCGTCGTCGCGACGCGGGCGCTGCTGCCCGAGGGCACGCTGAGCGCCACCCACGGCCGTCGCGCGGGCCTCTCGGCCCTCCTCACCGTCGCGGCGACGTACTTCGGCGCGACGTCGGTACTGACCGTCGTGGCCGTCGACGCTTTCGGGCTCACCCCTGGGCAGTTCGGGGTCGTCATCGCCACCTCCGGCTTCACGTGGGCGGCCCTCGGCCTGTGGACGGGCACGCACCCGGCGCTGGCGGACGCGCCGTTCCGGCGACGGGCGACCGCCGGGGCGGTCGGTCTCGGCGCCGGGGTGACCGCGCTGGCGGGGACGACGTTCCTCGCCACCCCGACGGCCGCCTTCGTCGGTCTCGTGGTCGGAGCGGCCCTGTTGGGCGCGGGGATGGGCACGGTCTACCCCGACCTGCTCGGGCGCTGCTTCACACCGCCGGACCACGACGACGGGATCGACGAGGACCGGATGGCGGGGGCGGTCGCCCTCGCGGAGACCGTGGGGCTGGCGCTCGCGACGACACTCGCCTTCGCGTGGCTGGGCACGGGGTTCGGTCTCGTGGACGACCCCGTCACGCGCGCACAGGTGCTGTACGTCGCGCTGCTGCCGGTGGCGGCGGGCGCGGCGCGACGGCTGGTCGCGGCGAGCCGCGGCTAGAGCTTCTCGACCGGGGCGTAGCGCAGGAGGAGCTTCTTCTCACCGAGCTCCCGGAAGTCGATGACGGCGACGGCCCGGTCCCCGCTGCCGTCGACGCGCACGACCGACCCGAGGCCGAAGGAGTCGTGGCTCACCCGGTCCCCCGGTTCGAGGTGGACCACCTCGCGCATGCCGGCGGTCCGCACGCCCGGCCGCATGGCGACGCGGGCCATGGCCGGCGTCATCGCCCGGCCGGTGCCGAACCCGTCGGAGCCGCCCGACCCGCTGCGCCACCCCGTGCCGGCGGTGTCGACCGCGGACTGCGTGCGGCGCCACTCAACGAGCTCCTTCGGGACCTCGTCGAGGAACCGGCTCGCCGGCAGGTACTGCGGCTGCCCCCACGCGCTGCGGACCCCGGCCCTCGACAGGTAGAGCCGCTGCCGGGCCCGCGTGATCCCGACGTAGGCGAGGCGCCGCTCCTCCGCGATGCCGAGCGGGTCGTCGAGGCTGCGGATGTGCGGGAAGGTGCCGTCCTCCATGCCGGTGAGGAAGACGACGGGGAACTCCAGGCCCTTCGCCGTGTGGAGGGTCATGAGCGTGACGCGGCCGCGGTCGCTCTCGTCGAGGGCGTCCGGCGCGTCGGGGATGTCGTCGGTGTCGGCGACGAGCGAGGTCCGCTCGAGGAAGTCCGAGAGCGTGCCGTCGGGGTTGCCGGCGTCGTACTCCTGCGCGACGCCGAGCAGCTCCGACAGGTTGTCGAGGCGGCCCTCGTCCTGCGGGTCGCGGCTGGCCCGGAGCTCGGCGAGGTAGCCGCTGCGGTCGAGCACCTCCTGCAGGACGGTCGCGACGGCCGCGCCCGCGGCGACGAGCTCCCGCAGCCCCGCCATCAGCTGCACGAAGGCAGCGACCGCGTTGTACGAGCGGGCGGCGAGCGCCGGGACGTCGTCGAGGCGCTCGAGCGCGGCCCCGAACGACAGGCCCTGGCTCTCGGCGTAGCCGGCGACGAGGGCCTCGGCGCGGTCCCCGATGCCCCGCTTCGGCACGTTGAGCACGCGTCGGAGGTTGACGGAGTCGTCGGGGTTGGACAGCGCCCGCAGGTAGGCGAGGGCGTCCTTCACCTCGCGGCGCTCGTAGAAGCGGGTGCCGCCGACGACGACGTACGGCACGCCGGTCCGGACGAGCACCTCCTCCACGGCACGGGACTGGTTGTTCGTCCGGTAGAAGACGGCGACGTCGCCGTACGACAGCCCGTGGTCGTCGCGCAGCCGGTCGATCTCCTCGACGACGAACGCGGCCTCGTCGTGCTCGGAGTCGGCGACGTAGCCGACGATCCTCTCCCCCGCCCCCGCGTCGGTCCACAACCGCTTGTCCTTGCGGTTGGGGTTGCGCGCGATGACGGCGTTGGCGGCGTCGAGGACCGTCTGCGTCGAGCGGTAGTTCTGCTCGAGGAGGACGACGTGGGCGTCCGGGTAGTCGGCCTCGAACTCCTCGATGTTGCGGATCGTCGCGCCGCGGAAGGCGTAGATCGACTGGTCGGCGTCGCCGACGACCGTCAGCTCGCTCGGCCCCACGGGCGGCGCCGACCCGGTCGGCGCGGTCGGGTGGTGCTCGGCCTCGCGGTCGGTGCCGGGGAGCTCCTTGTCGTAGCCGCCGACGAGCTCGCGGACCAGCGTGTACTGGGCGTGGTTCGTGTCCTGGTACTCGTCGACGAGCACGTGGCGGAACCGGCGTCGGTAGTGCTCGGCCACCTCGGGGAAGCGCTGGAACAGCTCGACGGTCCGCATGATGAGGTCGTCGAAGTCGAGCGCGTGGGCCTGCTGCAGCCGGCGCGTGTACCCGCGGTAGACGTCGAGGAGGACGAGCTCGTCGGCGGTGCCGTCCGCGACCTTCGTCGCGTAGGCGTCCGGGTCGACGAGCTCGTTCTTCAGGCTGCTGATGCGGGAGGCGAGCGCCCGGGCCGGGTAGCGCTTCGGGTCGAGGTCGAGGTCGCGGACCGTGAGCCCGACGAGGCGCTGGGTGTCGGCGGCGTCGTAGATGGAGAAGCTCGAGCGCAGGTCGAGCCGCTTGGCCTCGAAGCGCAGGATGCGCACGGCCGCGGAGTGGAACGTCGACACCCACATGCGCTCCGCGCGAGGCCCGACGAGCGCCTCGACGCGCTCGCGCATCTCGGCCGCCGCCTTGTTGGTGAACGTGATGGCGAGGACCTCGCCGGGACGCACGCCGCGGGCCGCGAGCAGGTGCGCGATCCGGTACGTCAGCACCCGCGTCTTGCCCGAGCCGGCGCCCGCGACGACGAGGAGCGGGGAGCCCGCGTGCGTCACCGCCTCCCGCTGCGCGGGGTTGAGGTCGGCGAGCAGCGACTCGACGTCCGGCCGGGCCGTCGCGCTCGGGTGGCGGGGGCGGACCGTGCCGAGCACCGGCACGTCCGCCATGCCCGGCGGCAGGTCGTGGAGGGGGTCGAAGAGGGTGCTCATGCGGGTCCCCAGCCTACGTGTCGCCGGGGCGCCGCAGCCGCTCTCCACACCCCGGCGCGGGTGTGGGCCGGGACTACCGACCATAGGCTGGTCGTTGACGCGACAACGAGGGCCTGACGGCCGAGACCGACCCCTGCCACCTGGAGGACCCGTGCCGAAGCCGGACAACGATATCGAGCGCGCGCTCGTCGTGGGCGCGCACCCCGACGACATCGACTTCGGGTGTGCGGGGACGGTCGCGACGTGGGTCGACGCCGGGGTCGAGGTGACGTACCTCCTCGTCACCCGCGGCGACCAGGGCGGCTTCGACGACACGCCCCGCGAGGAGGTCGGACCGATCCGCGAGCAGGAGCAGCGCGCGGCGGCCGCCGCGGTCGGCGTGCACGACGTGCGCTTCCTCGACGGCTACCGCGACGGGTGGGTCGAGCCGACCCGCGAGCTCGAGCGCGACATCTCGCGGGTGATCCGGCAGGTGCGCCCGCAGCGGATGCTCATCCAGTCCCCCGAGCGCAACTACGAGCGCCTGCCCGCCTCGCACTCCGACCACCTCGCGACCGGCGAGGCCGCGATCCGCGCGATCTACCCCTCGGCGCGCAACCCGTTCGCCTGGCCGGAGCTGCTGAAGGACGAGGGCCTCGAGCCGTGGGTGGTGAACGAGGTGTTCATCGTCGCCCACCCCCACGCCGACCACCCCGTCGACGTCACCGACACCTTCGAGCGCAAGATCGCGGCGCTCCGGGAGCACAAGAGCCAGACCGCCCACATGGGAGACGAGCTCGAGACGATGGTCCGCGACTGGCTCACCCGCAACGCCGCGCTCGGCGGTCTGCCCGACGGCCGGCTGGCGGAGATCTTCACGGTGACCGAGCTCGCCTGAGCCTCCGGGTCACCCACGGCTCCGAGGGAGTCGTTGCTGTCGCGGAACACGCCCATCCGGGTCACCCACGGCTGCGAGGGAGTCGTTGCTGTCGCGGAACACGCCCATCCGCATCAGCACGGCTCCGAGGGAGTCGTTGCTGTCGCGGAACCCTGCCTCCTCGAGCCCGGCAGCCCAGCCGGGCGCGCGGGTGCCGGGCGGGGGCGCGGCCGCCGCGAGGTCGACGCCCGAGGCGGCGAGGACCCACGCGACGACGCTGTTGGAGTTCCACATGTCGCCGTGGCGGTGCTCGTCGCGCCCCCACGTGAGCACCGGCACGTCGTCGAGCCGGTCGAGGACGTCGCGCGCGGCGGTGTCGTCCGCGGCGAGCCGGCGCCGGACCAGCGCCCACGGCAGGTCCGGGACCACACCGTCGCGCCACCGTCGCACCTCGTAGCGGAACACCCGCGCGCGCCCGAGCAGCCGGGAGCCGACCGGTCCGGTCGCGCAGACGCCGGGACCGCGCGAGCCCGGGCCCCAGGCCGGCGCGACCTCGACGGTCCACGACCCCCGCTCCGCGCCCAGCAGCAGCGCGGCGTGGACGAGGGCCGCCACCGGTCGGTGCTCGCGCGTCGCGGCCAGCCGCTCGTAGAGGCGACCCGAGAGCCGCACGGTCGGGGTGCGTGCCCCCGCTCCGAGCGGGATCCACGCGATCTCGACCCCGTCCGGCGTCACGGCTGCGACCTCACGCCTCCACGGAAGCGCGCGGTGGCGGGCTCCGCGAGGGACGGAGGTCCCCCTCAGCCGAGGAAGCGGTCGCTCCAGAGGACGGCGACCGCGACGTTGAGCACCGCGAGACCCCCGACGAGGTGGAAGAGGCCCGTCGGCACGACCTCGCGACGCCGGTTGACGAACACGAGCACGGCGACGACGAGAGCGACGACGAGCTTCACGCTGATCTTCGCGTTGTCGATGTTCTCCCCGTCGAAGACCGGGTAGCTGAGCCCGACGAGGAGAAGGCCCGTGACGAGCGCCGTCAGCGCCCCGTGGAGCATCACCACCGGGAAGCGCGGCGACCGGACGCTCGCGAGGTAGCCGCCGACGACCCCGGCCATCCCGATGAGGTGGAGCACCACGAGGACGCCGTACAGGATCGCCATGCCGCGAGCCTAGGCGAGGACCGCTCCGATCAGTCGGCGAGCCACACCGACGTGTCGGGGCCCTTCGGCACGATGCGGGTGGGGTTGATCTGCTCGTGCGTCGCGTAGTAGTGCCGCTTGATGTGGTCGAAGTCGACCGTCTCCCCCCAGCCCGGCCGGCGGTAGAGCTCGCGCGCGTACCGCCACAGGTTCGGCATCTCCGTCAGCTTGCTGCGGTTGCACTTGAAGTGGCCGTGGTAGGCGGCGTCGAAGCGGACGAGGGTGGTGAAGAGCCGCACGTCGACCTCGCGCGGCTCGTCGCCCATGAGGAACCGGCGGTCCGCGAGCCGGGCCTCGAGGACGTCGAGGCGGGCGAACAGCCGGTCGAACGCCTCGTCGTACGCCTCCTGGCTGGTCGCGAACCCGCAGCGGTAGACGCCGTTGTTGACGTCGGCGTAGATCTCGTCGATGAGCGGCTGCATCTCGTCACGCTCACCCGCCGGCCACAGGTCCGGCACCTGCCCGTCCGCGCCGGGGCGGTGGTGGTCGACCCACTCCGTCGACAGGTCGAGCGTGATCTGGGGGTAGTCGTTGGTGACGACCCGCCCGGTGACGGTGTCGACGATGCACGGCACGGTCACCCGGCCCTCGTAGTCCGGGTCGGTGAAGAGGTACGCCTCGGACAGGTAGGCGATGCCGAGGACCGGGTCGCGCCCGTCCGGGTCGAGGGTGAACCGCCAGCCGCGCTCGTCCCGGATCGGGTCGACGACGGCGAGGGAGATGGCGTCCTGCAGGCCGAGCAGCCCCCGGACGATGAGCGAGCGGTGGGCCCAGGGGCACGCGAGGCACACGACGAGCCGGTAGCGGCCGGCCTCCACCGGCCAGCGGCCGTGCTCGTCCGGTCCCTCGCCGGGCGCCGACGTGCTGTCCCGCGTGATGCGGTCGGTGAAGCGGTTGCCCTGCCGGACCCACTGCCCGGAGGAGGAGGTCTCGGAGGAGAACTGGCCGCGGGCGGGACCCGTCGTCGTCGAAGCCGTCACCCTCCGAGCGTACGAGCGGCCGGGTGCCCGAGCAGGTCGAGGGCGTGCCGGACGAGTCGCGTCGCGGGCAGCGCCGCGAGGTCGCGGACGGGCACCCAGCGCACCGCGGCGGTCGAGCCGTCGACCTCGACGACCCGGGGCTCGACGTCCGTGGGGACCTCGACGTGGTGGACGACCCGCACGCCGTGGAAGTCCTCCAGGGGCCCGTGCGGCGCGCGGCCGGTGAAGTGGACGCTGCCGACCCCCAGGAGACGGTGGTGCCGCACGGGCAGGCCGGTCTCCTCGTGCACCTCGCGCAGCAGCGCGGCGGTGACGTCCTCCCCGTGGTCGATCCCCCCGCCCGGCAGGGTCCACGACCCGGCCCCGGCCGCGTGGTCGGCGATGAGGGTGAGGAGGACCTCCTCGTCGGTACCGCTCCCCCGCGTCGCGACGCCGTACACGCCCACACGCAGCCGGGGCACGGGCCCGGTGGTCCCGGCGGGCGGCGCCACCGCGGCCGGCGCCCCGGACAGCGGCCGCAGCAGGGCGACGTCCGGGGAGAGTCCGCCCCACGGCACGGCCGGGAGCCCGAGCACCCGCGCGACGTACGGCGTGAGCGGCAGCCGTCGCGCCTCCTCGCGCGTGACGACGGCGAGCCGGCCGCCGGTGGCGCCGTCGCGTTCCTCCGGCTCGGGGCGGAGGGTGCCCCCGAGGACGTCGACGTCGTGGACGACCCGGACGGTGTGGACCTGCAGCCCGCGGTGCGGGAGGTCGAGGACGTCGTCGAGGACGTCCCTCACCCCGGTGGGCCTCACTCGGAGCCCGGTCTCCTCCTCGACCTCGCGGACGACAGCGGCCGCGGGGTCCTCCCCGTGGTCGACGCCACCGCCGGGCAGGAACCATCGTCCGGCGAGGTCGGAGTGCCGTGACGCCTCGACGAGCAGGACGCGCTCGGCGTCGCCGTCCGGGTGCAGCACGGCGTACGAGGCGAGCCGCTGGACGGGACGCAGGGCGTGCCGCGTCACCTGCCCCGTCACGACGCCGGTGCCGTCGCCTCGTCGGCCTCGCGACGGGCGAGCTCGGCCCGCACGTCGTGGGTGACCCGCCGCTCGGCGTAGAAGGACAGGAACGGGACGGTGCCGGCGAGCAGCACCCCGAGCGTCGTCAGCGGCCGCCAGCGCCGCCGGCTCGCGAGGTCGATGCCCGTGGCGAGGTAGACCATGTAGCCGAAGCCGTGGATCGGGCTGACCGTGCGGGAGAGCACGTCCGTGCGGAAGCCGAAGAGGTCCGTGTAGCGGAGCAGGATGCCGACCGTCAGCAGCAGGAGGAACACCCCCACCACCCAGGCGACCACGCGGAACCTCGTCAGTGCGGCCCTCACGGCGCGCTCCTCTCTCTCGGGGTCTGGACGGGCACCGGCCCCGCCGGGACACGCGCCCGGTCACGGGCCGCGGCCTCGGCCGACGCCTCGCTCCGGGCGACGTCGTCGCGGAGCATGCGCCACCACAGGACGACGGCGAAGCCGGCGAACACGAACCACTGCGCGGAGTACGCGAGGTTGCGCCAGTCGCGTGACTCGCGCGCGGACTCCGGCGGCGCCGTCAGCGGATCGGCGGTGAGGCCGGACGACCCCGGCGCCGCGACGACGAAGCCGCCGAGCAGCTCCTCCGGCCAGCGGTTGACGAGGTCGGCGGTCGCGAGGATCGGGACGACGCCGTCGGGCTGGACGATGTCGACGGGCAGGTCGAGCGGCTCGGCGGCCTGCAGCCACCCGACGACCTCGACGGGACCGGCCGGCGGCGCGGGAGCCGTTCCGGCCGGTGCGTCCGGATCGGCCGGCACCCAGCCCCGGACGACGGGCACGAGCACGTCGCCGTCGCCTCCGCCGCCGGCCGCACCCTCGCCCACGCGCACGGCGGTCACCACCCACCGACCCGACACGTCGGGCTCCCCGGGGGCCGCGCGGTCGGCGACGAACAGGGTCCGCTCGGGGACCCACTCCCCGCGCACCCGGACGAGGCGGCCCGGGTCGCCCTGCACGACGCGCTCCCCCACCCCGACGAGCTCCCCGACGGCGGGCAGCGCGGCCGGCGCCACCCCCGACGGGTCCTCGACGAGGGCCGCGGTCTCGGGGGCGCTGCGCTGCCACTGCCACTGCCCGAGCCACAGCATCCCGCCGACGGCACCGAGGAGGAGGGCGGTGAGCGTGAGCCACCGCGCCGTCAGCAGCCTCCTCCGCACCACACCAGGGTACGGACCGGGTGCCTGCGTGACGGCCGCGGGCGGGCGGTGGGCGTCAGGGGGAGCACGACGCGGCACCCCGCGCCGATCTCCGGTCGTGGATCATGACCCTTGTCCCGCCCAGTCCCTCGATCCGGCGGATCGGGTCGTGGATCATGACCGTTGTCGTCGGAGTAGGGGCGTCCCTCAGGCCGCCATGAGCATGGCGAGCACCGCGGTGTCGACGTCCGCCGCCGGGTCGACCCCGCGACGGCTCACCAGCCGGGTGACGGTCCCGTCCGGCTCCGCCTCCACCCACGCCGCGCGGTGGTCGAGGCCGAGGTGCGGCGCCCCCGGCAGCAGCACGCAGCCGCTCGCGACGACGTCGACCTCGGGCGTGGTCGTGGGGGTCTCGGCGGGCGGGTGCAGGAGGAGGAGAGCGACGGGCGGCTCGCTGGGCCGCCGCTCGGCCACTGCCGGGTCGAGGGCCCGGCCGACGAGGCGCACGAGCCCGACGGCGTCGGGCACCCGGTCGTCGTCAGGGCGGGTCTCGCTGGCGGAGAACAGCGACGTCGTCGGCAGGAGGCCGGGCGTCGTCGCGACCCGGACGGCGAGGGTGAGGAGCTGCACCCACTCCCGGGTGCTGTCGGGCCAGCGGCCGGAGACGAGGAAGCCCGCGAGGCCGTCCTCGGGCCGGTGCAGCGGAGCGATGCCGACGGCGCGCGGCGCGCGCGCCCCGTCCCTGTGGTCGTCGCCGGTCTGCACCGCCACCACCTCCTGCCGGGGGCCGGGTCCCGACGACCCGGGTGGAGCGTCAGGGTGCGGTCATGATCGGCTGGCACACAAGATCCCTTGAGTGCCAGCGGCCATCCGGGTGACCCACCTGTGACGTACCCACCATGCGCCCGCTCCTTCGCGGGCGGGCGCACGACACGCACACCGACCCGATGGAGAGATCGATGAAGACGACAGTCCTCACCTTCGCCGCCGCCCTCGTCGCCGCGGGCGGCATCGCCCTCGCCGGCCCCGCCTCGGCGGCGCACTGCCTCGCGCCCGCCGGCAGCGACCCCGCTCCCGGCTTCTCGTGGTTCGGCGTGCACGCGCGCGCCACCACCGACGCCGAGGGCGGCAACCCCGGCCCCCACCAGGGCACGTCCGGTGCGTCGAACTGCCTCGAGACGACCGGCAACCCCTCGGAGCGCGCCCCCGGCCGCGGCTGAGAGGCCACGGCCGGCACGGCACGCCCAGCACGGCAGGGACAGCACCGCTGGGGGACGACAGGGCGCCCGGACCACGAGGTCCGGGCGCCCTGCCGCGTCACCGTCGGATCAGTCGGTCGGCTCCGTGAGTCGCACCTGCATGGTGTGCTGCGTGCCGTCCTCCAGCACGATCACGAGCTCCCGGCACGTCCCGGCCCACGCCTCGTCGGTCTCCCAGATGAGGCTGTAGCGGTCCCGTGCCCTGTTGTAGCGGAGCACGGTCTCGCCCGGGGCGTCCGCCGGCGTCGTGAGGGCGTACTGGACGACCTCACCGGTCTCGCACGACACCTCGCGGCTGGCCGGGGAGTGCGCCGGCTTCAGCACGTCGAGGCCCCGGTCAGCGCCGAGGGAGAAGTCGACGGGGATCGCCGAGCCCGCGTCGCGGGTGACGAGACCGTCGGCCCCGGCCTTCGGCGACACCACACCCGCACCCGTCGCCTCGCACGTCGGCGGGACGTCGAAGGCCTCGGTGTTGTCGTCGCGGTTGGTCGTGCCCTGGACCGCGCTGTAGCCGAGGCCGCGCCGGGCGAAGGCGTTCCAGATGAGGCACTGGTCCTCCCCGCCCGTCAGCGCCCGCTCCGCGGCGAGGATGCCGTCGCGGCCGGCGACGAAGCCGGGCGCGCAGCCCTGCATCTTGAGTCCGTCCGTCACGTACTGCAGGGACCGGTTGTTGCCGCCCGCGTCCCAGTCGTCGTAGACGTTGTCGTTGAACCCGTGGCGGTCGACGAGGTCCCACGTCATGTCCCACAGCGTCGCGGCCCACGTGTGGCCGATGCCGTGCGGGACGGCGAGGGAGGTGCCGCCGACCCAGCCACCGGTCCTGATCCGGTCGTAGGTGAACGGCTGCTTCGTCATGTCGCGGGAGTACGGCGCCGGACGGATGCCCGCACCGGACCGGTCGTCCTGGTACAGCGCGTACGGCCCCATGCCCCGCGCGGCCTCCGGGTCGTCGACCGCCGGGTCCATGAGCATGACGATGGCGTAGTAGTCGCTCCAGCCCTCGCCCATCTGCTCGTTGCCGGACAGGCAGTTGACGTTGAGCCCGCCGGTGAGCCGGTTGGAGATCCCGTGGCCGTACTCGTGGATGACGATCCCGTTCTCGAGGTCGCCGTCACGGCGCGGCGGGATGTTCGCGTCGGCCCGGACGGTGCCCGTTGCGGGCAGGCCGGCCTTGAGGGCCTGGCCGTCCTCCTGGCGCACCATGACCGACGGGATGTCGGTGGCGAGGGAGCCGCCGAGGGAGATCGGGGCGCCGGGCGCGTTGTTGACGACGACGACCGCGCTGGCGCCTGCGGCGTCCGCGTTGGCGGTCTTCGTGACGAACGGACACGTGCCGCGGTCGACGACGGCGATGGCCCCGGCCGGGAACCCGACGAACGGCGAGCACCCCTCGTTGGTGCCGGAGCCGTCCTCGGCGAGCGCGAAGGTGCCGCTCAGGCCCTCGACGGTCGGCTCGGGGCCGTACCCCGCACCGCTGGCGCCGTAGGTGCCGGCGGCCGGCGACGGCGCGTCGACGACGACCTGGAACGGCAGGACGCCGCCACCGGGGTTCCACAGGTACATCTGCATGCGCGGCGGGCTGCCGTCGGCGGCGGGCGTGGAGAAGTTCGCGTTGTTGGTGCCGCCGCCGTCCTGCGCCTCGGCGCGGACGACGTCGCCGCCGGTGCCGCCGCGGCCGTAGTTGTTGACCTGGAAGTTGCCGGAGACCTCGTCGAAGCCGTACCCGTGCATGACGTCGTGGATGACGTTGTTGAGGTAGAAGAGGTTCGTCACCGCGGCCGGCTGGTAGTCGGTCGGGTCGTCGGCGAGGTCGAGCTCGAAGTCGAAGTCGAGCGAGGGCCCGCCGTCGACGTCACCCCCGGGGTCGGGGGCGTTGTTGTTGTCGCGGTCGAGGTACGCGTGGACGTTGTTGCCGCGCGTGATCGTGAACTCGGGGCCGGCGACGCCGTCGGTGTCGTGCCAGCCGAACGGCGAGGCGTCGGCGTCGGCGGGGTTCTCCACCACCGTGCGCGGACCGTCGTTCGGGCTCTCCTTCGGGATCTCGTACACCCGGTAGCTCGAGCCGTCCTCGACGCGCTCCTCGGGGGCGTGCGTCGAGGGCCCGAGGTCGGCCTCACCGGCGTGGTCGTGCGCGTCGTCGGCGGCGTGGTCGTGGGCCGCCGCCTGCGTGGTGGCGGTCGCGGCGCCGCGGGCGAGGGTCGAGGCGAGCTGATCGTGCGTGTGCTCGATCGTCCAGTTGTCGAGGTCGAGGAGCTCCCCGGTCTCGGCGTCGACGACGGCGTTCCACAGGTCGGGGCTCTCCGCGTCGTCGATGACGACCTGGTACGCCGGGCGCAGGCCCGAGGCGGTCGGCTGCCAGCCGAGCCTCGTCGGGATGGGCTCGGCGGAGATGCCGCCGTCGGTGAGGGTCACCTCGCCGGGCGAGGCGGTCCGTGCCGTGACGGTCGGCCGCAGGTCCTCCGGCTCGTCGAGGTGGAGCTCCTCGGCGACGGCCTCGACGGCCTCGACGGGCCCCGTGGCCTCGGCGGCCTCCGCCCCGGACAGGTCGCGGACGAGGGTGCTGGCCGCGTGGACGATGCTGCCGTCGCGCGCGACGTTGACCGTCGCGGTGCCCCCGAAGACCTCGAGCCCGTCGTGGCGCTGGTAGAGGTTGACGTGCGTGACGCCGCTGTGGCGGCTCTCGTAGGCCGAGCGCACGACGAGGTCGGCGACGTCGGCGGACAGCACGCCGTAGCCGGCGGCGTTCTGCTGGACGAAGTCGACCGCGATGTCGGTCGCGTCCGCGTCGCTCGGCGCGGTGAGGAAGCCGGGCCGGGGCGCCGCCTCCGCAGCGGGAGCGGCCTGACCCGGCAGCGGGGCGGCGAGCAGGGCACCGAGGACGACCGGTGCGGTGACGAGCGCGGTGCGGCGGGCCCTCACGGCAGGTCCGGTGCGAGCGAGTGGGCAGGGGGCGTCATGGGCTGGCCTTTCGTCTGCAGTGACGTGGTGGCTGACGTGCGGTTACCCGCATGGCTGACGCTAGACCTCGGCGGCCTCCCCTGCCTAGGGGTTCCCGACCATCCGGTGGGGGCGTCCGGGGCGTACGGTCGGCACGTGTCCGGCCCAGCCGCAGCCCGCGTCCGCCGCGCCGCCCCGGACGACGTCGCGGCCCTCGCCGCGCTCGCCCGCGAGCACCACGGCACGGGCGGCTGGGAGGAGCGGCTGCGGGAGGCGCTCATGGCCGGCGAGCTCGTCCTCGTCGCCGAGGAGCCCCCCGGGACGATCGTCGGCTACGCCCGTGCCGGTGTCCGCGCGCCGTCACCGGACGACCTGCCCGACGACCCGTCACCGTCGGGGTGGTACGTGACGGGGCTCGTCGTCGCGGTCGCGCACCGCCGCCGGGGCGTCGCCCGCCGGCTCGTCGCCGACGTCCTCGCGATGCGGCCCGCGGGCGAGCCGGTGTGGTCGGTCGTGAACGCGCGCGACGAGATGTCCCTCGCCCTGCACGCGGCGCTCGGCTTCACCGAGGTGCTGCGCGCGAGCCGCATGGTCGGGATCGCCTTCACCGGCGGTGAGGGCGTGCTGCTGCGCCACGACCCCCCGTGACGTGGCGACTCACTCCCACTCGATGGTGCCCGGTGGCTTGCTCGTGACGTCGAGCACGACCCGGTTGACCTCCCGCACCTCGTTGGTGATGCGCGTGGAGATGCGCTGGAGCACGTCGTAGGGCAGCCGGGACCAGTCGGCCGTCATGGCGTCCTCGCTGCTGACCGGCCGCAGCACGACGGGGTGGCCGTACGTGCGCCCGTCGCCCTGCACCCCGACGCTGCGGACGTCGGCGAGCAGCACGACCGGGCACTGCCACACCTCGCGGTCGAGACCGGCGGCGCTCAGCTCCTCGCGGGCGATCGCGTCGGCGCGACGGAGCACGGCGAGCCGGTCCGCCGTCACCTCCCCGATGATGCGGATCCCGAGGCCGGGCCCCGGGAACGGCTGGCGCCACACGATCTCCTCGGGCACCCCGAGCTCGAGCCCGACGCGCCGGACCTCGTCCTTGAACAGCGTCCGCAGCGGCTCGACGAGCGCGAACTCGAGGTCCTCGGGGAGCCCGCCGACGTTGTGGTGGCTCTTGATCGTGGCGGTGCCACTGCCTCCGCCGGACTCGACGACGTCCGGGTAGAGGGTGCCCTGGACGAGGAACTCCACGCTCTCCCCGTGCGCGTCGGCGTCGGCCACGACACCGGCCGCGGCCTCCTCGAACACCCTGATGAACTCCCGGCCGATGACCTTGCGCTTCTCCTCGGGATCGGTGACGCCGGACAGCGCCGCGAGGAACCGGTCGGCGGCGTCGACGACGACGAGGTCGACGCCGGTGGCGGCGACGAAGTCCCGCTCGACCTGCTCGACCTCGCCCTCGCGCAGCAGACCGTGGTCGACGAGGACGCACGTCAGCCGGTCGCCGATGGCGCGCTGGACGAGCGCGGCGGCGACGGAGGAGTCGACCCCGCCGGACAGCCCGCACACGGCGCGGCCCTCCCCCACCTGCGCGCGGACGGCCTCGACCTGGTCGTGGATGACGTTGCCGATCGTCCACGTCGGCCGGATGCCGGCGATCTCGTGGAGGAAGTGCTCGAGCACGGCCTGCCCGTGCGCGGAGTGGAGCACCTCGGGGTGGAACTGGACCCCGGCCAGCCGGCGCTCGGGGTCCTCGAACGCCGCCACGGGGGTACCGGCGGTGCGGGCGACGACCTCGAACCCGCTCGGGGCGTGGGTGACGGCGTCGCCGTGGGACATCCACACCGACTGCGAGCGCGGCAGTCCGTGGAACAGCGTGGAGTCGCCGGAGACGACCTCGAGGTCCGTCCCCCCGAACTCCGCGCGTCCGGTGCGCTCGACGGTGCCGCCGAGGGCTCGTGCCATCGCCTGGAAGCCGTAGCAGATGCCGAACGCCGGGACGCCCGCCTCGAACAGCTCGGGCCCGAGGTCGGGGGCGTCCTCGGCGTACACCGAGGCGGGGCCGCCGGACAGGATGATCGCGGCGGGACCGCGCTCGAGCATCTCCCCCACCGGCATGGTGTGGGGCACGATCTCGCTGTAGACGCGTGCCTCGCGGACCCGGCGGGCGATGAGCTGCGCGTACTGCGCGCCGAAGTCGACGACGAGGACGGTCGGGTGCTCGGTCTCGGGTGCGGCGGCGGTCACCGGGTCAGGCTAGTGGCGCGGGGGCCGCCGGCCTCCCCGCCGGCCTTCCCGCCGGCCGCCCCGCCGCCTCCCCCGCCGCCGGCCGCTCGTCGGGCTCGCCCTTGCGCGGCCACAGGGACATCGCCCGCTCCGCCTGCGCCGTGATCGTGAGGGAGGGGTTGACGCCGAGGTTGGCGCTGACCGCCGAGCCGTCGACGACGTGGAGCCCGGGGTGGCCGTGGACCCGCTGGCAGGCGTCGAGGACACCGTGGTCGGGGTCGGCGGCGATGGGGCAGCCGCCGAGGAAGTGGGCGGTCATCGGCACGTCGAGGACGTCGACGACGGTGCCGCCGGGGCGGGTCGTGACGCCGGTGACCTCGGTGAGGCGTCGCGCGAGCGCCCGCACGGCGTCGTGGCCGGCGGGGATCCACGACGGGTTCGGCTCGCCGTGCCCGTGGACCGACGTGAGCCCACCGCCTCCCAGCCGCCCCCGCCGCCACCGCACGGTGATCGAGTTGTCCCGGGTCTGCATGACGAGCCCGACGACCGCCCGTCGGCTCCAGCGCCGCACCGAGAGCGACCGCAGCAGGAGCAGGGGGTGGCGCAGCGCCTGGGCGAGGTAGCGCACCGGTCGGGGCACGCGGCCGCCGCCGTCGACGAGAAGGGTGCCGAGCAGGCCCATCGCGTCGGACCCCGGTCCGTACCGGCAGTTCTCCACGTGGGTGTCGGGTGCGGGGTGGAACGACGAGGTGATGGCGACGCCGTGCGTGAGGTCCGCGTCGGGCACCCGGTCGCTCACCGCACCGACGAGCGCCTCGGAGTTGGTCCGCGTGAGCGTGCCGAGCGCGGGCGGGAGGTCGGGCAGGACGCCCTCGGCACGCATGCGGTGGAGCAGCCGCTGGGTGCCCCACGTGCCGGCGGCGAGGACGACGTCACGGCACACCACCTCCCGGCGGTCGCGGCGCAGGCCGGTGAGCCCGGGCCGCCCGGTCCGATCGTGGACGACGCGCCAGCGCGGGCCGTGCTCGTCGGGCGCGAGCTGCTCGAGGCGGACGACGCTGCGGAGCGCCTCGACCCGCGCGCCACGGCGCTCGGCGAGGTGGAGGTAGTTCTTCACGAGCGTGTTCTTCGCCCCGACCCGGCAGCCGACCATGCAGTTGCCGCACCCGGTGCACGCCGTCCGGTCCGGGCCCTCCCCGCCGAAGTACGGGTCGGGCACGGTCTGCCCGGCCCGCACCGTGGGCGTCGGGAGGAACACCCCCACCGGGGTGGTCCGGAAGGTGTCCGCGACGCCCATGTCGGCGGCGGCGAGGCGCATCGCCTGCTCGACGGGGCCGTCGAAGTCGTGCTCTCGCACCCCGAGCATCCGCTGGGCCGTGTCGTAGTGGGGGGCGAGCTCGCGCTCCCAGTCGGCGAGCCCCGCCCACGGACCGCCGCGGAAGAACTCCGACGGCGGCCGGTAGAGGGTGTTGGCGTAGTTGAGGGAGCCGCCGCCGACGCCCGCGCCGGCGAGGACGAGGACGTGCGGCAGCCGGTGGAGCCGCTGCACGCCGAAGCAGCCGAGCCGCGGCGCCCAGAGGAAGCGCGGCAGGTCCCACGAGGTCCGGGCGTGTTCGTGGTCGGCGAAGCGGCGCCCGGCCTCGAGGACGACGACGTCGTACCCCTTCTCCGCGAGCCGCAGCGCCGCGACGGAGCCGCCGAACCCGGACCCCACGACGGCGACGTCGACGTCCACCCCGGCGCCGGCGTCGGCCCCGGCGGTCGCTGCCGGAGCGGACCCGCTCACCGCAGCCCCACCCGACGCGCCGCGCGCAGCACGCCGTCGAGCACGGGCACCCACGTGGCGGCGGGGCGTCGCATGAGCGCGGGCACGACGCCGCCGCGGGCGCGCAGCACCACCTGCGGCCGGGTCACCTCCGCGATCCCCTCCGGGCCGTAGCGGCGGCCGTAGCCGGACGTCCCGAACCCGCCGACCGGCGCCCCGGGCGAGCCCCACGCGAGCTGGTACGTCTCGTTGACGACGACCGTGCCGACCCGCAGGCGCCCCGCCACCCGCCGGGCGCGGGCGCCGTCGCGGGTCCACACGGCGGCGGACAGCCCGCTCGGGTGGTCGGCCATGGCGGTCGCCGCGGCGTCGTCGTCGGGCACGACGACGAGGTGCACGACCGGTCCGAACGTCTCCTCGTGGCCGATCGCGGCGTCGTCCGGGACGTCGGCGAGGACCGTCGGCGCCATGAAGGCGGGCCCGAGGTCGTCGCGGGCGTGGCCACCGGTCAGCACCCGTGCCCCGGCCGCCACGGCACGGTCGACGGCACCGAGCACGCGGGCGCGGTGCTCGGGGGACACGAGGCTCCCCATGTCGACGTCGAGCCCCCGCGACCAGCCGACCCGCAGCCGCTCCGTCGCGGCGAGGAACGCCGCCGTGAAGGCCTCGGCGACGTCGGCGTGGACGTAGAGCCGCTCCGTGGAGGTGCAGGTCTGGCCGGCGCTGCCGAAGCAGTCGCGGACGAGGGCCGTCGCGGCGGCGGGGACGTCGGCGTCCGCCGCGACGTACGCGGCGTTCTTGCCGCCGAGCTCGAGCGTCGAGCCGACGAGCGAGCGCCCGGCGAGCGCGCCCACCTCCCGCCCCACCCGCTCCGAGCCGGTGAACAGGACGTGGTCGACGGCCTCGACGAGCGCCTGCACGAGCTCCGGCTCGTCGCCCGCGAGCACGCGCCAGAGCCCGTCGGGCACGCCCGCCTCGCGCAGGAGCGCCGCGACCCGCAGGGCGAGCGGGACGCTGCGCAGCGCCGGCTTGACGACGACCGCGTCACCGGCCAGCAGTGGGGCGACGCTGTCGGACAGGACGAAGACGAGGGGGTAGTTCCACGCGGCGACGTTCCCCACGACGCCGACCGGCAGCAGCCGCACCTGCGCGGTCGTGAGCCCCGGCACGAAGCCCGCCCGCCGCTGCGGGCGCAGGTACCCCGGTCCGCGGACGACGTGGTGCCGGGTGACCTGGAGGGCGTTGACGACCTCGAGGTAGGCGTCGGCGCGGCTCTTGCCGGTGACGTCCTGCACGAGGTCGGAGAGCGCACCGCGGTCCCGCAGCACGAGGTCGTGGACGCGGCGAAGGACGGCGGCGCGCTCGGCGACCGGGACCGCGGCCCAGTCCACCTGCGCGCGTGCGGCGCCCGCCACGACCGGGCCGACGTCGTCCGCGACGTGGCGGCGGACCCGGACGAGCACGGCCTGGGTCGCCGGGGAGACGACGTCGGCGGGCTCGCCGGTGGCTCCCGGGACGGCGACGAGCCCGGTCGGGTCCTCGCGGGACCCGACCGGGCTCGTCGTCGACGCCGTCATGACCACACGGTAGGTCCTCAGGCGACGGGGACGACCTCCGGAGCCCCGAGCCGCACCGCGTCGGCGGTCTCGTCGTCCGGCTGCTGCTGGCTCTCCCGCTCCGCCTCGACCCGCTTGAGGTAGTGGGTGACCTCGCGCTCGACCTGCTCCTCGCCCCAGCCGAGGACGGAGCCCATGAGCTCGGCGGTCGGCCGTGCCGCCGCGACACCGCGGTCGAAGGTCTCGATCGAGATGCGGGTGCGGCGGGCCAGCACGTCCTCGACGTGCCGGGCGCCCTCGTGGGTGCAGGCGTACACGACCTCGGCCTGGAGGTAGTCCTCCGCCCCCGGCAGGGGCTGCGCGAGGTCGGGCCGGCGCGCGACGAGGGCGACGATGTCGTCGACGTCGGTGCCGTAGCGCCCGAGCAGGTGCTCGACGCGCGCGACGTGGAGCCCGGAGGCCTCCGCCGTGCGGACGCGCGCGTTCCACGCCGCCTGGTACCCGGCCGCGCCGACCATCGGCACGTCCTCCGTCGGCGAGGCCGGCACGCGGAACGGCAGGGCGCGGACGGCCTCGTCGACGGCGTCCTCCGCCATGACCCGGTAGGTCGTGTACTTGCCGCCCGCGACGACGACGAGACCCGGCACCGGGTGCCCGACGACGTGCTCGCGCGACAGCTTGCTCGTGGAGTCCGACTCCCCCGAGAGCAGCGGGCGCAGGCCCGCGTACACGCCCTCGACGTCCTCCCGGGTGAGCGGGCGGGCGAGGACGGCGTTGACGTGGTCGAGGACGTAGTCGATGTCCTTGCTGCTCGCCGCCGGGTGCGCCTTGTCGAGGTTCCAGTCGGTGTCGGTCGTCCCGATGATCCAGTGCCGGCCCCACGGGATGACGAACAGGACGGACTTCTCCGTCCGCATGATCATCCCGGTGGTCGAGGCGATGCGGTCCTTCGGCACGACGAGGTGGATGCCCTTGCTCGCGCGCACCTTGAACTGCCCGCGCTCGTGGACCATCGCCTGGGTGTCGTCGGTCCACACGCCCGTGGCGTTGATGACCTGCTTCGCCTTGACCTGGAAGCGGTGCCCGGACTCGAGGTCCTCCGCGACGACACCCACGACGCGCTCGCCCTCACGGAGCATGTCGACGACACGGGTGCGGCTCACGACGTGGGCGCCGTACGCGGCCGCCGTGCGTGCGAGCCCCATGGTGTGGCGGGCGTCGTCGATCTGGGCGTCGTAGTACTGGATGGCCCCGAAGGCGGCGTCGGCCTTGAGGCTCGGGACGGCCCGCTTCACCTGCTTCTTCGTCATGTGCCGGTGCAGCGGCACCCCGCGCGGGTGCCCGCCCTGCACGGCCCCGAGCACGGCGAGGGCGTCGTAGAGCAGGACGCCCGCTCCGACGTACGCCCGTTCGACGACGGGGTTCTTCAGCGGGTACAGGAAGGGGACGGGGCGGCACAGGTGGGGGGCCAGCCTGGTGAGGATGAGGCCGCGCTCCCGCAGGGCCTCGCGGACGAGCGCGAAGTCGAGCATCTCGAGGTAGCGCAGGCCGCCGTGCACGAGCTTGCTCGAGCGGCTGGAGGTGCCGGAGGCGAAGTCGCGGGCCTCGAGGAGCCCGACGCTCAGCCCGCGCGTGGCGGCGTCGAGCGCGGCGCCCGTGCCGACGACCCCGCCGCCGACCACGACGACGTCGAGCTCGTCGCGCTGCAGGGCGTCGAGAGCGCGTTCTCGGTCGGCGGGGCCGAGCCGCCCCCTCACGGACAGCTCCGCACCCACCAGCCTGGCCGGGGGGACGAGCCCGTCACCGGGCCCGGTCGTGTCGTTCGGGGTGTCGGTGTCTGACATGTCCACGTCCTCAGTGTCCGTCGGTTGTCGGGTGATCGCCGCCCGGGGCGCGGGGCCGCCGCGCCCCGGGCGGGCTCGTGTCAGGCCGTGGTGGTCACTCGACGTCGACCCAGTCGAGCGTCCGCTCGACGGCCTTGTGCCACCTGGCGTGGCCCTCCGTGCGCTGCTCGTCGGTCCACTCCGGCTCCCAGCGCTTGTCCTCGTTCCAGTTCTCCCGCAGCTCGTCGGTGCTGTTCCAGAACCCGACGGCGAGGCCGGCGGCGTACGCCGCGCCGAGCGCCGTGGTCTCCGCGACGACCGGCTTCGAGACCGGCACCCCGAGGACGTCGGCCTGGATCTGCATGCAGAGGTCGTTGGCCGTGATGCCGCCGTCGACCTTGAGGACCTCCAGGTGCACGCCGGAGTCCTTCTCCATCGCCTCGACGACGTCCTTGGACTGGTAGCAGATCGCCTCGAGCGTGGCGCGGGCGAGGTGGGCGTTGGTGTTGAACCGGGACAGGCCGACGATCGCGCCGCGGGCGTCGGAGCGCCAGTACG
Source organism: Aquipuribacter nitratireducens (assembly GCF_037860835.1). Taxonomy (NCBI): domain Bacteria; kingdom Bacillati; phylum Actinomycetota; class Actinomycetes; order Micrococcales; family Intrasporangiaceae; genus Aquipuribacter; species Aquipuribacter nitratireducens. The sequence continues at coordinate 538,106 of NZ_JBBEOG010000001.1, read as the reverse complement.
GCGCGAACAGCCCGGAGAACGCGGGGACGAAGTAGACCCCACCCGAGTCCGGCACCTGCCGCGCGAGCGACTCCGACTCGGAGGCGCCGCTGATGATGCCGAGCTGGTCCCGGAGCCACTGGACGGCGGACCCGGTGACGGCGATCGACCCCTCGAGGGCGTAGACGGGCTTGCTGTCGCCGAGCTGGTAGCAGACCGTCGTCAGGAGGCCGGCCTTCGAGCGGACGAGCTCCTCGCCGGTGTTGAGGAGCATGAAGTTGCCGGTGCCGTAGGTGTTCTTCGCCTCGCCGACGCCGAAGCACACCTGCCCGACGGTCGCCGCCTGCTGGTCGCCGAGGTCGCCGGTGAGCGGGACCTCGCCGCCGAGCGGACCGCCGCTGAGGGTGGTGCCGTAGCCGTTGGGGTCGGAGGACGGCCGGATCTCCGGCATCATCGAGCGGGGGATGCCGAAGAAGCCGAGGAGCTCGTCGTCCCAGTCGAGCGTCTCGAGGTTCATGCACATGGTGCGGCTGGCGTTCGTCACGTCCGTGATGTGCTGCCCGCCGTCGGTGCCGCCCGTGAGGTTCCACAGCAGCCACGTGTCGGTGTTGCCGAACACCGCGTCACCGCGCTCCGCCGCCTCGCGGACCCCGTCGACGTTCTCGAGGATCCACTGCACCTTGCCGCCGGAGAAGTACGTCGCGGGCGGCAGGCCCGCCTTCTGCCGGATGACGTCGCCCTTGCCCTCGCGCTCGAGCTTCGAGGCGATGCGGTCGGTGCGCGTGTCCTGCCAGACGATGGCGTTGTAGTACGGCCGGCCGGTCTTCCGGTCCCACACGACCGCCGTCTCGCGCTGGTTCGTGATGCCCATCGCGGCGAGGTCGGAGTGCTGCAGCCCCGCCTGGTTGAGCGCCGTGCGGATGACGGAGGAGGTGCGCTCCCAGATCTCCACGGGGTTGTGCTCCACCCAGCCGGCCTGCGGGAGGATCTGCTCGTGCTCGAGCTGGTACTTGCCCCGCTCGTTGCCCCCGTGGTCGAAGATCATGAAACGGGTGCTGGTCGTGCCCTGGTCAACTGCTCCGACGAAGTCAGCCATGACGTGTCCTTTCGTTCGAGAGGTCGTGCGGTCGGTCGAGGAGGTCCGGTCGGCCTGCGCCGGCTCACACCCCCATGGGCATGAAGTAGAGGTTCGCCGCGATGCCCGCGAGGGCGCCGCCGATCAGCGGCCCCACGACGGGGACCCACGCGTACCCCCAGTCGCTGGAGCCCTTGCCCCGCATCGGCAGCACGGCGTGGGCGATGCGGGGACCGAGGTCGCGCGCGGGGTTGATGGCGTAGCCGGTGGGACCACCGAGCGAGGCGCCGATGCCGACGACGAGGAGCGCGACCGGTAGCGGGCCGAGCTCAGCCGGGGTCTGGCCGAACATGAGGATGATGAAGACGAGGACGAACGTGCCGATCACCTCGGTCACGACGTTCCAGGCCGGGGTGCGCGTCTCGGGCCCCGTGGAGAACACGGCGAGCTGCGCCGAGGGGTCCTCGGTCTCGTCGAACTGCTTGCGGTAGGCGAGCCACGCGAGCACCGCGCCGAGGAAGGCGCCGACGAGCTGTCCCGCGAAGTACACCAGCGTGGTGCCGATGTTCACCGGGATGCCGGGCGCGTACTCGTCGGCGCCGTTGGCGAGCAGCCCGACGGTGACGGCCGGGTTGATGTGCGCGCCCGAGGCGAACGCGGCGTAGACGCCCGCGAAGACGGCGAGACCCCACCCGAAGTTGACGAGGAGGAAGCCACCTCCCGAGCCCTTCGTCCGGGCCAGGGCCACGTTCGCCACGACGCCACAACCGAGCAGGAGGAGGAAGCCGGTCCCGACCACCTCCGACAGGAACAGCGCACCGTACGAGAGATCCATGCAGAGCTCCTTCGCTCTCCGCCCGGCGACGTCGCCGGGAGCCTGTGACCTCGGCGGGCCACGGTCCCGGAGCCTCCGTCGGGCCCGGGACACGCGTCCCACCTGCGGTCGGGACGCTAGGGACGCCGCAGGACCGGGACAACAGTGAGCATTCGACAATGTCGAACGTCGACGGCGCGCGCGTCGACTCCTACGGTGGCCGGGTGCCCGGCGCGATCCAGTCCGTCGAGCGGGCGGTCGCGGTGCTGCGACTGCTCGCGACCGGGCCGCGCCCGCTGTCGCTCGGGGAGGTGGCGGGCTCGCTGGGGCTGCCGAAGGCGACGACCCACGGGCTGCTCGCGACCCTGGTGGCGGTCGGCTTCGTCGAGCACGACCGCACGACGGGGCACTACTCCCTCGACGGCGGCCTCCACCGGGTCGACTCCCACCGCACCGACGGCAACGTCCTGCGCTCGCTGTCGATGAACTGGGCCGACAGCCTGGCCGCCCACGCCGGGGAGGCCGTGCACGTCGGCATGCTGGTCGGGCGCTGCGTCGAGGTGGTCCACCACGTCTTCCGCCCGGACGACACCCCGCAGCGCCTGCAGACCGGTCTGCGGCTGCCGGTCCACGCGACCGCCCTCGGCAAGGTCCTGCTCGCGGCGCACCCGGCGCTCGTCGGCGTGCTCGGTGGCGATGCACCCGAGGCGTTCACCACGCGCACGCTCACCGGCCCCGCCGACCTCGTGCGGACCGTGGCGGAGGTGCGGGCCCGGGGCTTCGCCGTGGCGGTCGGGGAGCACGAGCCGGACCGTGCCGACGTCGCCGCGCCGGTCCGCGACGCCGGCGGCCTCGTCGTCGGCGCCGTCGGCCTCACCGGGGCCGTCGACCGGCTGTGCGACGGCCGGGGCGTGGTGCGCGCCCGCTACGCCGAGCAGGTCGTCGAGTGCGCCCGGAACGTGTCCGCGGAGCTGGCCGGGTGAGCGACCCCGTCGTCGCGGCGATCGACCAGGGGACGACGTCGACGCGGTGCATCCTCTTCGACCAGGCGGGACGGCTCGTGTCCGTCGCGCAGCACGAGCACGCCCAGCTGCACCCGCTGCCCGGCTGGGCAGAGCACGACGCGCTCGAGGTGTGGCGCAACGTCCAACGCGTCGTGCCCGAGGCCCTCGCCCGGGCCGGCGCCTCCGCCTCCGACGTCGTCGCCCTCGGCATCGCGAACCAGCGGGAGACGACGGTGCTGTGGGACCCGCGGACCGGTCGGCCGTACGGTCACGCGGTCACGTGGCAGGACCTGCGCACGGCCGACCTCGTCGAACGGCTCGCCGCCGACGGCGGGCGCGAGCGGGTCCGCGAGCTGTGCGGTCTCCCGATGGCGACGTACTTCTCGGCCCCGCGGGTCCGCTGGCTCCTCGACGCGACGCCCGGACTGCGCGCCCGGGCCGAGGCCGGCGAGGTCCTGTTCGGGACGATGGAGAGCTGGCTCGTGTGGAACCTCACGGGCGGACCCGACGGCGGGGTCCACGTCACCGACGTCACGAACGCCAGCCGCACGATGCTCATGGACCTCCACACGCTCTCGTGGTCGCCGGAGCTGTGCGACGTCTTCGACGTCCCGATGGCCGTGCTGCCGGAGATCCGCTCCAGCTCGGAGGTGTACGGCGAGATGCGGCGCGTGCTGCCGGGGGTCCGTATCGCCGCGGCTCTCGGCGACCAGCAGGCGGCGCTCTTCGGGCAGACGTGCTTCTCCCCCGGCGAGGCGAAGTGCACGTACGGGACGGGCAGCTTCGTGCTCCTCAACACCGGGCGGGCGCCCGTGACGTCCCGTCACGGGCTCATCCCGACCGTCGCGTACCGGATCGGCGACCAGCCCGCGGTCTACGCGCTCGAGGGCGCGATCGCCGTGACCGGCTCGCTCGTCCAGTGGTTCCGCGACAACCTCGGGATGATCTCCAGCGCACCGGAGATCGAGACCCTCGCGACGACCGTCGACGACAACGGCGGCTGCTACATCGTCCCGGCGTTCTCCGGTCTCTTCGCCCCGTGGTGGCGCGCGGAGGCGCGCGGCGTCGTCGTGGGCCTCACGTCGTACATCACGCGGGGCCACCTCGCCCGCGCCGTCCTCGAGGCGACGGCGTGGCAGACCCGGGACGTCGTCGACGCCATGGACGCCGACTCCGGCGTCGCCCTGCGGGCCATGAAGGTCGACGGTGGCATGACCAGCAACAACCTCCTCATGCAGACGGTCGCGGACGTGCTCGGGGTGCCCGTCGTCCGGCCCATGGTGAGCGAGACCGTGTCGCTCGGGGCCGCGTACGCCGCCGGTCTGGCCGTCGGCTACTGGCCCGACCTCGAGGGCCTGCGACGCAACTGGCACCGGGCCGCCGAGTGGCAGCCGTCGATGCCCGAGGCCCGCCGCCGCCGCGAGCACGAGGACTGGAAGCGCGCCGTCGAGCACTCGTTCGGCTGGGCCCGATCCGGCACCGCCGGCGGCACCGGGGCGTAGGCCGACGCCGGTGCCGCAGGCGCCGACGACCGCACCCGGGTGCCTCCCTAGCCGTCGACGGCCTCCGGCGGGACGGGTGGTGCGGGTGGCCAGCGCGGGGCGCCGAGCTCACGCGACAGGGACCGGGCGGTCTCCCGAAGCGCCTCCTCGGTCTCCCGGGGTGGTGGCCACCGCGAGCTCGGCACCACGACGGACACCGCGGCGACGACCGTCCCCGACCGGTCCGCGACCGGCGCCGCGAGCCCGGCCTCCCCGATGACGGACTCGTCGACCTCGGTGGCGACGCCCGCCTCCGCGACGGCGCGCAGCTGGGCGCGCAGGGCGTCCGGGTCGACGAGCGTGTCACCCGTCATCGCGCGCAGCCCCGCCGCCATCACCCGCTCCGCCTGCTCGGGGTCGTTGGCCAGGAGCACCTTGCCGAGCGCGCACGCGTGCGCCTGCACCGCCATCCCGGTCTCGGGCATCTGCTGGGACCCCCCGGGCGCGGGCACGTGGTGGATGATCATCACCTCGTCGAAGAGCTCGACCCCGAGCCGCACCGCGAGGCCGGCGCGTCGCGCGAGCTCGTCGGCCCACCGCAGCGCCCGGACCCGCACCTCGTGCGTGTCGAGGTAGACGCTCGACAGCTTCACGAGCGCCGGCCCGAGCATGTACCGGGTCCCGTTGGGCTCCCGCGCCACCAGGCCGTGGGCGGCGAGGCTGGTGACGATGCCGTGGACCGTCGACGGTGCGAGACCCAGCTCGGCGGCGATCTCGCTGAGGCCCAGGTGCCGGGCGCCCTGCAGGCACATCAGCACCCGCGCCGCTCGATCGATGGACTGGATCACCGCTGACCTCCGACTGGACCGTCACCCTGCCACGCACCCTCGACGGCTCGACAGGCTTTCGATAATGTCGCAAGCACTTCGAGCGCGGCCACACCCGTCGACGACGACACGGAGGTCCCCCCATGAAGAAGCTCATCAACTCCCCCGAACAGGTCGTGCCCGACGCGCTGCGCGGCATGGCGGCGGCCCACCCCGATCTGCGGGTCGACCACGAGAACCGGGTGGTCCTGCGGGCCTCCGGGGCGGTCGAGGGCAAGGTCGGTCTCGTCTCGGGCGGCGGGTCCGGGCACGAGCCGATGCACGGCGGCTTCGTCGGGCACGGCATGCTCGACGCCGCCTGCGCCGGCGAGGTGTTCACCTCCCCCACACCCGACCAGATGCAGGCGGCGACGCTCGCCGTGTCCGGCGGCGCCGGCGTCCTCCACATCGTGAAGAACTACACCGGCGACGTCATGAACTTCGAGATGGCGGCCGAGCTCGCGGCGGCCGAGGGCGACGTCGAGGTCCGCTCCGTGGTCGTCGACGACGACGTCGCGGTGCAGGACAGCCTTTACACCGCGGGTCGCCGCGGCGTCGGGGCGACGGTGCTGCTGGAGAAGATCGTCGGCGCCGCGGCCGAGGAGCGCCGCGACCTCGCCGCGTGCGAGGAGCTCGCGAAGAAGGTCAACGGCAACGCCCGCAGCATGGGCATGGCCCTCACGAGCTGCGTCGTCCCCGCCGCCGGCGTCCCGACGTTCGAGCTCGGGGACGACGAGTTCGAGCTCGGCATCGGCATCCACGGCGAGCCCGGCCGCGAGCGTCGCCGGCTCGGCCCGCTCCGCGAGGTGGCCGAGCAGCTCGTCGAGCCCGTCCTGCAGGACCTGCCCGCGGCCGACGGCGCGCCCGTCGTCGCGTTCGTCAACAGCATGGGCGGCACGCCCCTCATCGAGCTGTACGGGCTCTACGCCGAGGTGGCCGCGATCTGCGAGAAGGCCGGGGTGTCGATCGCGCGGAGCCTCGTCGGCCCGTACATCACGTCGCTGGAGATGGCGGGTGCGTCGGTCACGCTCCTGCGGGCCGACGACGACCTGCTCTCCCTCTGGGACGCCCCGGTGAGCACCCCCGGCCTGCGGTGGGGGATGTGACGGTGGCGGACGCCGACCAGGCCTCCCTCGCCGCTCTCACCGACTGGCTGCGCCGCTTCGCCGCCGCGGTCGCCCGGGACGAGCGCCACCTCACCGACCTCGACGCCAAGATCGGCGACGCCGACCACGGCAGCAACCTCCGCCGCGGGACGGCGGCCGTCGTCGAGGCGCTCGACGCCGACCCGCCGGGCGACGTCGGCGCCGCGTTCAAGCAGGCCGGGATGACGCTCGTCAAGACGGTCGGCGGCGCGAGCGGCCCGCTGTACGGCACCTTCATGCTGCGCTTCGGCACGACGGCGGGGGCGGTGGACGCCCTCGACGCGACCGCCCTGGGTACCGCGCTCCGGGCGGGCTACGACGGCGTCGTGGCGCGCGGCAAGGCCGAGCCCGGGGACAAGACGATGGTCGACGTGCTCGAGCCGTGCCTCACGGTGTTCGACGAGGCGGTCGCCGGCGGTGCCGGGGCCGCGGCCGCGGCACGCGCCGCCGCGGACGCCGCGCCGGAGCGACGTGACGCGACCGCCCCCCTGCTCGCCCGCAAGGGCCGCGCGAGCTACCTCGGGGAGCGCTCGGTCGGCCACGTCGACCCGGGCTCGGCGTCGACGACGCTCCTGCTCGAGAGCCTGGCCGACGCCCTCGCCGGCCCGTGACGGCACCACCCGGGGGCGACCCGCGCGCGCCCCGCACGGACCGGGTCGGCCTCGTCGTCGTCTCGCACAGCCGACCGCTGGCGGAGGCCGCCGTGGCCCTCGCTCTCGAGATGGTCCACGAGGACCCGCCGGCCGTCGCGGTCGCCGCGGGGACACCGGACGGCGGCACCGGGACGGACGCCACCGCCGTACTCGAGGCCGTCGAGCAGGTTGGGGGTCCGGCCGGCGTCCTCGTCGTCATGGACCTCGGCAGCGCCGTGCTCAGTGCCGAGCTCGCCCTCGAGCTCGGTGGCGACCTCGGCTTCGAGGTGCGGTTGAGCGCCGCACCGTTCGTCGAGGGAGTCGTCGCCGCGGTCGTGCAGGCGGCGGGCGGGGCGACGCTGGAGGAGGTGGCGGCGGACGCCGCGCTCGCCGGCGGGGCGAAGGCCGAGCACCTCGGCGGCACGGCCGACCACTCGCCCGCCCCCGACGCGACGACCGACGACGAGGTCGCCCGCGAGGTCACCGTCGTCAACCCGCACGGTCTGCACGCCCGACCGGCGGCCGCGCTCGTGCAGCTCGTGCGCCGCCTCGACGCCGACGTCCGGCTCCACGACGTGACGTCCGGGCGGGGCCCGGTCGCCGCCCGCAGCCTCGTGGGGATCCAGCAGCTGGGCGCCGTCCGCGGGCACGTCGTCCGGGTCACCGCGTCCGGGCCCGGTGCCGCCGCGGCCGTCGACCAGGTCGTCGCCGCGGTCGAGGCGGGCTTCGGCGAGGGCACCGAGGCGGCGACCGCTCCCCCGGCGCCGGCGGTGGGGCCGGCACCGTCACCCACATCCGCGCAGGAGCGGCCGGGCGACGTGCGAGGGACGCCCGCCGCGCCCGGACGGGGCTGGGGCCGGGCCTGGTACCTGGAGGACACGCTGCCGCCACTGCCCGACGGGCCGGCCGGGACGCCGGAGCACGAGCGGGAGCGGCTCGAGAGCGCCCTCGCCGGTGCCGTGGACGAGCTGCGGGCACCTCACGGAACCGGCGGGCGGGCTCCGGACGACGCCGACGACCCCTACGCCGCGATCCTCGCCACCCACCTGCTCCTGCTCGAGGACGACAGCCTGCTCGCACCGGCCCGTGACGACGTCGACGCCGGCAGCGCGGCCGAGGTGGCGTGGCAGCGTGCCGTCGACCGCGTCGCCGCCGACCTCGAGGCGCTCGACGACGAGTACCTCGCCGCACGGGCGGCGGACGTGCGCGCGGTCGGTCGCGCGGTCCGCCGCCGTCTCCAGGGGGCCGGGCGCGGTACGACGAGCCGCCCCGGCGTCCTCCTCGCGCGCGACGTCACCCCGGACGACGTCCGGGCCCTCGATCCCGCCGAGGTGACGGCCGTCGTGACGGCGGAGGGCAGCCCGACCTCGCACGCGACGCTGCTCGCGCGCGCCGCCGGCCTGCCCCTCGTCGTCGCCGCAGGGCCCGCGGTGCTCGAGGTGCCGACAGGCACCACGGTCGCCGTCGACGGTGACGACGGCTCCCTCCTCGTGAGCCCGGCGGCCGACCTGCTCGGGCGGTGGGAGGCCGAGCGCGCCGAGCGCACCCGCACGGCCGAGGAGGCGCGCCGCCGCGCGGAGGGCCCGGCCGTGACCGGCGACGGCGTCCACGTCGAGGTCGCGGCGAACGCCGCCGGGGAGCACGACGCACGGACCGCGGCCGCCCACGGGGCCGACGGGATAGGCCTGCTGCGCACGGAGCTGCTCTTCGGCGGCCGCGACTCCCCACCGGACGAGGAGGAGCAGGTCGCCGCCTACCTCGCGGTCGCGGCGGCCGTCGGCGTACGGCGGGTCGTCGTGCGCACCCTCGACGTCGGGGGCGACAAGCCCGTGCCGTACGCCGACCAGCCCGTCGAGGCCAACCCCTTCCTCGGCCTTCGCGGCCTCCGGCTCCAGCTGGCGCGCCCCGACCTGCTCGCGACCCAGCTGCGGGCCGTCGTCCGGGCTGCGGCCGAGACGCCCCTCGGCGTCATGTTCCCGATGGTCGGCACGGTCGAGGAGCTCTCGCGGGCCCGCGAGGCGCTCCACGACGCCGCACGTGCCCTCGGGATGTCCGACCTCCCCACCGGCCTCGAGGTCGGGGTCATGGTGGAGGTGCCGGCGCTCGCGCTGCGGTCGCGGCACCTGCGCGGTCTCGTCGACTTCGTGTCGATCGGGACGAACGACCTCACGCAGTACGCGCTCGCCGCCGAGCGCGGCAACCCCCACGTCGCCTCCCTGGCCGACGGCCTCGACCCCGCCGTGCTCGCGCTCGTCGCCGCCACGTGCGAGGGGGTCGGCCCCGAGGTCCGCGTCGCGGTGTGCGGGGAGCTCGCGGGCGACCCGGCCGCCGTCCCCGTCCTCGTCGGGCTCGGCGTGCGCGAGCTGAGCGTCGGACCGCGCTCGGTCCCGGCCGTCAAGGACCGGGTGCGGGAGCTGGACGCCGCAGCGGCGCGGGACCTGGCCCGCCGCTGCCTCGAGGCGCCCGGCCCCGCGGAGGTCCGGGCCCTCAGCCCGGCCGGTAGGGCGACACCACGACCTCGACCCGCTGGAACTCCTTGAGGTCGAGGTAGCCGGTCGTCGCCATGGACCGGCGGAGCGCACCGAACAGGTTGGTCGTGCCGTCGGCGCTGCGCCCCGGGCCGAGGAGGATCTCCTCCAGCGGCGCCACGGTCCCGACCTGCACCCGCTCGCCGCGCGGCAGCACCGCGTGGTGCGCCTCCGGGCCCCAGTGCCAGCCCCGCCCCGGCGCCTCGACGGCACGGGCCAGGGCCGTGCCGAGCATGACGGCGTCGGCGCCGCACGCGACCGCGCTCACGACCGCCCCGCTGCGCCCGAGCCCGCCGTCGGCGATGACGTGGACGTAGCGGCCGCCGGACTCGTCGAGGTAGTCCCGGCGGGCGGCGGCGACGTCGGCGATGGCCGTGGCCATGGGCGCGTGGATGCCGACGGTCTGCCGGGTGGTGCGCGCGGCTCCGCCGCCGAAGCCGACGAGCACGCCCGCCGCGCCCGTCCGCATGAGATGGAGCGCCGCGGTGTACGTCGCCGCGCCGCCCACGATGACGGGCACGTCGAGCTCGTAGATGAAGCGCTTGAGGTTGAGGGGTTCGCTGCGGGTGGACACGTGCTCCGCGGACACGGTGGTCCCGCGGATGACGAAGAGGTCGACGCCGGCGCTGACGACCGTCTGCCACAGCTCCTGCGTGCGCTGGGGGCTGAGCGCCCCCGCCACGGTGACGCCGGCCGCCCGGACCTCCGCGAGCCGCTGCGTGATGAGGTCCGGCTGCACCGGGGCGGCGTAGATCTCCTGCATGCGCGTCGTCGCGGCGGCGGGGTCGAGCGAGGCGATCTCCGCCAGCAGGTCGGTCGGGTCCTCGTAGCGGGTCCACACGCCCTCGAGGTCGAGGACACCGAGCCCGCCGTGCCGCCCGACGGCGACGGCGGTGGCCGGGCTCATGACGGAGTCCATGGGGGCGGCGAGCAGGGGGAGCTCGAACCGGTAGGCGTCGATCTGCCACGCCGTCGAGACGTCCTCCGGGTCGCGGGTGCGACGGGAGGGGACGATGGCGACGTCGTCGAGGGAGTAGGCGCGGCGCCCGCGCTTGCCACGGCCGATCTCGAGCTCGTTCACGCCGCGACCCTAGTGGGCCGGTGCGGCGGGCCCGGACCCGCCGCACCGGCCACCTCGGGCCGCCCGGACCGTCGCGACCCTCAGGCCGCGACCGACCCGTGCGGGTCGATGACGTACTTCTTCGCCGCGCCGCTGTCGAAGTCGGCGTAGCCCTGCGGCGCCTCGTCGAGGCTGATCCTCGTGGCGTTGACGGCCTTCGCGATCTGCACCCGGTCGTGGAGGATCGCCATCATGAGGCCGCGGTTGTACTTCATGACCGGGCACTGGCCCGTCGTGAAGGACAGCGACTTCGCCCACCCCGTGCCGAGGCTGAGCGACAGCGACCCCTTCTTCGCCGCCTCGTCGATGCCTCCCGGGTCGCCGGTGACGTAGAGGCCGGGGATGCCGAGCGCGCCCCCGGCCGCCGTGAGGTCCATGAGCGAGTTGAGGACGGTCGCAGGTGCCTCCTGCTGCGCGCCCTCCCCGTGACCGCGGGCCTCGAAGCCGACGGCGTCGACGCCGCAGTCGACCTCGCGGACCCCGAGGATCTCCTCGATCTGGTCCCGGGGGTCGCCCTTCGACACGTCGACGGTCTCGCAGCCGAAGCTGCGCGCCTGCGCGAGCCGGTCCTCGACGAGGTCACCGACGATGACGACCGCCGCCCCGAGCAGCTGCGCTCCGGCCGCGGCGGCGAGGCCGACGGGTCCTGCTCCGGCGATGTAGACCGTCGACCCGACGCCGACCCCCGCCGTCACGCAGCCGTGGAACCCGGTCGGGAAGATGTCGGACAGCATCGTCAGGTCCATGATCTTGCTCATGGCCTGGTCCTTGTCGGGGAACGGCAGGAGGTTGAAGTCGGCGTACGGCACCATGACGTACTCCGCCTGGCCGCCCACCCAGCCGCCCATGTCGACGTAGCCGTAGGCCGAGCCCGGCCGGTCGGGGTTGACGTTGAGGCAGATGCCGGTCTTGCGCTCCTTGCAGTTGCGGCACCGTCCGCACGCGATGTTGAACGGCACGGAGCACAGGTCGCCGACCTTGATGAACTCGACGTCCCGGCCGGTCTCGACGACCTCGCCGGTGATCTCGTGGCCGAGGGCGAGGCCCTCGGGAGCGGTCGTGCGGCCGCGGACCATGTGCTGGTCGCTGCCGCAGATGTTGGTCGTGACGACCTTGAGGATCGCGCCGTGGTGCAGCGGCCGACCGACGTTGTCCGGGTTCACGCCCGGGCCGTCCTTCAGCTCCCAGCTCGGGTACGGGATCTCGTCGACCCGGACCTTGCCCGCCCCCTGGTACGTGACCGCTCGGTTCTCCGCCATCTGCCTGCCCCTCTCGTCACCGGTCGGCGACGGGAGGCCCGACGGCGCCGTCGCCCGTGCACGGATGCGCACAGGCGCAGCAAACTCCTGTCACGGGATCCGGACAACCCGGGACGGACCGGACGCGACCCCGGCGGTCAGCGGACCGTGTAGTTCGGCGCCTCGTTCGTCATGCGGATGTCGTGCGGGTGGCTCTCCTTGAGCCCGGCCGACGTGATCCGCACGAAGCGCCCACGGCGCTTCAGCTGCTCGACGGTCTCTGCTCCGACGTAGAACATCGACTGCCGGAGCCCCCCGACGAGCTGGTGCGCCACCGCCCCGAGCGGCCCCCGGTACGGCACCTGCCCCTCGACGCCCTCCGGGACGAACTCGTCGTCGGCGACGACGTCGTTCTGGAAGTAGCGGTCCTTGCTGAACGACCGGGCACCGGCGCGGGTCTGCTGCGCACCGAGGCTGCCCATGCCGCGGTAGGACTTGTACTGCTTGCCGTTGACGAACACGAGCTCGCCGGGGCTCTCCTCGCACCCGGCGAGGAGCGAGCCGAGCATCACGGTGTCGGCCCCGGCGACGAGCGCCTTCGCGATGTCGCCGGAGTACTGCAGGCCACCGTCCCCGATGACGGGCACACCGGCGGGGGCGCAGGCCTGCGCCGCCTCGTGGATGGCGCTCACCTGCGGCACGCCGACGCCCGCGACGACCCGGGTAGTGCAGATGGAGCCGGGCCCGACGCCGACCTTGACGCCGTCGACACCGGCGTCGACGAGGGCCTGCGCGGCGGCGCGGGTCGCGACGTTGCCGCCGACGACGTCGACCCCGCCCACCGACGGCTCGGCCTTCAGCCGGCGGATCATGTCGAGGACCGCGCGGGAGTGCCCGTGGGCCATGTCGACGACGAGGAGGTCGACGCCGGCCTCGACGAGGAGCATCGCGCGCTTCCAGGCGTCCTCGAAGATGCCGATGGCGGCCGCGACCCGGAGCCGGCCGTCGTCGTCCTTGGTCGCGAGCGGGTACTGCTCGCGCTTCGTGAAGTCCTTGACGGTGATGAGGCCGCGGAGCCGCCCGCTGTCGTCGACCAGCGGCAGCTTCTCGACCTTGTGCCGGGCGAGCAGCGCCATGGCCGCCTCGGGCGAGGTGCCGACGGGGGCCGTAACGAGCGGCATCCGGGTCATGACGTCGCGGACGCAGCGGGTGTTGTCGCTCTCGAAGCGGAGGTCCCGGTTGGTGACGATGCCGAGGAGGACACCGGCCCCGTCGACGACCGGCAGGCCGCTCACCCGGTAGCGCCCGCACAGGGCGTCGACCTCCGCCAGGGTCGCGTCCGGGCTCGTCGTGACGGGGTGGGTCACCATGCCTGCCTCCGACCGCTTGACGAGGTCGACCTGCTGCGCCTGGTCCTCCGCTGACAGGTTGCGGTGGAGCACACCGAGCCCGCCCTGCCGCGCCATCGCGATGGCCATCCGGGACTCCGTCACCGTGTCCATGGCGCTGGACAGCAGCGGGACCTCGACGTGGATCCGTCGCGACACCCGCGACCGGGTGGAGGTCGCGCTCGGCACGACGTCGCTCTCGCCGGGCAGGAGGAGGACGTCGTCGTACGTGAGGCCGACGGTCGCGAAGGGGTCCGGCACAGGGACCTCGTCGGCGGCGGCGTTCACGGGGGCGGCGGGACGCTCGTTCACCACGCCCCGATGGTAGGCGCTCGGGGCGGGCGCCCCGACCGCCCGCGGGCCACCGGGGGGACGGCTCAGCCGTCGGACGTGGGCCGACCGCCGGACGGGGGTGTGGGGGTCGCGGGAGCGGGAGCGGCCGTCGGGGTCGTGCTCGTCCGCGCGGTGGGCGTCGCCGGGGCCGCCGTGGCCCGCTCGTCGCCCGCCGGTGGTGGGGCGGCGGTCGGCCGCGCGGTGGTCGGGGGTGCTGTCGGCTTCGGAGCCGGCGGCCGAGGGGCCGCTGTCGACTTCGGGGCCGGGCGTTCGGGGGCCGCTGTCGGCTTCGGGGCCGGCTGTTCGCGGTCCGCTGTCGGCGGATCGGCAGGCGTGCCACCACCACCGTTCCCGGCACCACCACCGTTCCCGGCAGCCCCACCGTTCCCGGCAGCCCCACCGTTCCCGCTAGCCCCACCGTTCCCGGCAGCCCCACCGTTCCCGGCACCACCACCGTTCCCGGCACCACCACCGTTCCCGGCACCACCACCGTTCCCGGCACCACCACCGTTCCCGGCACCACCACCGTTCCCGGCACCACCACCGTTCCCGGCACCACCACCGTTCCCGGCAGCCCCACCGTTCCCGGCACCACCACCGTTCCCGGCAGCCCCACCGTTCCCGGCAGCCCCACCGTTCCCGGCACCACCACCGACACCTCCGGGGCCGCCCTCGGCCGCGGCGGCGCGCAGCTCGACGACGACGCTGTCGACGTCCGGCTCGAGTCCGTCGCGCACCTCCGGCGGCAGCTCGTCGAGGAGGGCCGCGACCTGGTCGAGCAGCACGCGGGCGCCGGCGACGTCCCCCTCGGCCAGCGCGAGCCGGGCCGCGACGAGCGTCGTCTCGATGCTGGTGGCCGCCTGCGCCGGCGACGGGGACAGGCGGCCGATGTCGTGGACGGCACCCCCGACGCCCAGCGAGACGACGACGGCGGCGGCCGCGGCGGAGACGAGCCACCACGGTCGAGCCCGCCCCCCCGGCGCAGCCGGGCGTGCCGTGAGGACAGTCGGCGCGGTCGCGCGCGGTCGTGCCGTCGTCGGGCCGGGCGAGACGGGTGCGACGGGCGGGGTCCCGAGCCGCGCGACCGTCTCGGCGTCGACGGTCGCCGCCCACCCGGCGAGCAGGCGGGCGAGCCCGTCGTCGTCGGCGGCGACCCGGCGGAGGTCGCCACGTGCGGCGAGCGCGTCGACCAGCGCGTCCGAGCTGCGCACGGCGGCGAGCGAACGCGTGGCCTCCTCCGGGCCGAGCTGCGACGGGCGGCGCGGGCTCACCGACGACCCCGCCCGGTCGCACCGGAGCCGGGGCTGCCGGCGTCCTCCTCGGCGAGCAGCACCCGCAGCCGGCCCAGCGCCCGGTGCTGCGCCACCCGCACCGCACCCGCGGTCATGCCGAGCGCCGCGGCCGTCTCCTCGGTCGACAGACCGACCGCCACCCGCAGCACGAGCACCTCGCGCTGCTGGCCGGGCAGCCGGTCCATGAGCCGCGTCACCCGGTCCGCCTCGGAGGACACCTCGGCGCTGCGCGCGGGGTCGTCGGCGAGGGCGTCGCTGTGCCCGTCCGGGAGCTCCTCGACCGGCTGCTCCCGCCCGAGCGCCTGGCGCTGCGCGTCGGCGACCTTGTGCCCGGCCACGCGGAACACGAACGCCTCGAACGGGCGTCCGGTGTCCTGGTAGCGGGGCAGGGCGGTCAGCACGGCAACGCACACCTCCTGGGCCACGTCGTCCGCGGCCTGCTCGGCGCCGGGGTAGCCGCGGAGCCGGGCGCGGCAGTACCGGTGCACCCGCTGCCGCACCCCGGCGATCAGGGTCTCGACTGCTGCGGACTCCCCGGCCACGGCCCGCGTGACGAGCCTCGACCACAGGCTGCCGTCAGGGGGACCGGCGCCTGCTGGGGCGTCCTCGTGCGACATCGCGACAACCCGTCGAGTCGTTACAGACCAGCACCGTGCGGGCACGGTGCGTCACTCGTTCGACGGACGACGCCCGTGCCCCTCGCGGTGCGGGCGGCGCGGCACAGGTGCATGGCAGGTCCTCGTCCCCGGGTCGGCCCGTGCGACGGGCACCGCCAGGCTAGCTGTCAGCGGACCAGGCCGAGGCGGAAGCCGGTCGCCACCGCCTGGGCGCGGTCGGCGGCGTCGAGCTTGCGGAAGAGGCGACGGGCGTGCGTCTTGATCGTGTCCTCGGAGAGGAACAGCTCCTTGCCGATGGCGGCGTTGCTGCAGCCACGGGACATGCCGTCGAGCACCTGGACCTCGCGCTCCGTCAGCTGCACGGCGCTCCCGCCCGGACGGCCCCGCGTCTGCGCGGGGACCTGTCGGCGCGTGGCCTCGCTGAGAGCCGCGGCGAGCGCGATGGACAGCTCCTCGGGGCTGGCGTCCTTCACGACGTAGCCGCGGGCGCCTGCGGCGATGGCGCGGGCGAGGCCGTCGGCGTCCTCCGCCATCGTCGTCATGAGGACGTTCGCCTCCGGGTGGCGCGTCAGCAGCCGCTTCGCGGTCTCGACCCCGCCGATGCCGGGCATGCGGACGTCGAGGAGCACGACGCTCGGGCGCTCGACGGGCCAGCGTGACAGCGCCTCCTCCCCCGAGGCGGCCCCGACGACCCGCGTGATGCCGGGCAGCCCGCCGACGGCACGGCGCAGCTGCTCACGCACGATGGGCGTGTCGTCGACGACGAGGACCGTGGCCACGAGGGCTCCCTTCTCCGGCACCCCCTCGGGGCGCTCCACGAGCCGTATCGGCAGGTGGGTGAGGCGGGTTGAGGGAGTGGGGCGCGACGGACCTCAGGCGCCGACGGCGGTGACGATCCGGTCGACGGCACCCGGGAGGTCGTCGACCCGCTCGACCCCGGGCGGGGTGTCGACGCCGGACCAGCCGGGGCCGCCGAGGAGCAGGAGCGGGCTGGGCCGCAGGCGGGGCAGCTCGTCGAGCTGCTCGGGCTGCCGCACGCGCAGGTGGGCGTACACGAAGACGACGGCAGGACCGCTGCGGCGCACGGCCGCCGCGAGGGCGGCCCGCGGCACCCTGACGCCCAGGAGGCGCGACGCGACCCCCTGCTCGGCCAGCGCGGCGGTCAGCACGTGGAGCGGCAGGCCGTGGTGCTCGTCCTCCGCTGCCGCCAGGAGCACCGGCCGGCTGTTGCGGGGGTGACGCAGCCCGCCGGCGACACCGCGCAGGCACTGCAGGACGCTCTCCGTCAGCGCGTGCTCGACCTCGACGCCCGCGCCGGTCGCGCGCCAGCGCTCGCCGACCGCCACGAGCACAGGGGCGACGAGCTGCTCCCACGTGCGCACCGTGCCGAACCGCTCGAGGTGCTGACGGACGATCCGGACGCACTCGTGGCTGTCGACGGCCATCGCGGCACGCGCCAGCCCCCGCGCGGTGGGCGACCCGTCCGGCAGGGCGACGACCCGGCCGCCCCCGCTGCGCGGGCGCACGGGCACCGCACCCGTGCCGCCGTCGACGGAGGCACCCGCACGGAGCGCCATGCCGTCGCCCTCGGCGTCCGCCGCGCCCACTGCGAGGTCGTCCGCCCAGACGTCGCCGACGTCGTCGAAGAGACCGGACGTCGGGTAGCCGTCGTCCGCGTCGGCCACGGCGCCGTCCCGCTCCCGGGGCAGGGCCCCGACGGGACTCGTCGTCGCCGCGCTCGGCCCTCCCACCGGGACCGGCCGGCCGACGAGCGCGGTGACGCTCGCCAGACCGAGGTCCTCCGGGACGTCACTCGTCCGGGCGAGTCCCGCCGCCTCGGCGGGCGGCACGCCCTCGAGCGTGAGTCGCCGCATGACCATGAGTCGACCGACGTCGGTCGCCGAGTAGCGACGGTGCGAGCCGGCCGTGTGCTCCGACGGCCCCAGGCCGTAGCGGCGGTCCCACGTGCGGAGGGTCGCCGGTGCGACGCCCAGCCGTCGTGCGACGGCGGCGACGGTCAGCATCGGGCGCAGCACCGTGTCACCGCCGCCCTGCCGACCCGCAGGAGCCTCAGCCATTCCGCGATTGTGACGACCCGACGCGGTGATCGCACACGCTGACCCGCCGCGCGGCGCGGCCTCCTCGCGGATGCGCGCGGAAATTCGTGCCTGAAGCAGGGTTGAACAACGCCTGGACGGGGCACAGCGCTGGAAGAGGCGCCCGTGGCGCACCCGTGAACAACTGCGGGTCGTCGCGGACGTCGACCGCGAACCACCGGCGAACAAGTCGAGACCGGGTCTTGAACAATCTCTGACGCGGTTGCTACGGTCTCGGCACACGCGACACCGAGGACACGCAGGAGGACACATGGCCGAGATCTCCCGACTGCCTGGCCCGGTGGCCGAGCTCTGGGACTGGCAGCTCGAGGGGGCGTGCCGCGGGGCGGAGACGTCGTTGTTCTTCCACCCCGAGGGCGAGCGCGGGCCCGCCCGGCGCAACCGCGACGCCGCGGCGGTCGCCATCTGCGCGTCGTGCCCCGTCCTCGCCCAGTGCCGCGCCCACGCCCTCGCGGTCCGCGAGCCGTACGGCGTCTGGGGCGGCATGACGGAGGACGAGCGCGAGGCCGTGTACTCCCGCTCGCGCCGGCTCGCCGCCGCGGGCTGACCCGGCCCGGTCCTCGCCGGGCTCAGCCCGGCAGGTCGGCCGGCGACAGCAGCTGGTCCACGGGCGCGTAGTCGTCGGTGAGCACGACGGCATCTCCCACCCACCGCTCGAGTCCGGACCCCGTGAGCACCGTCTCGCGCGATCCCGAGCCCGACCCCGCCCCGACGTCCGCGGCGGGCACGGCGGCACGGATCTCGTCGGGCGCCAACGACGCGTCCGTCGCGACGAGGACGAGGTTGCCACCCCCCTCGCCCGCGAGCCGTTCGGGCGTCGCGACGACGGCCACGTGGTCGAACGCCGCACTCAGGGTGGCCGTCTGCGCCCGGGCGAGGCCGAGGTCGTCGTAGTCGACGACGTTGAGCACGTAGACCCCGTCCGGACGGAGCACGCGCTGCACGTCGGCGAGGAACTCCAGCGTGGTGAGGTGCCACGGCACCGCCAGCCCCCCGAAGGCGTCCCCGACGACGGCGTCGGCGGTGGCCGCGGGCAGGTCGGCGAGGGTGAGCCGGGCGTCGCCCGCCAGCACGCGCGTCGACGGCGGGTCCGTCCACCCGAGCCGCTCCCGGGCGAGGTCGGCGAGGGCCGGGTCGATCTCGAGCACCGTGCTCGCGCTCCCGGGTCGCTCGGCGTCGAGCCAGCGGGGCATCGACAGGCCACCGGCGCCCACGTGGACGACGTCGAGCGGGCCGGCCGGCCGCGTCGACAGGACGGCGCCGAACAGCTGCGTGTAGCGGAAGTGCAGGTACGACGGGTCGTCGACGTCGACGGCCGAGTGCCGCAGCGAGTCGAGCACGAGGACGTCGAGCTCGCGCCCGTCGTCGGTGGTCTCGGCGACGACCGCGGCGCAGTAGTACTCCGTCTCGACGTCGCAGGGCGTCGGCACCACCCACGCGACCCCGCCCAGGGCGACGGCGACCGCCGCGAGCGCGACGGTCCGGCGCGCGCCCCGCCGCGACAGGGCGACGGTGAGCCCCAGGCCGAGCACGACCATCGCGCCCGCCACCGCGACGACGATGACGCGGGTCGGCAGCGCCGCGACGAGCACGAACCCCGTGGTGAAGGTGCCGACGAGGGCGCCCGCGGTGCCGACGGCCGAGAGCCGTCCCACGACGCGGCCGGTCTCCGCGAGGTCCTGGAGCCGGAGCGCGACGCACAGGGGCGTCGCGGCGGTGAGGAGCAGGGCGGGACCGAAGAAGGCGAGCCCCGTGACGAGCACGGTGCCGATCGCGCCGCTGCCCGCGAGCGCGCTGCCCGCTGCCGTCGTCAGCGGGAGGGCGGCGAGCCCGAGCAGACCCCCGCCGGTGACGACGGGACCGAGCACGAGACGGGGGTCGACCGCGTCGGCCCACCGCCCGCCGAGCCACGAGCCGGCGGCGATCCCGGCGAGCACGACGCCGATGATCGCCGTGTAGGTGCGCAGCGACTCCCCCACGTACGGCGCGAGGAGGCGGGCGGCGAGGATCTCGAGGACGAGGACGGCGGCCGAGGTCGCGAAGACCACGACGACGGCGAGCGGCTGCCCGACGGCGGGTCGGCCGGGGGCGGGGGCTCCGGTCGCGCTGTCGGTCACACGCGCGAACGTACCCGGCCCGCACGAGCGCGGACGGCCCGCCCGGTCGGGGACCGGGCGGGCCGTTCGGCGTCTGCGGGTGGTGCTGCGGGTGGTGCTGCGGGCCTGCGCCTCAGTGGTGGTGGCCGTGGCCGCCGTGGGAGTGGCCGTGGCCCTGCTCCTGCACCGGCTCGGGCTTGTCGACGACGACGGCCTCGGTCGTCAGCACCATGGAGGCGATGCTGGCGGCGTTGCGCAGGGCCGCCTTCGTCACCTTGACCGGGTCGACGATGCCGCGCTCCACGAGGTCGACGTGCTCGCCGGTGGCGGCGTCGAGACCCTGCCCCGGCGGCAGCGCCGCGACCTTGTCGACGACGACGGAGCCCTCGAGGCCGGCGTTCGTCGCGATCCACCACAGCGGGCGGCTGACGGCGCGTCGGACGATGTCGACGCCGACCGCCTCGTCGCCCTCGCGGTCGAGGGAGTCCAGGGCGCTGCGGGCGTGGACGAGGGCGGAGCCGCCACCGGCGACGATCCCCTCCTCGATCGCGGCGCGGGTCGCCGACACCGCGTCCTCGACGCGGTGCTTGCGCTCCTTGACCTCGACCTCGGTGTGCCCGCCGACCTCGATGACGACGACGCCGCCGGACAGCTTCGCGAGCCGCTCCTGGAGCTTCTCGCGGTCCCAGTCGGAGTCGGTGCGCTCGATCTCGGCCTTGATCTGCCGGACCCGGTCGGCCACGGCGTCGCTCTGGCCGCCGCCGTCGACGATCGTCGTGTCGTCCTTCGTCACGACGACGCGACGGGCGCTGCCGAGCACCTCGAGCCCGACGGTGTCGAGGCTGAGGCCGACGTCCTCGGAGACGACCTGGGCGCCCGTGAGCACGGCCATGTCCTGCAGCATCGCCTTGCGGCGGTCGCCGAATCCGGGCGCCTTGACGGCGACGGCGGTGAAGGTGCCGCGCATCTTGTTGACGACGATGGTCGAGAGCGCCTCGCCCTCGACGTCCTCCGCGACGACGAACAGCGGCTTGCCGGTCTCGAGGACCTTCTCCATGAGCGGGAGCAGCTGCGCGACGGTGCTGATCTTGCTCGCGACGAGGAGGACGTGGGCGTCGGTGAGGACCGCCTCCATGCGCTCGGGGTCGGTCACCATGTACGGCGACAGGTACCCCTTGTCGAACTGCATGCCCTCGGTGAACTGCAGGCTGACGCCGGTGGTCGAGCCCTCCTCGACGGTGATGACGCCGTCGCGGCCGACCTTGTCGAAGGCCTCGGCGAGGGTCTCGCCGATCGTCGCGTCCTGCGCCGAGACGGTCGCGACGTGCGCGACGGACGCGGAGTCGGTGACCTCGACGGCGATGTCGTCGAGGCGGGCCTCGAGCGCGGCGACCGCGGCGTCGATGCCGCGCTTGAGCGCGGTCGGGTTGGCGCCGGCGGCGACGTTGCGCAGCCCCTCGCGCACGAGGCCCTGGGCGAGCACCGTGGCGGTCGTGGTGCCGTCGCCCGCGACGTCGTTCGTCTTGGTCGCGGCCTCCTTGGCGAGCTGGGCGCCGAGGTTCTCGTACGGGTCGGACAGCTCGACCTCGCGGGCGATGGTGACGCCGTCGTTGGTGATGACGGGCGGACCGAAGCTCTTCGCGAGGACGACGTTGCGGCCGCGCGGGCCGAGGGTCACCTTGACGGCGTCGGCGAGGGCGTCGACCCCGCGCTCCAGCGCCTTCCGCGCGGTCTCGTCGAAGGACAGGCTCTTGGGCATCTCGCTCCTGGCGGTGGGAGGGGTGGTTCGTCTGCAGGTCAGGCACCGACGCCGCCCGCGGCCGTGGGGCCGGGGCGGCGTCGGGAGGGCGTCAGCGCGACGCCCGGCTCACTTCTCGATGACGGCGAGGACGTCACGCGCGGAGAGGATGAGGTACTCCTCGCCGCCGTACTTGACCTCGGTGCCGCCGTACTTGCTGTACAGGACCGTGTCACCGACCTGGACGTCGAGCGGGATGCGCTTCTCGCCGTCCTCGTCGAAGCGACCCGGGCCCACCGCGAGGACCTTGCCCTCCTGGGGCTTCTCCTTCGCGGTGTCGGGGATGACGAGCCCGGAGGCCGTCGTCTGCTCGGCCTCGAGCGTCTGGACGACGATGCGGTCCTCGAGCGGCTTGATGGAGACAGCCACGTGCTGACCTCTCTTTCGCGACGTGAGCGGCCGGCCGGTCGGCCGGTCCGTGTGGTCTGGGGTTCCGCCGTCGGTCGGGACGTCGTCGCGGGTGCCGACCCGTCCTCCGGCGAGCTGGCACCCGATGCCGTCGAGTGCCAGGTCGACAGTAGCCAGACGATTAGCACTCGGTCAACCCGAGTGCCAGCCCTCGCCCTGCTGGCAGGATCGCGGTGTGGGTGAGGGAGCGGCGGGCGCCGGGGACGGCGCACCGACCGGCCTGTCGGCCCTGCTCCGCCCCGAGGGCTGGGCCCTGCTCGAGGCCCTGCCACCGTACGACCCCGACCGCGCGCTCGCCCTCGGGGAGCGTCTGCGGGCCGACGGCGTGCCCCCGGGCACGGTCGCCGCGGCCCTCACGCAGTCGCGGCTGCGCGCGGCGGCGCGGGACAAGGTGGGGGCGTTCGCCGACGGCATGCTCTTCACCCCCGACGGCCTCGAGCAGGCGACCCGGCTGCCGGTGGCGGCACGGCACGCCGCCCGGCTCCGGGCCGCCGGCGCCACGCGCGTCGCCGACCTCGGGTGCGGGATCGGGGTCGACGCGCTCGCGATGGCGGGCATGGACCTCGCCGTCGACGCCGTCGAGCGGGACGAGGCGACAGCCGCCGTCGCCACCGTCAACCTCCGCCACTTCCCGCGCGCGCGGGTGCACCTGGGCGACGCGACGGGCTTCCCGGCCGCGCTCCCCGTGGCGCAGCCCGGCACCCCGGGCGGCGTCGACGCCGCGTGGGCGGACCCCGCCCGACGGGCCGGCGGCCGCCGCCTCACGGACCCCGAGGCGTGGTCACCGCCCCTGTCGTGGGCGCTGGGCCTGCCGGGGACAGGGGTCCGCGCCGTGGGGGTCAAGGTCGCGCCCGGCGTCGACCACGCCCTCGTGGCGCCGGGCGGACCCGCCCACGGCTGGACCGCGGCGTGGACGTCGGTCGACGGGGACGTCGTGGAGGCGGTGCTCTGGTGGGGGGCGGCCGCGGTCACGGGGGCGGCGCGGAGCGCGACGGTCCTGCGCAGCGTCACGCGGGACGGCGCGGTCGAGGTGCAGGAGGCGGGGACGCTGACCGACGTCGGCCTGCCGGTCCCGCCGGTCGGCGGGGTCGGTGCCTACCTCCACGAGCCCGACGGGGCGGTCGTCCGCGCCGGCCTGGTGGGGCACGTCGCCGCCGCCGTCGGCGGCCGGCTCCTCGACCCGATGATCGCCTACGTCACGGCGGACGACCTCGTGCCGTCGCCGCTGGCCCGCAGCTACGAGGTCCGGGCCGTGCTGCCGTGGGGCCTCAAGCGCCTGCGCGCGTACCTGCGGGGGCACGGGGTGGGTCGGGTCACGGTCAAGCGGCGCGGCAGCCCGATCGACCCCGACGAGCTACGGCGGGCGCTGCGGCTGGACGGCGACGGCGAGGCGACGGTGGTGCTGACGCGACGCGGGGACGAGCGGCTCGTGCTCGTCGTCGACCCCGTCACGGCCTGAGCGCTCCCGGGCTCACCGGACCGCGCCCGCCCGGTGACGACCAGCGCGGCCCGCGCGCCCCGCGTCGGCCCCTCGACCCGGCAGGACGGACTGCGCCGGCACCGCGCTCGCACGGGGGACCTGGCCCGGCCCGCTCGCCGCGACCCCCGCCGGTGGGCCTGCGACGGCCGGTCCGGCCGTGACGTCGACGGGCCAGCCGGGTCGGGCGAGCAGCTCGTCGGCCGTCTCCCCGCGTCCGGCCACGGCGGCGGTGACGGCGACCGGGAGGAGGTGCCGCTGTCCGTCCACCTCAACGGCGGCGGTGAGCGTGCCGTGCAGCCGCCGGACGACGGTGGGCACGTCGGCCTCGTCGACGAGGCCCTCGCAGCAGACGGTGAGCCGCGCCGGCAGGGCCGCGACCATGTCGCCGCCGCGGACCGTGCCGACGAGCCGCTGCGCGGCGCACGTGCGCAGCCGGGCGGCCAGGACGGGGTCGGTGCCGGTGTCGTCGAGCTCGACGTGGACGAGCAGGACGGTGCGTCCGGCGCGCCGGCTGCGCTCGAGGGCCCGGTCGACGTGGGCGAGGAAGGTGTCGGCGCCGACGAGCCCGCTCACCTGGCGCTCGAGCGGGACCGGCCCGCTGTCGTCCTCGGTGTCGAGCAGCTGGGTGAGGAAGCTGTCCGGGCGCCCGTCCGGGTCGCGCAGCAGCGTCGTCGCGACGCGGGCGTGCAGGACCCCGCCGTCGGCGCGCAGGTAGCGCCGCTCCGCGTCGACGGAGTCGACGCCGCCCTCGAGCAGCAGCCGGGTCGCCCGCACGGCCGCCGGCCGGTCGTCGGGGTGGATGAGGTCGCGCGGGCTGAGCGCGAGGAGCGTGTCGGTGTCGGTGCGGAGGAGCTCGCAGAGACGGTCGGTCGCCGCGAGCCAGGTGCCGTCGAGCCCGACGAGGCCCATGGCGGCGCCCGTGCTGCGGAAGACCTGACGCAGGCGCTCGGCGGTCTCGCCGTCCGTCGGTGGCACGACGTCCCCGCTGCCGTTCCCGCTGCTGCTCGTGGGACCCGTCCGCACGTCCGACCTCCGACCGGCGCACCCTCGTGGCACGCCCCTGCGGAGGTGTGTCGGCCCACCCGGGCGGCGCCTTGACCGACGACCACCCGTCCGGACGCGCCGCCGGACGGTCCGCGCGCCGCCCCGTCAGGTGCCGGCGAGGACCTGCCGGACGCTCATGGCCGGGTCGGTCGCGATCTCCAGCGGCGACGGCGCGCGCCCGCGCTCGACCAGCAGGGCGCCGAGCGCGGCGACCATGGCCCCGTTGTCGGTGCACAGCCCCGGACGCGGGATCCGCACCCGGACGCCGGCTGCCTCCGCCCGCTCGGTGACGAGGGCCCGGAGCCGGCTGTTCGCCGCCACTCCGCCGCCGACGAGGAGGTGGTCGACCCCCTCGCGCCGGCAGGCGGCGACGGCCTTGCTGCTGAGGACGTCGACGACCGCCTCCTGGAAGGAGGCGGCGACGTCGGCGACGGGCACCGCGCGACCCTCGTCCCGCGCCTTCTCCACCCACCGGGCGACCGCCGTCTTGACGCCGGAGAAGGAGAAGTCGTCGTGGTGGTCGCGACCGTCGCGCCCGACCGCCTGGGCCCCGGTGAGCCCGCGCGGGAAGCGGATGGCGGCGGGGTCGCCCGAGCGCGCCGCCCGGTCGACGTGCGGACCACCCGGGAACGGCAGCCCGAGCACCCGCGCGACCTTGTCGAAGGCCTCGCCGGCGGCGTCGTCGAGGGTGTGGCCCAGCACCGAGATGTCGGCGGTGACGTCGTCGACGCGCAGGAGGCTCGAGTGCCCGCCGCTGACGAGCAGCGCGAGCGCCGCGCCCGGCAGCGGCCCGTTCTCCAGGGTGTCGACGGCCACGTGCGCGGCGAGGTGGTTGACCCCGTACAGCGGCACCCCCAGCCCGACGGCGAGGGCCTTCGCCGCGGACACCCCGACGACGAGCGTGCCGGCGAGCCCCGGCCCGCTCGTCACCGCGACCGCGTCGACGTCCTCCAGCCGCACACCCGCCTCGCGGCACGCGCGCTCGAGGGTCGGCAGGAACGCCTCGAGGTGGGCGCGGCTCGCGACCTCGGGCACGACGCCGCCGAAACGGGCGTGCTCCTCGACGCTGCTCGCGAGCGCGTCGGCGAGCAGCGTGCCACCGCGGACCAGACCGACCCCGGTCTCGTCGCACGAGGTCTCGATGCCGAGCACGAGGGGCGCGTCGCTCACGGCCGCCCCGCTCCCCCGTGACCGGCCGGCTCGGCCGACCCGGGGGGCTCGGCCGGGTCCCTCGCGAGGTCGCGCGTCATGAGCACTGCCGCCACCCGCTCGCCGTCCGGTCGCGCCGGGGCGTAGTAGCGGGGCCGCCGGCCGGTGCGGCGGAAGCCGGAACCGCCGTAGAGGGCGAGCGCGGGGCCGTTGTCCTCGCGCACCTCGAGGTGGAGCCGGCGCGCGCCGGCCGCGGTCACGGCCGACACCGCCTCGTCCAGGAGACGCCGCCCGAGCCCGGTCCCGCGGGCGGCGGGCAGCACGGCGACGGTCTGCAGCTCGGCGTCCGCACCGTGCGCGGCGGTCCCGACGTACCCCTGGAGGTGCCCGTCGCCGTCGTCGGCGCGCACGTACCAGCGGCCGGGGGCCGCGAGCTCGGCGAGGACGGCCTCCCTCGACCACGCGTCCGACCCGAAGGCCTCGGGCTCGGCGGCGGCGACCGCGTCGGCGTCCCACCACCGCAGCCGGCGGAGGGTCACGGCGGGCGTCCTCACCCGGTCACCCGCTTCGGGGCGCCGGGCACCTGCGCGTCGGGGCGTCGCAGGTAGAGGGGGTCCGCCGGCAGCGGCTGCGGCCCCCGCCCGGCGAGCGAGGCGAGCGCGAGCGCGGCGACCTGCACGGCGGGCGGGTCGAGGGGCAGCGCCTCCGGCGGGGCTCCGAGGACGTCGGCGTGGACGAGGGCGCCGCGGCCGACGACCGGCACGCCCAGGGCGGCGGCGCGTGCGGCCGCCTCGGCGGGCGCGCCCACCTGCGGGTCGCCGGTGCGCCGGCCGTCCCGGTACGTCGCCCAGTAGACCTCGCGGCGGCGCGCGTCGGTGACGACGACGGCGTCGGCGGGACCCCCGGCGGCGAGCGCGGCGGCGTGGAGCGCGTCGAGGCTGCACACGCCGTGCACGGGGACGCCGACGACGTGCGCGAGCGCCCGCGCCGTGACGAGCCCGGCGCGCAGGCCCGTGAACGGCCCGGGTCCGACGCCCGCGGCGACGGCCCCGAGGTCGCGGGGACCGAGGCCCGCCTCGGCCAGCACCTGCTTGATGGTCGGCGCGAGGAGCTCCGCCGGGCGGTTGCCCTCGTGGACGTCGGCCGCGGCGAGCACCCGCGGCGCGGCCGCCGCGGGTCCGACCGGCTCCGCCGGCCCCTCGAGGACGGCGACCGAGACGGTCGACGTCGAGGTGTCGAGACCGAGGATCCTCACGGGTCGCTCCCCTCCGGCGCTGGGACGCGCCCGGGGAGCAGGTCGAGGTCGACACGACGCCCCGGGGCGTGCTCCGGACCCGGGGCCGTCCCCTCGAGCGACACCTCGAGCGTGCGCGCCTCCCCGTCGGAGGTGCCGTCGCCCGCAGCGCGGGTGAGCCGCACCGCGACCCACCGGTCCGCGAGCCGCTCGGCGAGGCCGTGGCCCCACTCGACGACGACGACCGAGCGGTCGACGTCGGAGTCGAGGTCGAGGTCGTCCCACTCGAGCGCGCCGCCGACGCGGTAGGCGTCGACGTGGACGAGCCAGGGGCCGTCCGGGCGGGGGCCGGCGGGGTCGGGGCGCTGGTGGCGTGCGAGCACGAACGTCGGCGACGTCACGGGGGCCGTCACGCCGAGCCCGCGCGCCAGGCCCTGGGTGAACGTCGTCTTGCCGGCCCCGAGCGGTCCGTCGAGGACGACCACGTCGCCGCCCACGAGCTGGCGACCGAGCGCCTCGCCCACGGCGGCGGTGTCCAAGGGGCCGGGACAGCGCAACGTCACCCGTGCAGGGGTCCCGTGCCTCTCCACGAGCGACCGGACCGCCTCAGGCACCGCGGTTCTCCAGCGGCCGCCCCACCAGGCGCTGGACCGCGTCCGCGGCCTCGGCGAGGGCGCGGCGACGACGCCCGCGCCCCTTGGCGGTGGAGGCGGACGCCAGCGCGGTCAGCTGCTCGCCGGTCGGGCGCCGGGCGTGCCGCAGCGCGCGGGCGACGAGGTCGAGGACGTGCCCGTTGACGACGTCCGGGTGCTCGAGCATGACGAGGTGGCCCGCCTGCCGGACGACGACGTGGGCCGTGCCCGGCAGCATCCGGACGATCTCGTCGGAGTGCCGCGGCGGCGTCATGCGGTCCTGGTCGCCGACGAGGACGAGCGTCGGCAGGTCGTCGAGGACCGCGAGCGCCTCCTTCTCGTCGTGCTCGGTGAAGCCCGGCAGGTAGTCGCTCACGACCTCGATGCTCGTGCTCGCGATGATGTCCGCGACGAAGCGCGTGAGCTCCGAGGGCACCGGCGAGGCGAACGACCACCGCCGCACGACGAGCGTCTCGATGTCGGAGACCATCCGCCGCCCGCGGGTGACGAGCTCGGGGCGGCGGGCGAGCAGCGCGAGCAGGTTCGGCGCCACGCGCGTGACGGCCCCGCCGCCGGGCAGCCCGAAGTCGAGGCTGCCGAGGTCGCCGGCGCTCGTGGCGACGAACCCCACCCCGTGGACGCGGTCCCCGAACAGGTCCGGGCGCTGTGCCGCGAGGCTCATGACGGTCATGCCGCCCATGGAGTGCCCGACGAGGACGACGGGCCCCTCCGGGGCGTAGGCGTCGAGGACGGCCTCGAGGTCGCGGCCGAGGCGGGGGATCCGCGCGGAGCCCGACGGCCCCGGCTCGGAGCGGCCGTGGCCCCGCTGGTCGTACGTCACGACGCGGTAGCGACCCCGTAGGGAGAGGCGCTGGAAGTGCCAGGACTGGCTGCTGAGGCCGTAGCCGTGGACGAGGACGACGGTGAGGCACGGGGCCTCCCCGGCGTCGCGCGGCCCGGGCTCGTCGACCTCGACGTGGAGCCGGACGCCGTCGTCGGTGTGGAGCACGTACTCCTCGCCGCGGACGGCGCCGAGCAGGGCGAGGCCCTCGCGGTCGAAGACCGCCTCCGCCTGCCTGCGCCGGGAGTGGACGCGGTCCGCGGCCACCCCGACCGCGACGCCGGCGCCGGCGGCGGCGAGCCCGGCGCCGAGCCCGACGAGCCCCCACGGCGTCACGCGAGGGGGCCGGGCAGGCAGCGGGGCGGCGGGACGGGGGCTCACGGCGACACCGCCTCGTCGAGCCCGTCGCCGGGGTCGTCGGTGAGCACGGCCTGGCCGGTCCCGACGTAGCGGCGGGGAAGCCGGGCGCCGAGCCGCGCCACCACCTCGTAGGAGATGGTGCCGGCCGCCTCGGCCCAGTCCTGCGCCGTGGGCTCGCCCCGGTCCCCCGGGCCGAGGACGACGACGTCGTCGCCGATCCGGTCGTGCGCCGACGGGCCGAGGTCGACGACGACCTGGTCCATGCAGATGCGCCCGACGACGGGCGCCCGACGCGCCCCGACCCACACCTCGGCGTGCCCGGTCGCTGCGCGGGGCAGGCCGTCGGCGTAGCCGAGGGGCACGAGCCCGACCACGGTGTCGTGCGGGGCGGTCCACACGTGGCCGTACGACACGCCCTCCCCGGCGCGGACGCGCTTGGTGAGGGCGAGCCGGGAGCGCAGCGTGAGCGCGGGGCGGAGGCCGAGCTCGGCGGACGTCGCGAGGTCCGGGACGGGGCTCAGGCCGTAGACGGCGAGCCCGGGCCGGACGAGGTCGAGGTGGAGGTCGGCCCGGGTGAGGGTCGCCGCGGAGTTCGCGAGGTGCCGCCAGGTCGGCCGCAGCCCCGCGGCGCGGAGCACGTCGACCGCCTCGGCGAAGGCCTCCGCCTGCGCGTCGACCGTCGGGTGGTCGGGGGCGTCGGCCCACGCGAGGTGGCTGAAGACACCACCGACCGCGAGGAGGCCGTCGCGCTCGGCGTCCGCCAGGCGGGCCGCGAGGGGGGCGAGGTCCTCGACGCGGACGCCGTTGCGGTTGAGCCCGGTGTCGACCTTGACGTGGACGTCGGCGACCCGGCCGCTCGCCCGGGCCGCGGCGAGCAGGGCGTCGAGGTGCTCGGGGTCGGACACGCCGATCGTGACGTCGCGGCGCACCGCCGCCTCGAGCAGCTGCGCGTCGGGCAGGAGGAGCCAGCACAGCAGGGGCTCGTCCACCCCGGCCTCGCGCAGGCGGAGGGCCTCGTCGAGCTGCGCGACGCCGAGCCAGGTGGCACCGCCGGCGACGGCGGCCCGGGCCACGGGCACGAGGCCGTGGCCGTACGCGTCGGCCTTGACGACGGCGAGGACGGGGCGCCCGCTGCGGGCGGCGAGGACGGCGACGTTCGACGCCACGGCGTCGAGGTCGACCTCCACGACGCCCGTCCCCACCGGGTCGGCGCCCGGGTCGACGCTCGGGTCGGTGCCCGGGGCCGGGGTCCCGAGCGGGGCCGGGGCGGTCGCCGCGGCGGCCGCGGGTCCCGGAGCGGCGAGCTGCTCAGTCACGTGCACCATCGTCCCAGAGGACGGGCGCGCCGCCGGACGCGAGGCCCTCCCCCGGGACGCGGGCACCGAGCGCGTCGGCGACCACCCCGCGCACCTCGTCTGCGACGAGAGCCGCGTGGAGGGGTCCCCCGCGGGACGCCCGGTGCGCGGCGACGGCGTGGACGTGGGCGGCGAGCGTCGCCGCCCGCCCCGGTGCCGTGCCGGCGGCCAGCAGCGCCCCCGCCACCCCGGCGAGGACGTCACCGGCTCCGGCGGTGGCGAGCCACGGCGGTCCCCCCGGGACCACGGTCGTGCGGCCCTCGGGCGTGAGGACGACGGTGTCCGCCCCCTTGAGGAGGACCACCGCCCCGGTCCGGGCGACGACGTCCCTCGCGGTGTCGACGGCGTCCTCGCGGCGCTCGAGCCCGAGGACCCCGGCGACCCGCTCGAGCTCCCCGCGGTGGGGGGTGAGCAGCAGCCGGTCGGGGCGACGCAGAGTGCCCTCCCGGGTCAGGCGGGCCGCGGCCTGCAGTGCCCCGGCGTCGACGACCGCGGGCTCGTCGGCCTCCTCGAGGACGTGCCGCACGCGGGGGTCGTCCGGTTCGGAGACCCCCGGCCCGACCACCCACGCCTGGACCCGACCGACGTCGGCGAGGGGCTGGACGAGCAGCTCCGGGACCGCGCGGAGCACGAGCGGGCCGACCGGGTCGACGGCGGCGGCCCTGCCGTCGGCGGGCACGTAGCGGACCATGCCGACCCCCGACGCCGCTGCGGCGGAGCACGCGAGGACGGCGGCCCCGGGGTAGCGGTCGTCACCGGCGGCGACGCCGAGCACACCCCGGGCGTACTTGTCGGCGTCCCGCCACGGCCTCGGCCACCGCACCGCCACGTGGGGCCCCGGGAGGTCGGGGGCGCCGCCGTCGCGGACGAGGTGGAGGGCGGGGTCGGGCAGGTGCTCCTCGAGCCCGAGGTCGACGACCACGAGCTCCCCGACGACGTGCCGGCCGCGGGGCAGCAGCAGACCCGCCTTCGCCGCCCCGAACGTCACGGTGACGTCGGCGGGCAGGACCGGGCCGGACAGCGCCCCGGTGTCGGGGTCGAGCCCGCTCGGCAGGTCGCACGCGACGACGGCCCCGCCGCGGAGCGCGACCCGCTCGAGCAGGTCGTGGGCCGCCCCGCGGACCGCCCCCCGGGCGCCGATGCCGAGGACGCCGTCGACGACGAGGTCGGCGTCGCGGACGAGGTCGGCGGCGTGGTGGAGGTCGGCCTCGTCGTCGGGGTGGGGGCGGATCACGCGGCCCCCGGCGGCGCGCAGCCCCGCGACCCCGCCCTCGTGGGCCCTGTCCGCGAGGAGCAGGGCGGTGACCCCCGCCCCGCGGCGACGCAGGGAGGCACCGGCGAGCAGCGCGTCGCCGCCGTTGTTCCCCGGCCCGACGAGCAGCACGACGGCGCGTCCGCTCACCCCGCCGGCACGCTCCCGCAGGAGTGCGGCGCACCGCCCCGCGAGGGCGTGGGCGGCGACGGCCATGAGGTCGACGCCCGTCGCGAGGCGCGCGGCGTCGGCAGCGGCGACGTCCGCCGCGCGCCAGCCGGGCAGCAGCTCCCCGGGCGCGTCGGGGGTCCACGTGAGGGTGCTCACGCGGTCGAGCCTGGCTCGCGGCCCTCCGCCACGCACGTCGCCGCCGCGATGCCCGCGTCGTGGGACAGGCTGAGGTGGAGACGGGTCACCCCCAGCTCCGCCATGCGCGCCGCCACCGTGCCGCGCGCGTGCACGCGGGGCGCGGCGCCCGGCTCGCGCGTCACCGTGCAGTCGTGCCACCGCAGCCCCCCGGGCGCCCCCAGCGCCTTCGCGATCGCCTCCTTCGCGGCGAAGCGGGCCGCGAGGGACGCGGGCGAGAGGTGGCGCTCCGCGTCGGTGAACAGCCGCTCGCGCAGGCCCGGCGAGCGCTCGAGCTGCGCGAGGAAGCGTGCGACGTCGACGACGTCGGTCCCGACGCCGACGATCATCCGCGAGCCCGTGGGCTCACTCGACGGTCACGCTCTTGGCGAGGTTGCGGGGCTGGTCGACGTCGAGGCCCTTGGCGCCGGCCAGCTCGCACGCGAACACCTGCAGCGGCACGACCGTCACGAGCGGGGCCAGCAGGGGCGGGGTCTGCGGCACGCGGATGATCTCCTCCGCGTACGGCACGACGGCGTCGTCGCCCTCCTCCGCGATGACGATGGTGCGGGCCCCGCGGGCCCGGATCTCCTGGATGTTGGAGATGACCTTGGCATGGACGGAGTCGTCGCCCTCGGGGCTCGGCACGACGACGAACACGGGCTGGCCGGGCTCGATGAGGGCGATCGGGCCGTGCTTGAGCTCGCCGGCGGCGAAGCCCTCGGCGTGGATGTAGGCGAGCTCCTTGAGCTTGAGGGCCCCCTCGAGGGCGACGGGGAAGCCGACGTGGCGCCCGAGGAACAGGACCGAGCGGGTGTCGGCCATCCACCGGGCGATCTGGCGGACGTGACCCGACCCGTCGAGCACCTTCTGGACCTTGTCCGGCACGGCGTGCAGCTCGGCGAGGACGCCCTTGATGTCGGCGGCGGCGAGCGTGCCGCGCAGCTGGGCGAGGTAGAGCCCGAGCAGGTAGATGGCGGTGATCTGCGCGACGAACGCCTTGGTGCTCGCGACGGCGACCTCGGGACCGGCGTGCGTGTAGAGGACGCCGTCGGACTCGCGGGGGATCGTCGAGCCGTGCGTGTTGCAGACGGCGACGGTGGTCGCGCCGAGCTCGCGGGCGTGCCGGACCGCCATGAGCGTGTCCATCGTCTCCCCGGACTGGCTGATCGACACCACGAGGGTGCGCGCGCCGATGACGGGGTCGCGGTAGCGGAACTCGTGCGAGTACTCGATCTCGACCGGGATGCGCGCCCACCGCTCGATCGCGTACTTCGCGACCATGCCGGCGTAGCTGCTCGTGCCGCACGAGACGATGACGACCTTGTCGACGTCGGCGAGCGCCGCCTCGTCGATCCGCATCTCGTCGAGCACCAGCCGGCCCTGCTCGTCCGAGCGGGCCAGGAGCGTGTCGGCGACCGCCTTCGGCTGCTCGTCGATCTCCTTCGCCATGAAGGTGTCGTAGCCGCCCTTCTCGGCGGCGGCGGCGTCCCACGTCACGGTGTACGGCTTGCCCTGGACGGGGGCGCCCGCGAAGTCGGTGATGGTGAAGCCGTCCGGGCGGACCTCGACGACCTGGTCCTCGCCGAGCTCGACCGCCTCCTTCGTGTGGTCGATGAACGCCGCGACGTCGCTGCCGAGGTAGGTGGCGGTGTCCCCGACGCCGACGACGAGCGGGGACGAGCGGCGGGCCCCGACGACGACGTCCGGCTGGCCGCGCCACACGGCGAGGAGGGTGAAGGCACCCTCGAGCCGCTGGACGACGTCGCGCATGGCACCGGCGAGGTCGGTCCCGCCGTCGGCGAGGCGACGCGCCAGCAGGTGGGCGACGACCTCGGAGTCGGTCTCGCTCAGCAGCGTGACCCCGGCCTCGGTGAGCTCGGCGCGCAGGGGGGCGAAGTTCTCGATGATGCCGTTGTGGATGAGGGCGACCTGACCGTCCTCGGACAGGTGCGGGTGGGCGTTCTCGTCGGTCGGCGCGCCGTGCGTCGCCCAGCGCGTGTGGCCGATGCCGGTGCGGGAGGAGTACGCGGGGACCGCCTCGAGGGTCTCCGCGGCGGTGACGGCGTCGACGAGACGGGCGAGCTTGCCGGACCGCTTGGTCACGTGGAGGGCGTCGTCGGCGACCAGCGCGACACCGGCGGAGTCGTAGCCGCGGTACTCCAGGCGCCGCAGGCCCCCGAGCACGACGTCGAGCGCGCTCGGCGCGCCCACCCCTCCGGTGACTCCTACGATTCCGCACATGCCGGGGAGTCTAGGAGCAGGCACCCCGTCCCCGGCGCAGGCGCGGGAGCAGGCCCGTGACCGGGCCGACCAGCGGGCCGGACCGCGCGTGCTGACACCCCTGGCCGCACCCGACGGGGCGGCGTCGCCCTACGTCGAGCTCGACCGGCAGGCGTGGAGCCGGTTGCGTGCCGCCACCCCCATGACGCTGGACCAGGCCGACCTCGTGCGCCTCCAGGGCCTCGGGGACCGGGTCGACCTCGGGGAGGTCGAGGAGGTGTACCTGCCGCTGTCGCGCCTGCTCACCCTGTACGTCGAGGCCAACGACGGGCTGCGGGACGCCACGGCGACCTTCCTCGGGGAGCACCCCGCGGCGCGCACCCCCTACGTGATCGGGGTGGCCGGGTCCGTGGCGGTCGGCAAGTCGACGACCGCCCGCATCCTGCGGGAGATGCTGTCGCGCTGGCCGGGCACGCCACGGGTCGAGCTCGTGACGACCGACGGCTTCCTCTACCCCAACGCCGAGCTCGAGCGCCGGGGCCTCATGGGCCGCAAGGGCTTCCCCGAGTCCTACGACCGGCGGGCGCTCCTGCGCTTCGTCCAGGCCGTGAAGTCGGGCCAGGCGCTCGTGCCCGCTCCGGTGTACTCCCACCTCACGTACGACGTCGTCCCCGGCGCGCACGTCACGGTGCGGCGCCCGGACATCCTCGTGGTCGAGGGGCTCAACGTGCTCCAGCCGGCGCGGGTGCGCTCCGACGGCCGGCAGGGCGTGGCGGTCAGCGACTTCTTCGACTTCTCGATCTACGTCGACGCTCGCGTGGACGACGTCCGCCGCTGGTACGTCGAACGGTTCCTGCGCCTGCGGGAGACCGCCTTCGCCCGCCCGGAGTCGTACTTCCGCCGCTACGCCGACCTCTCCGACGCCGACGCCGTGCGGACCGCGGAGCGGATCTGGCACGACATCAACGAGAAGAACCTGCGAGAGAACGTGCTCCCCACCCGGGGCCGGGCCTCACTCGTCCTCACGAAGGGCCCGGACCACTCGGTCCGACGGGTGCGCCTGCGCAAGGTCTGACGGATGCGGCGGGCGGCCCGCGCCACAACCCCTGTCCCGCAGGGATCAGAGCGCGGAGACAGCCCGAAACCGCGCCACAACCCCTGTCCCGCAGGGATCAGAGCGCGGATACAACCCGAAGCCGCGCTACGACCCCTGCGCCGCAGCGGTTGTGGCGCGGGTGCGCCCGCTCGGTCGCACCCTCAGCGGAGCACGAGCTGCCACAGCGTGTAGAGGCCCACCGGCTCGAAGCCGAGCGCCCGGTTGACGCGCAGCATCGGCCCGTTCTCCAGCGCGTTCCACGTCTGCACCCGTCGCACCTCCGGCCACGCGAGCGCGACCGCGCGCAGGTTCGCGGCCTTCACCACGATCCCGAGCCGCCGGCCGCGGTGGCCGGGGTCGACGATCGTGTCGAACTGGTAGGCGATGGTCGGCTCCCGCTCGTCGCGGCCGACCTCGCTGAACGCGACCATGCGGCCCGTCGACCGGTCCACGGCGCCGGCTCCCACGACGGTGATGCCGCGGCGGGCCCAGTCCTCGCTCGTCTCACGGACGCGAGCGGCGTCCCAGACCTCGGGGCGCCAGTCGAGGTCCCCGAGCGGCGGGTCCGTGCTCATGCGCTCGGCGAGGACGGCGCGGTCGTCGACGAGGTCGTCCGGGGGGACCCCCGTCCACGTCCGCGTCGTGTACCCGTCCGCGCGACCGGCGGCCTCGGCCTCCACGGCCTCGAGGACGGGGTCCGGCACCGGCAGCCGCACCTGGCTGCGCATCTCGGTCTGCACCGGCGTGGCGCCGCTGGCCCGCGCGAAGCCCACACCGAGGTGGTCGGGCACCCGGTCGGTGCTGACGCTGGCGTCCGCGACCGCCTGCTCGTGCAGCGTCCACGCCTCGGAGGGGTCGGGCCGGTAGCCGGTCCCGGACACGACGGTGTCGCGCCCCTCCGCCCGGGCCGCGGCGACGACGCGCTCCAGCAGCGCCCGCCCGTGGCCGCGGCCCCGGTGCGCGGCGGCGACGGCGAGCTCGAGCTCGACGAGGTGGGTGTTGTCCTGCGTGGGCAGGTAGGCCTTGGCCACACCCGCGAGCCCACCACCGGCCACGACGCCCCACCCGAGCTGGCGCCCGTTCGGGGTGCGCCACGACCGCGCGTGGTACTCGACGCTCTGCGGCTCGTACGCGTCGCCGACGGTCTCGCGGTCGACGTCCGCGAGCAGGCGCACGAGGTCCGGGAACCACGGCGAGGTGGGGTCGATCTCGACGACGCTCGTCACGACGGCGGTGTCGGTGCGCGTGTCCACACACCAACGGTCCCGCGCGCGCCCTCGCGCGGCAACGGGTTTCCCGCTCAGCCCACGGAGGACAGCGACAGCCGGTCGAGGACGACGTCGGCGATGCGGTCGGCGTGCTTCTGCGCCGTCTCCTCGTCGGGCGCCTCGACCATGACGCGGACGAGCGGCTCGGTGCCGGAGGCCCGCAGCAGGACCCGCCCGCGCTCCCCCAGCTCCGCCTCGACGTCACGGACGCACGCCACGACGACGTCGTCGGCGGACACGCGGGTCTTGTCGACGCCCGGCACGTTGAGGAGCACCTGCGGCAGCCGCGTCACGACGGCGGCGAGGTCGGCGAGCGGACGTCCGGTGGCGGTCATCCGCTGCAGCAGGTGGAGGGCGGTGAGGAGGCCGTCACCGGTCGTGTTGTGCTCCGCGAGCACGACGTGCCCGGACTGCTCGCCCCCGAGGACGTAGCCCTTGGCGCGCATCTCCTCGAGGACGTAGCGGTCGCCCACCGCCGTGGTGACGAGGTGGAGGCCGTGCTCCTGGAGGGCGAGCCGGAGCCCGAGGTTGCTCATGACCGTCGCGACGACCGTGTCGCCGACGAGCCGACCCTGCTCCTTGAGCCCGAGGGCGAGCACGGCGAGGACCTGGTCCCCGTCGACGACGCGGCCCGCGGCGTCGACGGCCAGGCAGCGGTCGGCGTCGCCGTCGAAGGCGACCCCGGCGTCCGCGCCCTGCTCGACGACCGCGGCCTGCAGCCTCTCGAGGTGCGTGGAGCCGTAGCCGTCGTTGATGTTGAGCCCGTCGGGCTCGGCCCCGATGACGGTGACCTGCGCCCCCGCCGAGCGCAGGGCCATCGGCGCGACGACGGACGCCGCCCCGTGCGCGCAGTCGACGACGACCCGCAGGCCGGTCAGCGGTGCGGCGTCGTCGAGGGTGTTGACGCAGTGGGCCGCGTACACCTGCGAGGCGCCGTGGTCGGTCCGGACGCGGCCGACCGCCGCCCCGGTGGGCCGCTGCCACGGCTGCCCGGCGAGGTCGGTGATGGCGTCCTCGACGTCGTCGGCGAGCTTGTGCCCGAACCGGTCGAAGAACTTGATGCCGTTGTCGGGCATCGGGTTGTGCGACGCGGAGATCATGACGCCGAGGTCGACGTCGTCGCGCGTGGCGACGAGGTGCGCGAGCCCCGGCGTCGGGAGCACCCCGGCGTCGAGGACGTCCATCCCGGCGCTCGCGAGCCCGGCGGACACGGCGGCGCAGAGGAACTCCCCCGAGGCCCGCGGGTCGCGGGCCACGAGCGCCCGCGGCCGCTCACCGGTGTCGGGACGGCCCTCGACGAGGACGTGGGCGGCCGCCACCGACAGGTCGAGGGCGAGCTCGGCCGTGACGTCGACGTTGGCCCGCCCCCGTACCCCGTCGGTACCGAAGATCCTGCCCATCGAGTCGCGAGGGGTGCGTCAGCGCTTGCTGTACTGCGGGGCCTTGCGGGCCTTCTTGAGCCCGGCCTTCTTGCGCTCGACCGCACGCGGGTCGCGGGTGAGGAAGCCGGCCTTCTTCAGCGTCGGGCGGTTGGCCTCGACGTCGATGCCGTTGAGGGCCCGCGCGATCGCGAGGCGCAGCGCCCCGGCCTGGCCGGAGGGGCCGCCACCGACGATGCGGGCGACGACGTCGAAGCGACCCTCGGTCTCGGTCACCGAGAAGGGGTCGTTGACCTCCTGCTGGTGGACCTTGTTCGGGAAGTAGTCGTCGAGCGCGCGGCCGTTGATCGTCCACTGGCCGGAGCCGGGGACGAGCCGGGCGCGGGCGATGGCGCGCTTGCGGCGGCCGACGGCGGCACCGGGCGCGGTGATGCTCTGCCCGCCGCTGCGGGTCTCGACGACCGACTCGGTCGTGTAGCTGCCGCTGAACTCCTCGGTCGCCTCGTCGGTGTCCGGGGTGCCGGCGGGGGCGTCGGTGGTGACGTCGGCCACGTGTCTCCTACTTCCTCAGGTGCTGTGCAGTCGGGCTGCGGTCAGGGGGTGGTCGCGGCGGACCGCGTCACTGGGCGATCTGGTCGTTGACGCTGAAGGGCTGCGGCTTCTGCGCCGCGTGCGGGTGCTCGGGGCCCGCGTACACCTTGAGCTTGCCGAGCATCTGACGCCCGAGCCGGTTCTTGGGGAGCATGCCGGCGACGGCCTTCTCGACCGCGCGGGTCGGCTTGGTCGCGAGGAGCTCGGTGTAGCCGACGGCCTTGAGGCCGCCCGGGTAGCCGCTGTGGCGGTAGGCGACCTTCTGGTCGCGCTTGGAGCCGGTGAGGGCGACCTTCTCGGCGTTGACGATGATGACGAAGTCAC
Organism: Aquipuribacter nitratireducens; assembly: GCF_037860835.1. Classification (NCBI taxonomy): domain Bacteria; kingdom Bacillati; phylum Actinomycetota; class Actinomycetes; order Micrococcales; family Intrasporangiaceae; genus Aquipuribacter; species Aquipuribacter nitratireducens. The sequence continues at coordinate 499,602 of NZ_JBBEOG010000001.1, read as the reverse complement.
CGGTGTCGACGTGGGGCGCGTAGACCGCCTTGTGCTTGCCGCGCAGCAGCTGGGCGGTCTGGCTCGCCAGACGCCCGAGGACGACGTCGGAGGCGTCGATCACGTGCCAGCGACGGTCGACGTCGCCAGGGCGGGGGGAAAACGTGCGCACAGGTCTACCTCGTCCAGCCGGTCTAGTCTCGAAGGTCCGCCGCCGCGTGGCCCGGCCGGAGTGCCGGTGCCGCGGGGCGAGGGCGCGCACGCGGTAGTGCGCGCAACAGCGCCCCACGATACGAGCCGGGGGCGTCGCGGGTCAAAACGCCTCAGCGGGCGCGGACGACCCGCCCCTCGTCCCACACCGCGTCCGGCTCCTCGCGCACGCGGCCGTCCCGCCCCACGACGAGGAAGCGGTCGAAGCCCCGCGCGAACCAGCGGTCGTGCGTGACGGCGAGCACCGTGCCCTCGAAGGTCGCGAGCGCCTCCTCGAGCGCCTCCGCGGAGTGCAGGTCGAGGTTGTCGGTCGGCTCGTCGAGGAGGAGCAGCGTGCAGCCGGACAGCTCGAGCAGGAGCACCTGGAAGCGCGCCTGCTGTCCCCCGGACAGCAGCTCGTACCGCTGCTCGGCGGCCCGGGCGAGCCCGTACCGGTCGAGGACCCGGCTCGCCGGCTCGCGCGGCAGCCCGTCGCGGCGGTCGTCACCACGGTGGAGCACCTCCAGGAGGGTCCGCCCGACGAGGTGGGGGGCCGCGTTCGTCTGCCGGAACCACCCCGGACGCACCCGGGCGCCCAGCCGCGCGGTCCCGTCGTGCGGGACGGGGTCCGGCACCGCCCCGACCGGGCGGTGCTCGGCGTCGGGGTCGCTCCCGCCGGCGGCGAGGAGGCGCAGCAGGTGGGACTTGCCGGAGCCGTTGGAGCCGAGGACGGCGACGCGGTCGCCGAACCACACCTCGAGGTCGAAGGGCTCGACGAGCGGCAGGCCGTCCGCGGTGCGCAGCGACAGCCCCTCGCAGACGACGGCCCGCTTGCCGGTCCGGGCCCCCCGCAGCCGCATCGTCACCTTCTGCTGCTGCGGCACGGCGAGGGGCGGGCCCGCCTCGTCGAACTTCCGCAGCCTCGTCTGCGCGGCCTGGTACTGGCTGGCCATCCCGTCGTTGTACGTCGCCTTCACCTTGAGCCGCTGCACGAGCGCGACGAGCCGCGCCCGGTCCTCGTCCCAGCGCAGCCGCAGCTCCTCCAGGCGCGCGTTGCGCTCCTCGCGGGCGGTGTGCCACGTCGCGAACCCGCCACCGTGCACCCACGCCGTGGCCCCGGCGGCGCCGGGCTCGAGGGTGACGACCCGGTCCGCGGCCCGCGCGAGGAGCTCGCGGTCGTGGCTCACGAGCAGGACGGCCTTGGTCGTCTCGCGGAGCCGGTCCTCGAGCCAGCGCTTGGCCGGCACGTCGAGGTAGTTGTCGGGCTCGTCGAGGACGAGGACGCCGTCGGGACCGCGCAGCAGCGCCTCGAGGACGAGCCGCTTCTGCTCGCCGCCGGACAGGGTCCGGACGTCCCGGCCGCGGGCCCGCTCGAACCCGACCCCGAGCGCCGCCTCGCAGCACACGTCCCACAGCGTCTCGGCCTCGTAGCCACCCGCATCGCCGTAGTCGGCGAGCGCCTGGGCGTAGCGCATCTGCACCGGCTCGCTGTCGTCCTCCATCAGCGCGAGCTCGCAGGCGTCGACGGCGGCCGCGGCCGCCCGCACGCGCGGCGGGGCGACGCTGCGCAGCAGCAGCGCGACGGTGACGACGCCGTCGGCGTCCGGGTCGACGGCGGCGACGTGCTGGCGCATGACCCCGAGCCCGCCGGAGCGCGCGACGTGGCCCTCGTCGGGGTCGACGTCGCCGGTCACCGTCCGCAGCAGCGTCGTCTTGCCCACGCCGTTGGGGCCGACGAGCGCGGTGGCCGAGCCGTCGGGGACGCGGAACGAGACGTCCCGGAGCAGCGGGCGGCCGTCGGGCAGCGTGAACCCGACCCCGACGACGTCCACGTGACCCACGAGGCCGCAGCATGCGGGGCGCGCGCCCCGGCGTGCAACGCCGTTTCGCGGCGTCTAGCGTCGTCGATCGTGCAGCAGCGCTTCCTCGGTCGCAGTGGTCTCAAGGTCTCCGAGCTGTGCCTCGGCGCGATGACGTTCGGTCGCGAGACCGACGAGGCGACGTCGCACCGCATGTGCGACACGTTCCTCGACGCGGGCGGCACGTTCATCGACACCGCGAACGTCTACGGGCAGGGGACGAGCGAGGAGATCCTCGGGCGCTGGCTCGCGACCACCGACCGCGACGCCGTCACGATCGCGACGAAGGTCCGCTTCCCCATGGGCGAGGGCCCCAACGACCAGGGGCTCTCGCGGGGCCACATCCGCCGGCAGGTCGAGGCGTCGCTGCGGCGGCTGCGGACCGACCACATCGACCTGTACCAGGTGCACGCGTGGGACGGTGCGACCGCGCTGGAGGAGACGCTGTCGACGCTCGACGCGCTCGTCCGCGAGGGGAAGGTGCGGTACCTCGGCGCCTCGAACTACGCCGGCTACCAGCTGCAGAAGGCGGTGGACCTCGCCGCCGCGAACGGCTGGGAGGGCTTCGTCAGCCTCCAGGCGCTGTACAACCTCCTCGACCGCGAGCTCGAGTGGGAGCTCGTCCCGGTCTCGGTGACCGAGGGGCTCGGCATCCTGCCGTGGAGCCCCCTGCGCGGCGGCTGGCTCACCGGCCGCTACCGGCGGGGGATGTCCGGACCGCCCGCGGACACCCGCATCGACGAGGCGGCCAAGCAGGGCTGGGGCGAGGCGTGGGACGTCTACGCCAACGACCGCACGTGGGGCGTCGTCGACGCGCTCGACGCGGTCGCCGAGGAGACGGGTCGCACCGTCGCGCAGGTCGCGCTCGCGTGGGTGAAGGACCGCCCGGGGGTCACCTCCCCCATCATCGGCGTGCGCACCCCCGAGCACCTCGAGGCGAACCTGGGCGCCGTCGGGTGGGAGCTGGGCGACGAGCAGCGCGCCCGGCTCGACGCCGCCAGCGACCGCCCCCTGCCCTACCCGTACGCGACGGTCACGGCGGACCCCGAGCGCTCCTGAGCCCGTCCGGGGGTGTCTGCTCCGACGCCTCCCGCGACGGGGACGCGACGCGTATCGTCCGAGGCGTCGGTAGCGGGGCGTCGGCGCGGATGACGGCGCCCGGGGAGGAGACGGACGTGAGCGCTCAGCACCCCGAGGGCGGTGCCCCGGGCGCGGCGTCGCCGCTGTCCCCGCCCGGGCCCGCGGAACCGGTCCTCGCCCTCACCGCACCCGCGCCCGTGGCGGCCGTCCCGACGACGCAGGCGCCCGCCACGGCCCCGGCCGTCGCGCCGGACGTGCTGCCCGCGCTCGACGCGAAGGTGGCGGACTACCTCGACGCGCTGCTCGCCGCCGAGAGCCGCTCCCCCGAGTTCGCGGCGAAGGCCGCCGAGGTCCGCGGCATGGGCGACGCCGACATCCGCGGCGCCGCGGAGAGCTCCAACCGGCTGCTGCAGACACCGGTCCGGGCCATCCGGGAGGGCGGGCTGTCGTCCGGCTCGAAGGTCGGCACGACGCTGGTGGAGCTGCGCCGGACGGTCGAGGACCTCGACCCCTCCCAGGCGACCGGCGCACGCCGGCTGCTCGGGCTCATCCCGTTCGGCGAGCGGCTCACCGACTACTTCCGTCGCTACCAGAGCGCGCAGTCCCACCTCGACGCCATCCTCCACGCGCTCCGCGAGGGCCAGGACGAGCTCATGAAGGACAACGCCGCCCTCAACCTCGAGAAGGTGGCGCTGTGGGAGGCGATGACCCGCCTCAACCAGTACGTGTACATCGCGGAGCGGCTCGACGCGCAGCTCGCCGAGCGCGTCGCCGCGCTCGAGGCGACCGACCCGGAGCGGGCCCGCGCGCTGCGCGAGGACGTCCTGTTCTACGTGCGCCAGAAGCACCAGGACCTGCTCGTCCAGCTCGCGGTCTCGATCCAGAACTACCTCGCCATCGACGTCGTCATCAAGAACAACCTCGAGCTCGTCAAGGGGGTCGACCGGGCCTCGACGACGACGGTGTCGGCGCTGCGGACGGCCGTCGTCGTCGCACAGGCCCTCACCAACCAGAAGCTCGTGCTCGACCAGATCTCGGCGCTCAACACGACGACGTCGGACCTCATCGAGCGCACCTCGAAGCTGCTCCTCGACAACTCCGTCGAGATCCAGCGGCAGGCCGCCTCGGCCACGATCGGGCTGCCGCAGCTCGAGGCCGCCTTCGCCAACATCTACGCCACCATGGACGCCATCGACGCGTTCAAGGTCGAGGCCCTCGACAGCATGGCCGCCACCGTGGGGGCGCTGCAGAGCGAGGTCGACAAGTCGCGCACGTACCTCGAGCGGGCGCAGCGGCACGACGAGCGCGTCGGCCTCGGGTCCCTCGACCTGGGCGGCACCCGGTGACGGCCGGGCCGACGACGGGTCGGTGAGGTCTGCGTGCCCCCGGGCCTGCTCGACCTGCTGAGGGGTCGGCGCCGTCGCGAGCCCGACCCCGGACCGGCGCTGCCCGCCGCCCCGACGGCCGAGGACCTGCTCGCCGCGGTCGACCGCGTGGAGTCGATGGTCGCCGACGCCGGCGTGCCCGCCGCCGTCGCCTCGCGGGTGGCGCGGGTGACGCGGACCGTCCGCGACACGGTGCCCCGCCTCGACCGCCTCGGCGCCGGCAGCCTCGAGGCGTACTCGGTCGTCGCGACCGCCACGGACTACCTGCCGGACGCCGTGGCCGGGTACCTGCGTCTGCCGAGGGACTGGGCGAACAGCCGACCGGTGGACGCCGGACGTACCTCGCTCATGGTCCTCATCGACCAGCTCGACCTCCTCGGCCGCACGATGGACGGGGTCCTCGACGCCGTGAACCGGCGCGACGCGGCGGCGCTCGTCGCGCACGGGGAGTTCCTGCGGGCACGCTTCGGCCACGAGGCGGTCGGCGGCGGCCTCGCGCTCGGTGGGGACGCCCCGCGCCCTGCGCCCGGCGTCACGGGCGGCTCACGGCTGGCCCCGCCGCCGGGGGTGGAGCCGTGAGCCGGGGACCGCACGAGCTCGCCGCCGCGCTCGACGGTCTGGCGGCCGTCGCCACCGCGGTGGGCGTGGACGTCGCAGCCGCGCGGGACGAGGGCGCGGCCCTCGCCGCGGGCGTCGCCGCCGACTCCCCCGGGGCGGCGGCGGACTGGGCGAGCGCCGTGGGCGGCGCCGGCGGGTGGGAGGCGGCCGTCGCCAGGGGCGGGCGCTGGCGGGCCTCCCCCACCCACCTGCTCGACCGCCTCGTGGTCGAGCGCTCCCAGGGTGCGGGCGACTACGCGGCGGCGCTGTCGCGGGTGGCCTCGGCGGCGTGCGGGCTCGGCGAGCCGATGCTGCGGGCGCTCGGCAACGCCTCGGTGGCCGCCGCCGCGCAGCTCGCCGCGGCGCGGGGCCCGGCGGCGGCACCGGCCGTCCCCCCGCGTCAGGCGCCGGGACGGCCGGGCGCACCGGACACGACGAGCGCACCGGACACGACGAGCGCGACCACCACACCCGTCGTACCCGCCACGACGGGCCCGTCCCCTGCTCCGGTCGCCAAGGGCGAGGACGAGGGCGAGGTCGAGGTCGAGGTCGAGGTCGAGGTCGAGGGGCACGACAGCGTCGAGGACCTGCTCGCCGAGCTCGACGCGCTCGTGGGGCTCACCGCCGTGAAGCGGGAGGTCCACCGGCAGGCAGCGGTGCTGCGCGTGCAGCGGCTGCGCGCCGAGCAGGGGCTCGCGAACCCGACCATCACGCGCCACCTCGTCTTCACCGGCAACCCGGGGACGGGCAAGACGACGGTCGCCCGGCTCGTCGCCCGCATCTACCGGGCGCTCGGGCTGCTCGAGCGGGGCCACCTGGTCGAGGTCGACCGGTCCGACCTCGTCGCGGGCTACCTCGGCCAGACCGCCGCGCGCACCGCCGAGGTCACGCGCACCGCCCTCGACGGCGTCCTCTTCGTCGACGAGGCGTACTCCCTCGCCGGCGACGACTACGGCGAGGAGGCCGTCGACGCCCTCGTGAAGCTCATGGAGGACCACCGCGAGTCGCTCGTCGTGGTCGTGGCGGGCTACCCCGTGCCGATGGCCGAGCTCATCCGGTCCAACCCCGGCCTCGACAGCCGGTTCCGGACGACGGTCCACTTCGACGACTACACGGACGACGAGCTCGTCGAGATCTTCCGGCTGCTCGCGGACAAGGCCGACTTCGAGCCGACGGACGCGTGCCTCGCGCGGTTCCGCCGCCTGCTCGCCGAGACGCCCCGCGGCCCGGGCTTCGGCAACGGCCGCTTCGCGCGCAACTGCCTGGAAGGGGCCATCGGGCGTCACGCGTGGCGGCTGCGCGACGTCACCGAGCCGTCCCGTGACGAGCTCCGGGCGCTCCTGCCGGAGGACCTCGAGGACTCCCCCGACCCGGTGACCGACGCGTCCGAGGGCGCCGAGGGGACCGTGGTCGCGGCCGCCGGAGGCGCCCCGTGAGCGCCTCCACCACGCCCAGAGCCGCGCCGGGAACCACGCCGGGAGCCGCGCCGGTAGCCACGGCTCGCACCACCGCCCGCGCGGCGCCGTTCCGCCGCGACACCCCGACCCTCATGCGGTGGCTGGCCGTCGGCCTCGTCGTCGTGGGGCTCGTGACCGGGCTGGTGGCGGCGCAGTCGTTCCGGACCGCCGGGACCGCCCTCGAGCGCGCGGGCGAGAACGCCGCACAGCTGGTCCGGGTCCAGGCCGTCCAGACGGCACTCGTCCGCGCGGACGCGGACGCCACCAACGCGTTCCTCGTCGGCGGCCTCGAGCCCGCCGCGCTGCGGGAGGACTACGACGAGGCCGTCGGGACGGCGGGGCGCGGCATCACCCTCGCCGCCAGGGCCCAGCCCGCCGACGGCGAGGCGCTCGCCACCCTCACGACCGCCGTGCAGGACTACGTCGGCACCGTGGCGCTCGCCCGCGCCAACAACCGGCAGGGGCTGCCCGTCGGCGCCCAGTACCTGCGGGTCGCCGGGTCCGACCTGCGCGCCGACGCGCTCCCCGTCCTCGCCGTGGTCCGCGACGCCAACAGCGAACGGACGGAGGCGGAGCTGACGCGGGTGCGCACGGCATGGGTGCCACCGGTCGTCGTGGGTCTGCTCGGTCTCGTCGCCGTCGTCCTCGCCTCGTCCTGGCTCGCGCGGCGCACCCACCGCCGGCTCAACCTGCCGCTCGTCGCCTCCGGCGTCGTCCTGGTCGCCGTCACGGTGGGCGCCGCGGTGGTGCTCGGGACCGCGGCCCGCACGGTGGCGGACGTCCGGGAGACCTCCTACGCGGCCGAGCGGGACCTCGCGGAGGCACGGACGGCCGCGTTCGACGCGAAGGCGAACGAGAGCCTCACGCTCGTGTCGCGTGGCTCCGGGGCGGCCTTCGAGGAGGCGTGGGTCGCGGCGTCCGACACCACGGAGGCGCGCCTGGCCGACGCCGCGGCCGCCGACTCGGCGGCCGACGGTCTCGCCGCTGCCTGGACCGACTACGCCGACCGCCACCGCGAGGTGCGGGCGCTCGACGACGGGGGCGACTGGGAGCAGGCGGTGGCGCTGGCGACGAGCCGCGAGCCCGACAGCCCGAACGCGGCGTTCGACGCCTTCGACGAGCGCTCCGCCGCCGCGCTCGCCGACCTCGACGCGCGGACCGCCGCGGCGCTGGAGGAGGCCGGGCGCGGCATCGGCGTCGCGGTGTGGCTGTGCCTGCTCGCGGGCGTGGCGGCCGCGGCGCTCGCCCAGTGGGGCCTGCGGCTGCGCTACGAGGAGTACCGGTGAGGGCGCGGGTCGCGCTCGCCGCGGCGCTGCTCCCCGCGCTGCTGCTCGCCGGTTGCGCGAGCGCCCCCTACGAGGAGACCGCCCTGCCGAGCCCGTCCGTGCCGGCGGAGGTCGAGACCCCCACCGGTCCGAGCCCCGGTCCGTCACCGGCGGCGGGGTGCGAGGACCCGCTGGCGTCGTACGCGCCGCTGGACCCCCTGCCGTCGCCCGACTCGCTTCCGGCGGGATCGACGATGGCGCAGATCCGCGACCGGGGCCGGCTCGTCGTCGGCGTCTCGGCCGACTCGCTGCTCCTGGGCGCGCGCGACCCCGTGAGCGGGCGGATCGAGGGCTTCGACATCGACCTGGCGCGCATGGTCGCCGAGGCCCTCCTCGGCGACCCCGACGCCGTCGAGCTCCGCGTGATCACCGCTGCCGAGCGGATCCCGCTGCTGCAGGACGGCAGCGTCGACCTCGTGGCCCGCAACATGACGATCACGTGCGAGCGCTGGGAGGAGATCGCCTTCAGCGCGGAGTACTACCGCTCGGGGCAGAAGGTCCTCGTGCCGCTCGGCTCCGATGCGGCCTCCCTCGACGACCTCGCGGGGGCGCGCGTGTGCGCGCCGACGGGCTCGACGAGCCTCGCGACGCTGCAGCGGGACCACCCGGACGTCGAGGCCGTCGGCGCCGCGACCCACACCGACTGCCTCGTGCGCTTCCAGCAGGGGACGGTCGACGCCATCACCGGCGACGACACCGTCCTGGCGGGCATGGCCGCGCAGGACCCGTACGCCGTGGTCGTCGGCGAGGCCTTCACCGACGAGCCGTACGGGCTCGGCGTCAACGCCGACGACGTCGACCTCGTGCGCTTCGTCAACGCCGTTCTCGCCGACGCCGTCGCCGACGGCCGGTGGCGGGCCTCCTACGACCGGTGGCTCGCCGACTCGCTGGGAGCTGCGCCGACCCCTCCGGTACCCGACTACGGGCGCGGCTGATGACGGGCACGGTCACGGCGCCGCAGGCGCCCGGTCGCCTCGGAGAGGCGGTGGAGCCCGCGGCCATGGAGCGCTACCTCGCCGAGCTGCGGGACTGGCGGGAGCACCGGCGGGCCGAGCTCGAGAGCCTCGACGCGCAGGCGCTCGGGACCGGGGACGGCCCCCTCGGCACGGCGGCGGACGTCACGGCGGACGTCACGCTGTCGATGACGCTGTGGCAGGCGGTGGCCGAGCGGCACGACGAGCTCGTGCGCGTGTGGGACGGCGGGCGCGTCGGGCCCGTCGAGCGCACGCGGCTGGCGGGGATCGTGTGGGGGCGGCGCTCGGCGGGCGGCGACGTCCCCGGCGGGGGGCTCGTGGTGTCCCTGCCGGAGGCGTGCCGCCTGTCCGACGCGCTCGCGGGGCAGCTGCGGCTGCGGCTGTCCTCCGTCGGCGCCACTGATGTCGCGATCCGGCTCCGCGAGCTGCGGGCGGGGCTCGAGCGCGTCCGCGACCTCACGGGCACCGACGACCCCGCGCAGGTCCGGGCCCTGGCCTCGCTGGAGTCCCGGCTGGCTGACGTCACCGCCCGCGCGGGACGCGGCGCGGACGTCGGCGGTCTCCTCCCCCAGCTGGGGAGCGACCTCGCGCGCGCCGAGCGCGACAGCATCGTCGCGGCGGCGGCGAGGCGCGACGACGAGCGCGACGCCGCCCGCGCGGTGACGCTGCGGGCGGAGCTGCTGTCCCGGTCGCGCCGGGCGGCCGACCTCGAGCGCCGCTGCGTCGCTGCCGTGCGGGACGCACCGCGCCTCGCCGTGCCCCGGGTCGAGCAGCTGGGTCCGGTGCCGTCGGACGCACGGGACGTCGACACCTACCTCGTGCGCCTCGAGACCGTCGCCGAGGCGCTCGAGCGCGTCGAGGCCGCGTACGCCGCGCCGCTGGCGGAGCTCGCCGCCCTGCGCGACGGCCTGGAGGCGTACGGCGTCAAGGCCCGCGCCACCGGCGTCTCCGAACGGGCGGAGGTCCGCGGCCTCGTGGCCGCGACGCGGTCGCTGCTCGACGACGTGCCCGTCGACCTCGCCCGGGCCCGGACGGCCTTCGCCGCCTACAGGACGCTCGTGTCCGGATCGCCGGAGACCGCCGCGACGTGGGGCGGCGACCGGTGAGCGCGGCGCCGGAGCCGTGCCGGGAGCCGGGGTGCACCGGCGACGTCGTCGACGGCTACTGCGACGTCTGCGGCGTTCCCGGACCGACCCGCGCCGGGGCGTTCGAGGCGGCGGTCGCCTCGGCGGCCACCGCGCTCGGCGGCGCCGGCTCGGCGACGGTGCCGTCCGACCCGTCGTCGGCCGACCTCACGGTCGCGACCCCGGGTGCCGGGGCCAGCACGTCGATGCGGCTCGCGTCGGCCGCGCTGGGAACCGCGCTGGGGACCGCGCGGGGCAGCGAGACGGTGCTGACACCACGCCGCGCCGGCAGCTCCTCCACCCGGCTGCGGGCCGCCCGGCTGGGGGCCGGCCTCACCCGGGTCCCCCCGCTGCCCGCGGTCGACGCGGAGAAGGCGCTGATGCGGGACCCCGTCCTCGCCGAGAGCAAGCGCTTCTGCCCGTCGTGCGGCTCGCCGGTGGGCCGCTCCGTCGAGGGCCGGCCGGGACGCACGGAGGGCTTCTGCCCGCAGTGCCGCAGCCCGTTCTCCTTCAGCCCCAAGCTGCGGGCCGGGGACCTCGTCGCCGGTCAGTACGAGGTCGCGGGCCCGCTCGCGCACGGCGGGCTCGGCTGGATCTACCTCGCGCGCGACCGCAACGTGTCGGACCGCTGGGTCGTGCTCAAGGGCCTCCTCAACTCCCAGGACGCCGACGCGCTGGGCGCGGCCCTGGCGGAGCGGCAGTTCCTCGCCCGCGTCGAGCACCCGCTCATCGTCGAGATCTACAACTTCGTGAGCCACGACGGGTCCGGCTACATCGTCATGGAGTACGTCGGGGGGACCTCGCTGAAGGCCCTCCTCAAGGACCGGATGCGACGGGCAGGGCACTACGACCCCCTGCCGCTGGACCAGGCGATCGCCTACGTGCTCGAGGTGCTGCCGGCGTTCGGCTACCTCCACGACCTCGGCCTGCTCTACTGCGACTTCAAGCCCGACAACATCATCCAGGTGGGCGACGAGGTGCGCCTCATCGACCTCGGGGGCGTCCGGCGGGCCGACGACCACGAGTCCGTCATCTACGGCACGGTCGGGTACCAGGCGCCGGAGGTGCCGTCGGCGGGCCCGTCCGTGGCCTCGGACATCTACACGCTGGGTCGGGCCCTCGTCGTCATGTCGACGGAGTTCCGCGGCTACCAGACGACGTACGCCACGAGCCTGCCGCCGCTGTCCGCCACGCCCCTGTTCCAGCGGTACGAGTCGTTCTACCGGCTCGTGGTGAAGGCGTGCGCCCCCGAGCCCGCCGACCGGTTCGCCTCCGCCGCGGAGATGCGCGTGCAGCTCCTCGGTGTCCTGCGCGAGGTCGTCGCGCAGCAGCAGCAGGAGGCCGCCGGCTCCGCCGGCCCCGCCGGTCCCGTCGTGCACGCGGCTCCGTCCCTGCACTTCGAGGTGCCGCGGGTCGCCGGGGACACGCTGGAGTGGTCGGACCTGCCGGGGCTGCTGCCCGACCCCTCCGACCCGCAGGCCGGCTGGCTCGCCACCGTCAGCGTCGACGGACCCGCGGAACGGCTCGAGGCGCTCCTGGCCGCTCCGTCGAGCTCCCCCGAGGTGCTCGTGCAGACGGGGATCGCGGCCCTGCACGCGGGGCACGCCGACGAGGTGGAGACCGCCGCCCGCGAGCTGCTGCGGCTCGACCCGTGGGACTGGCGCGCCGTGTGGCTGCAGGGCCTCGCCGCACTGGCAGCCGACGACGGGCGGGCGGCGCGCGGCGCGTTCAACGCCGTCTACGGGCAGGTCCCGGGCGAGCTGGCCCCCAAGCTCGCGCTCGCGCTCGCGTGCGAGCGCAGCGGCGAGCCCGAGATCGCCGAGGGCCTCTACGCCGTCTGCGCGCGCACCGACGCCGCCTACACACCCCCCGCCGCCTTCGGTCTGGCACGCATCCGCGGGGCGCGGGGCGCCACGGACGACGCGGTCGCCGCGCTCGAGCTCGTGCCCAGCACGAGCCGTGCCTACGTCGACGCGCGGGCCATGCGGGCCTCCCTCCTCGCCGGGCCCGGGGCGGGGCTGCCGTCGCTCGCCGCGGCCGTCTCCGGCGTCGAGGGCGTCGCCATGGACCCGCGTGACCGCACCCGGCTCACCGTGACGGTGCTGCGTGCGGCACTGGAGCAGGTCCGCACGAGCGGGCCGCAACCGGCTCTCCTCGTGGCGGGCCACGCCGCGACCGAGCGGTCGCTGCGGGACGGGCTGGAGTCCGCGATCCGGGACCTCGCGACGACGAGCGACTCGCCGGCGGAACGCGTCCGCCTCGTCGACGAGGCCAACCGCGTCCGGCGCTGGACGTGGCTGTGACCGGGGCCCCTACCACCCCGGGCGCGGCCACGGGCGCCGCCTGCCCGTCGTGCGGGGAGATCGTGCCGGCGCGGGCCTCGTGGTGCGAGGCGTGCGGGATGGCCCTCGAGGCCACGGCCGCCGGGTCCGCCGAGGCCGCGGCGCCAGCGGCACGTGTCGGGACCGTCGCACCCGTCGGGACCTCGGTGCGGACGTGCCGCGAGTGCGGGGGCGTCGTCGACGCGGACGGCTGGTGCACGGTGTGCGGCGCCGCGGCACCGCGGCCCCGGGACCACGTGGTCGTGGACGCCGGCGACGGCGTCGGCGGTGTCAGCGACCGGGGCCGGCGGCACCACCGCAACGAGGACGCCGTCGCCCTGCACACGGGCACCGGGGACACGGCGGGAGCGCCTACGGTCCTCGTCGTGTGCGACGGGGTGTCGACGTCGCCGGACTCCGACGTCGCGAGCCTCGCGGCGGCGGAGGCGGCGGTGCGGACCGCCGTCGAGCACCTCGCCGCCGGCGCGTGGGCCCGGGAGGCCACGGAGGACGCGCTCGTCGCCGCCGTGACCGCGGCCGACCACGCCGTTGCGGCCACGGCGGAGGGCGCACCAGGGACGGCCGACGGACCGCCGTCGTGCACCCTGGCCGCAGCGGTCGTCGGCCCCGGGGAGGTCGTGGCGGCGTCGGTCGGCGACAGCCGCGTCTACTGGCTGCCCGACCGCGGACCCGCGGTCCAGCTCACCCGCGACGACTCGTGGGCGGCGGAGCAGCTGGAGGCCGGCGCGGACCGGGCGCTCGTCGAGGCCTCGCCGCACGCGCACGCCATCACCCGCTGGCTCGGCGCCGACAGCCCGGACCCCTCCCCGAGGCTGTCCTCCCTCGCCCTCGACGGCCCCGGCTGGGTGCTGGCGTGCTCGGACGGGCTGTGGAACTACGCGCCCACCCCGGCAGACGTCCGCCGCGTGGTGGACGAGCACCGCGCGGACGCGGACGCGACGCGCCTCGCCGAGGCCCTCGTGGCGTGGGCCAACGCGCAGGGCGGACGTGACAACATCACGGTGGCCCTGGCCAGGGTGGGATCAGGAGGCACGACGTGACCGAGTTCTCCGCGACGGTGTTCCAGAACGAGTTCCTGCCGGTGGGGGCGACGGACGCGCACGCGATCGTCGGCGTCACGTGCTCCGGCGCGGGGCGGGCCGGGCACTCCGGTGCCGGTGACGCAGCCGAGGTCGTGGTCGTCGACATCTCCGGGTCGATGCAGGTGCCGGGGCGGATGCGCGCCGCGCAGGACGCCGCCGTCGCGGCCCTCGAGCAGATCCTGGACGGCACGTGGTTCGCCGTCGTCGCGGGCAACCACCAGGCCTACCTCGCGTACCCCGTGCGGCCCCTCGAGTCGTGGATGTCGCGGATGTCCCCGACCACGCGGGCGGAGGCCGTCGCGGCCGTCCGCCGGCTCGAGCCGGCCGGCGGCACGGCCATGGGGACGTGGCTCGAGCTCACCGGACGAGTGTTCGCCACGGTCCCCTCGGCGGCCCAGCGACACGCCATCCTCCTCACCGACGGCCGCAACGAGCACGAGACGCGGTCCGAGCTCGACGCCCGCCTCGCCACGGTCACCGGGGCGTTCCAGTGCGACTGCCGCGGCATCGGCGCCGACTGGGAGGTCGGCGAGGTCCGACGCATCGCCCAGGCCCTGCTCGGCACCGTCGACCTCATCCCGACACCGGCGGAGATGCCGGCGGAGTTCGAGCGGCTCATGAGGGCGGCCATGGCGCGGGGCGTCGCCGCGGCGGAGCTGCGGGTGTGGACGCCGCAGGGCGCCCAGGTGCTGTTCGTCCGCCAGGTGGCGCCCGAGGTCGAGGACCTCACGGCCCGCCGCACCGACGTCAACCCGCTGACGGGGGGCTACCCGACCGGCAGCTGGGGCGACGAGACCCGCGAGTACCACGTCGCCGTGCGGCTCGCGGCGGCGCGCGAGGTCGGCTCGGAGCAGCTGGCGGCCCGCGTCCAGCTCGCCGTCGGGGGCGAGGTCCGGGCACAGGGCCTGGTGAAGGCGATGTGGACCGACGACGACGCGCTCAGCGCCCGCATCAGCCCGGAGGTCGCCCACTACACGGGGCAGACGGAGCTGGCCGCGGCGATCCAGGACGGCCTGGCGGCCAAGGCCGCCGGCGACGAGGGGACTGCCACCGCGAAGCTCGGCCGCGCGGTGCAGCTGGCCGCGGCGACCGGCAACGACGAGGCGACGGCACGGCTGCGGAAGGTCGTCGACATCGACGAGGCGGCGACGGGGAAGGTACGGCTCAAGCAGGCCGTCGAGCGTCTCGACGAGATGGCCCTCGACACCGCCTCGACGAAGACCAGCCGGGTGCGCCGGTGACCGGGACGTGTCCCAACGGGCACACCAGCACCGCGGACGACTACTGCGACACGTGCGGGGCCCCCATGGGCGCGTCCGCCGTCCCCGGACCGGGCCCGTCCGCCCCCGCCGCCCCGGCGGCGCCGCGGCCGTGCCCGCACTGCGGGCTCGACAACGTCCCTGCGGCGCTGTTCTGCGAGGGCTGCGGGTACGACTTCACGACGGGTGCGGCGCCTCGGGCCGCGGCGTCACCGGCGCCCGGTGAGCCGCTCGCGCCCGCGGTGCCGCTGGAGTGGGTGCTCGAGCGCTGGGTCGACCCCGAGTGGCACGCGAGCCAGGACAGCCCCGCTCCCTGCCCGTCCCCCGGGCTGCCCGTCGTGGTGCCGCTGGTCGCCCGGAGCCTCCTCATCGGCCGTCCGTCCGCCTCGCGCAACATCGGCCCCGACATCGACTGCACGCCCGACACGGCCGTGAGCCGTCGCCACGCCCAGCTGACGACCGACGGGACCCGGTGGTGGATCGAGGACCTCCGGTCCTCGAACGGCACGTTCACCGGCCCGGCCAGCGGTCCGCTCCCGAGGTCCCCGCTGCCCCCCGGGCAGCGGACGGAGGTCTCCGAGGGGGACCGCATCTACGTCGGCGCGTGGACCCGGCTGGTGCTGCGCGCGGCGACCGACGCGGAGAAGGCGCAGCACGGCTGACGTCAGCCGCTCCCGCCGAGTGCCGCCTCGACCACGTCGAGAGCGGCGTCCAGCTCGGCGAAGGACGTCGTGAGCGGGGACAGGCCGAGCCGCACGAGGTCGGGGTGCCGGAAGTCGGCGAGGACCCCCCGGGCGCGCATGCGCTGCTCCACCTCCCGGGCACCGGGCCCGCCCACGACGACGTGGGACCCCCGGCGGTCGGCGTCCCGCGGGCTCGCCAGCCGCCAGCCGTGGGGGCGGGCGACGGTGTCGAGCCGAGCGACGGCCCGGGACGTCAGCGCGACGGACTTCTCCCGTATCCGGTCGGTGCCGGCCTCGCCGACCAGCCGGACGCCCTCGTCGACGGCGACGAGGCCCGGCACCGGCGGCGTGCCCGAGACCATCCGCCGGATCCCCGCCGCCGGCACCCACTCACCGGCCATCGCGAACACGTCGTCGGCGCCGAACCAGCCGGGCACGACGTTGTCCAGCTGCTCGTGGTGCCGGGCCGCCGCGAAGAGGAACGCCGGCGCGCCCGGACCGGCGCACAGGTACTTGTACGTGCACCCGACGGCGAGGTCGACGCCGTCGGCGTCGAGGGCGAGGGGGACGGCGCCCGCGGAGTGCGACAGGTCCCACACGACGACGGCCCCCGCAGCGTGTGCCCCCGCGGTGACGGCTCGCAGGTCGGCGAGCGCCGCCGAGCGGTAGTCGACGTGGCTGAGCAGCACGGCCGCCGTCCGCTCGTCGACCGCCGCGACGACCTCGTCCGCACCGAGCCCCTCCGCCGGGTCGGGCCGCAGCCAGCGGACCTCGCCGCCGGACCGCGCGGCCACGGCCTCGACGAGGTAGCGGTCGGTCGGGAAGTCACCGGCGGACGCGACGAGGCGCGTGCGGCCCGGGCGGAGGGCGAGGGCGGCGTGCAGCGCCTTGAAGAGCAGGACGCTCGTGGAGTCCGCGACGACCACCTGCCCGGGAGCAGCACCGAGCACGGCGGCACCCAGCGCGTCGCCGACCTCGGTGGGCAGGTGCTGCCAGCGGTCCCAGCCGCGGATGAGGTCGACCGCCCACCCGGTCTCGTGCAGGTGCCGCAGCCGCTCGAGCGTGCGCCGCGGCGGACGCCCGAGCGAGTTGCCGTCGAGGTAGGCCAGCGGCGCACCGGGCACGTCGTCGACGGCGAAGCGGTCGCGGAACCCCGCGAGCGGGTCGGCGGCGTCGAGTGCGGCGGCCGGGGCGGTGGTGGGGTCCACGCGGGCATCGTGCCCGCTGCCGCCGCCCTGCCGGGTCACCGGCGCGCGCGGGCCTCGCTCGCCCGTGCCGCGAGGTCCTCGTCGGGCGGGTAGTCGACGCCGACGAGCGTGAGGCCGTGCGCGGCCACGACCCCGACGGCCGGGTCGCGGACCCGGCCCCGGAGCACCTCCTGCGGCCACGTGACGTCGCGTCTGCCGTCGCCCACGGGCAGGAGCGCTCCGACGAGCGCGCGGACCATCGAGTGGCAGAACGCGTCCGCGCTCACGCGGGCGACGACCGTGCCGTCGGCGTCCCGCGCCCACGTGTAGCGCAGGAGCGTCCGAGTGGTCGTGGCCCCCTCGCGACGGCGGCAGAACGCGGCGAAGTCGTGGAGGCCGAGGAGCCGCCCTGCCGCCGCGTCCATCCGGGCCTCGTCGAGGAGGCGGGGGTGGGCGAGCGTGTCGTGCCGACGCAGCGGGTCGACACCGCTCGGGTCGTCGCAGACCCGGTAGCGGTAGTGGCGGCGCAGGGCGGAGAACCGGGCGTCGAACCCGGTCGGGGCCGGCGCCACCGCGACGACGCGCACGTCCGCAGGAAGGAGGCCGCGCAGCCGCCGGCGGATCCCGTCGCCGCCGCCGGCTCCCGCGAGGGCGCCGGGGTCGACGTCGACGTGGGCCACCTGCCCGCTCGCGTGGACCCCGGCGTCGGTGCGTCCCGCGACGACCGTCGCGGCGAGGACCTCCTCGGCGGGCGTCCGCAGGACGGTGCCGAGGGCGTCGACGAGCACCCCGGCGACGGTTCGGAGCCCCGGCTGCACGGCCCAGCCGTGGAAGCCGGTCCCGTCGTAGCCGAGGTCGAGCCGCAGACGCACGAGCCCACTCATGGACTGCAGAGCTCACGGAGACCATGCACCAGGCGCCGAAATGAAGGTGACCTCGACAGCGCCCGACCTACGTCGAGGCGCTGGCTCAATAGCGCCTGATGCCTGGTCTCTCTGTAGGGCTCATCGAGAAGGAGAGAACTCACCAGGCTCTTGGCGTCCCGGTGCGCCTCCGGGTCGACGTCGTCCGCTGCCCCACCGGCGAGCAGCCACGCCTCATACTCAGGAACCGCAGCCACCACCCGGAGGCGTACTCCCTTGGTCGCTTCCGCTGCCGCCAAACGGGCCTCGAGCTCCGCAGGGTCGTCGTCGTCCGCATCGACCACCACGAGGATCCCACCTCGTCCCTGTACACGCGCACTCTGCACCCTCACGGCGGCCTCGAGGCGCTCAGGCTTGACGATCTGGCCTCGCGGCAGGCGGTGAGGTACTGGCGTGTGCAACCAACCCGGCGCGCCCAACGTGGGCCAGAGGCGGTGCAACAGCTTAGGTAGCGCCTGCACCTCACCGAAGCCCTCCACAATCGAGGCGACTGTGCAGATGTCGTCCTGCGCCGTCACACGAACAACCGAAGCGCCTCGTCCGCACCCTCAGGCTGCAACTGGTCCGACCGCAACAGCTCACCGGCGGTGAAGAGGCGCTCGACGAGCGCCTTCGTGCCTGCTGCGTCCACGCGCCCGATCGTGGTATCCCCGTGCAAAGATCGCACTGCTAGCAGGTGATCGGGATTGTCGAGCCCATCGATGAGCTCCGGGCTGTGGGTGGTGACAAGCACCTGCCGGGTGTCGGCGGCCTCCCTCATTGCGTCAAGCAATAGACCCGCCGCGCGAGGGTGAAGGGCAGTCTCTGGCTCTTCAACGCCGACGGGGCTGGTCAGGCGGGACGAAGCACCGAGGACAGCGGTCAAGATACCGAGGACTCGCAAAGTTCCATCGCTCATCGATGATGCCGTGAAGTCCCAAGGTGCTGCAGACCCCCGCACTCTCTGACGGAATTCGACCGTCTCCCAGGCATCGATCGTCCGACGGTCCGCTGAGACGATCCCGTCGACCACGGTGGAGAGGTACTGCTCGATCACAGCCTTGCGCCGCGGTTCCTCCCTCGATAGCTGGTCAAGGACGCTCGCCAGATTGGCTCCGTCACGAAGCAGCAGGTCGCCGGGCCCCGGCTTCTGGGGGGTACGGATCGCGTCGGGATTGATGTTGAAAACATTGACCCCTGCTAGGCCGTGAAAGACGGTGGAGAAGGGCTCAGAGCCCGAGAGGGCCACGAGCAACAGACGATCAGCGGTGACGGCAGGGATGCGGTACTCTGACGACGCGATTTCGACGTCCGCCCCGCGTCGCTTCAATTCAAAGTATGACTTGTCCGACCCGAAGGCCGCCGTCGAGACGTGACAACTTTCCCTCGTGACTTCGTATCCGCCGTTCCTGCGCGCACCCACTGAGAAGCTGTAGTGCCCGGCCCCGGACCCCCACTCGAAGTCGAGGTGGATAGTGAAATGCGTCGGGTGACCAGTGCTCCGGCGTCGCACCTCGGTTACACCGCCACGCTCGCGCAGCGCGTTGTCGAGGTTATCTCGGAGTGACTGAGCAGTGAACCTCAGTGCGTCCAAAAAGTTGCTTTTGCCCGAGCCATTCGGTCCTACAAGAACCATGAGATCGCCCAGACCGACGTCGCAGCTCTTGATGCTGCGGTAGTGGGTGAGGCGCACCCGCCTGATGGCGAACTTGGTCGGCGTCACCGTCAAAGGCTACGCCCGGGCGCCGCATCGCATGTTGCCTGGGCGAGAAGACAGCGCTGCCCGCCCCCGCAGATGCGGCGACGGGCAGCGGCTGAACGACCGGTCAGGCCTTCTCGTCGGCGGCCTTCTCGTCGACGGCGTCCTGCGCCATCTCGTCGGCGACCTCGGCGTCCGCCTTCGCCTCGTCGGCGTCGACGGCACCCTCGGCCTCGGCCTTCTCCGCGGCACCCTCGGCCTCGGCGGCGGCCTCGACCGCCGCGTCCGCGTCGCCCTCGGCCGCGGCCTCGACCGCGTCGGTGGCGGCGGCCTCGGCCTCCGCGGCCGGCTCGCTCTGCGCCGCGGCCGGCGCAGTGGCGGCGGACCGCTTCGTGGCGGCCTCCGCCTCCTTCACCGTCGCGACCTTCGGGCTGTACGGCTCCAGGACGAGCTCGATGACCGCCATGGGGGCGTTGTCGCCCTTGCGCGGACCGACCTTCGTGATGCGCGTGTAGCCGCCGGGACGCTCCGCGACGAGCGGGGCGATCTCGGTGAAGAGGGCGTGCACGACGCTCTTGTCGCGGATGACCGTCATGACCCGGCGCCGGGCGTGGAGGTCCCCCCGCTTGGCGAAGGTCACCATGCGCTCGGCGAGCGGGCGCAGCCGCTTGGCCTTGGCCTCGGTCGTGGTGATCCGGCGGTGCTCGAACAGCGACGTCGCCAGGCCGGCGAGCATCAGCCGCTCGTGCGCCGGTCCGCCGCCGAGACGCGGGCCCTTGGTGGGCGTGGGCATGTCGTTCTCCTCGTGGTTCTCGCGCCGGTCACCCCGGCGCGGGGTCGGTGCGCCCCGGGCGCTGGGTCAGAGCTGCTCGTCCTCGACGGCAGAACGGTCGTCGTCGTAGCCGGCGGTCGAGAACGGGTCGTCGTTCACGCCGTCCTCGCTGTAGCTGGCCAGCGCCACGGCCGGGTCGAACCCGGGCGGGCTGTCCTTCAGCTGCAGACCGAGCCCGGCGAGCTTGGCCTTGACCTCGTCGATCGACTTCGCGCCGAAGTTGCGGATGTCGAGGAGGTCGGCCTCGCTGCGGCCGACGAGCTCACCCACCGAGTGGATGCCCTCGCGCTTGAGGCAGTTGTACGAGCGGACCGTGAGGTCGAGCTCCTCGATCGGCAGCGCGAGGTCCGCGGCGAGCGCCGCGTCGTTCGGGCTGGGACCGATGTCGATGCCCTCGGCCTCGACGTTGAGCTCCCGGGCGAGACCGAACAGCTCGGTGAGAGTCCGGCCCGCGCTCGCCATGGCGTCGCGGGGGCTGATCGAGCTCTTCGTCTCGACGTCGACCACGAGGCGGTCGAAGTCGGTGCGCTGCTCGACGCGGGTCGCCTCGACCTTGTACGTCACGCGCCGCACCGGCGAGTAGATGGAGTCGACCGGGATGCGGCCGATCTCGGAGTCGCCGCTCTTGTTCTGCGAGGCGGAGACGTAGCCGCGGCCGCGCTCGACCGTGAACTCGATCTCGAGCTTCCCCTTCTCGTTGAGGGTCGCGATGACGAGTTCCGGGTTGTGGACCTCGACGCCCGCGGGCGGCGCGATGTCTGCCGCGGTGACGAGACCGGGGCCCTGCTTGCGCAGGTACATGACGACCGGCTCGTCGAACTCGCTCGAGACGACGAGCTCCTTGAGGTTGAGGATGATCTCGGTGACGTCCTCCTTGACGCCCGCGACCGTCGAGAACTCGTGGAGCACGCCGTCGATGCGGATGCTGGTGACCGCCGCGCCGGGGATGGACGACAGCAGGGTCCGGCGGAGGCTGTTGCCGAGGGTGTAGCCGAAGCCGGGCTCCAGCGGCTCGATGACGAACCGGGACCGGGCGGTGTCGACGCTCTCCTCGGTGAGGGTGGGGCGCTGTGCGATGAGCACTTCAGGTGTCCTTCCCGCGGGCGACCGCTATTTGACGCCTCGCGACGGGCAGGTCGTCCCGGTATCCGTCCACCGGGTCGACGGGCCTGGTGCCGCGGGGTGCCCTGCCCGCGACGGCCGACGTGCGTCGGGACCGTGCCGCCCGAGGGCGGCACGGTCCCGGTGCGTCACTTCGAGTACAGCTCGACGACCAGCTGCTCCTGCACCTGGGTGTCGATGACCTGCCGCTGGGGCAGGCCGTGGACGAGGACCTGCATCTTGTTCGGGATGGCCTCGAGCCACGCCGGAACGGTCTTCTCGCCGGCCTCGGCGCGCGCCACGACGAACGGGGTGAGCTCCACCGACGTCTTGCGGACCTCGATGATGTCGTTCTCGCTCACCTGGAACGACGGGATGTCGACCTTGCGGCCGTTCACCGTGAAGTGGCCGTGCTTGACGAGCTGACGGGCCATGTCGCGGGACTTGGCGAAGCCGGCCCGGTACACGACGTTGTCGAGGCGGGCCTCCAGCAGGCGCAGCAGGTTGTCACCCGTCTTGCCCGACTGGCGGTTCGCCTCCTCGTAGTAGTTGCGGAACTGCTTCTCGAGGACGCCGTAGATGCGCGCCATCTTCTGCTTCTCCCGCATCTGCAGGAGGTACTCCGACTCCTTGGTGCGGGCACGGCCGTGCTCGCCCGGGGGGTAGGGCCGGATCTCGATGGGGCACTTCGGCGAGTCGCACTTGGCGCCCTTGAGGAAGAGCTTGGTCTTCTCGCGGCGGCAGCGCTTGCAGTCAGCGCCGGTGTAACGAGCCATGTGTCGGTCTCTCCTTCTCGGCTCGGGCGCTCAGACGCGACGACGCTTGGGCGGACGGCAGCCGTTGTGCGGCTGCGGCGTCACGTCGGAGATCGAACCGATCTCCAGCCCCGCGGCGGTCAGGGAGCGGATGGCGGTCTCGCGGCCGGAGCCGGGACCCTTGACGAGGACGTCGACCTTCTTCATGCCGTGCTCCTGGGCACGGCGCGCGGCGGCCTCGGCGGCGAGCTGCGCGGCGAAGGGCGTCGACTTGCGGGAGCCCTTGTAGCCGACCTGGCCGGCGGACGCCCACGCGATGACGGCGCCGCCCGGGTCGGTGATCGACACGATGGTGTTGTTGAAGGTGCTCTTGATGTGCGCGACGCCGGCGGCGACGTTCTTCCGCTCCTTGCGGCGCGGCTTGCGCGCCGCGGACGCGGCTCGGGTCTTGGGGGGCATGCGGCTGGTCTCTCCTGGTCAGACGGTCCGGATGGCGGTGTCGTGAGCGCGCCGGCTCACTTCTTGCCGACCTTCTTCTTGCCGGCGACGGTCCGCTTCGGACCCTTGCGGGTGCGGGCGTTGGTCTTGGTGCGCTGGCCGCGGACCGGGAGGTGGCGGCGGTGGCGCAGCCCCTCGTAGCTGCCGATCTCGACCTTGCGGCGGATGTCGGCGGCCACCTCGCGCCGCAGGTCGCCCTCGACGCGGTAGTTGGCCTCGATGTGGTCGCGGAGCGCGACGAGCTGCTCCTCGGTGAGGTCCTTCACGCGGACGTCCGACCCGATGCCGGTGGCCGCGAGGGTCTCCGTCGACCGGGTGCGCCCGATGCCGAAGACGTAGGTGAGGGCGATCTCGACCCGCTTCTCACGGGGCAGGTCGACGCCGACAAGACGTGCCATGGGTGGTGGTGCCTCTCGGTGCACGAGGGTCTGCGCGGCTGCCTGTCCCGCGAGCGTCTCTCGCGGGTCCCCGGCCCTCGTCCGGGGGTGTCGTCCGGTCCGGCGTGCTCACGCCGTCCCGGGGTCGGGCACCGCAGGGGTGGTGGTGCAGGTGGTCGGAGCTGCTCAGCCCTGGCGCTGCTTGTGGCGCAGGTTGGTGCAGATGACCATGACCCGGCCGTGACGGCGGATCACCTTGCAGTTGTCGCAGATCTTCTTGACGCTGGGCTTGACCTTCATCGATGGACTCCCTGGCGACACAGCCCCTCGCAGAGGCGTGCCGTCACTTGTAGCGGTAGACGATGCGTCCGCGGGACAGGTCGTACGGGCTGAGCTCCACCACCACGCGGTCCTCCGGGAGGATCCGGATGTAGTGCTGCCGCATCTTCCCGGAGATGTGCGCGAGCACCTTGTGCCCGTTCTCCAGCTCGACGCGGAACATGGCGTTGGGGAGGGCTTCGACCACGCTGCCCTCGATCTCGATGACCCCGTCCTTCTTCGGCATGTCCTCCGCTATCCCTACGCGCTCCTCGGGGGAGCCTCCGACAGTTGCTGCGCACCGGCGGTGCGCACCGAGCCCACGCGTGACGAGTCCCGTCCACCCAGACCAGCCGCGGGGGCGAACGGGACGTTGAAGCCGTGTGCCAAACGGCGATCCTACGGCATAGCGCCCGGATGCCGAAATCAGCCGGGACCGGCCAGGTCGGCGCCGATCACGACCACGACGACTGCACCGGAGGTGCTCGAACAGGACGGCGCCCCCGTCCCTGGCAGGGCGGGGGCACCGTCACCGGGGACGTCAGACGGCGCGCACGTACTTGCTGCTGCTCGTCGTCGAGTACGGGAGCCAGCTCTTGTACGGCAGCCACGACTTCGCGGCGACACCGGACTCGTACGGCAGCCAGCTCTTGTACGGCAGCCACGACTTCGCCGCCACACCCGACTCGTACGGCAGCCAGCTCTTGTACGGCAGCCACGACTTCGCCGCCACACCCGACTCGTACGGCAGCCACGACTTCGCCGCCACACCCGACTCGTACGGCAGCCAGCTCTTGTACGGCAGCCACGACTTCGCCGCGACGGCGGGCGCGGCGCCGGTGGCCGCGGAGGCGGACGCGGTCGTGGTGAGGACACCACCGAGCAGGGCGGCGAGCAGGACGGCGGACAGTGTCAGGACGCGGGAGCGCAGTCGGAACAGCACGGCGGGACCTCCGGGATGGGCGCAGGGACGACGCGGTCGCGTCGGGCACAGCGCACCAGCACGGCCCCGAGGTGTCAATACGGGCGACCGCCCTGTGACCACGAGTCCTCACGGCTCTCACCTGCCACGTCGTCACGCCGGCTGCGCCGGTCGGGTGAGCGGTCACACCCCCGGTAGTCACAGGACGTCGCCCTGTCATGAACCGACGGCGAGGCCACGACGGCGCGTCACCTTCCGGACACTCGACGCATCCCTGGCGATACGCACAGCCACCGCTGTGCCCTTCGGGTGATTCTGCGCGGTTGCGCCGTCCAGGTGACAGCGCTTGTGCCGACGTCAGGCGGCGGCCGGCTCCACGGCGTCGGAGACCCGCACGCCCATCGCCTCCAGCCGGGCACGCCCTCCGTCGGGGGCGGTGAGCACGAAGAGACCGTCCGCCAGCACCGCGACGGAGTGCTCCACGTGCGCCGCCCTGGACCCGTCGGCCGTCACGACGGTCCAGCCGTCGTCGAGCAGTCGGGTCGCGGCCGAGCCGGCCGTCAGCATCGGCTCGACGGCGACGCACAGCCCGGCCCTCACGCGCGGCGAGCGACCACCGGCGCGGTAGTTGAGCACCTCCGGCGGCTGGTGCATGGCGGTGCCGATGCCGTGTCCTGTGTACTCCTCCACGAGCCCGTAGCGCCCGTCGCACTCGTGGGTGACGAAGTCGTCGACCGCCTCCCCGACGCGCGCGACGGGCTCCCCCACGCGCAGCGCGGCGATCCCCCGCCACAGGGACTCCTCGGTGGCGGCGACGAGGGCGCGGTCCGCGGCGGACGAGACGTCGGAACCGTCGACGTCGGGCACGAGCACGGAGAACGCCGCGTCACCGTGCCAGCCGTCGACCACCGCGCCGCAGTCGACGCTCACCAGCTGCCCGGGCCGCAGCACCCGGTCCCCCGGGATGCCGTGGACCACCTCGTCGTCGACGGACGAGCACACCGTCCGGGGGTAGCCGTGGTAGCCGAGGAAGTTCGACGTCGCCCCGGCGTCGGCGATGACCCGCGCCGCGACCTCGTCGAGCTCCGCCGTCGTCACACCGGGACGCACCGCTGCACGGACCGCGTCGAGCGCCGCGGCGACCACGAGACCCGCGCGGCGCATGGTGCGGACCTGCGCGACGGTCTTGTACTCGATGCGCTCCCGGCCGAACACGAGCGAGGGGCGGGTCAGACGGAGACGCCGATGGCGTCGAGCAGGCGGGCGGTGACCTCGTCCACCTCGCCCATGCCGTCGACGCGGACGAGCAGGTCGCGCCGCTCGTAGACGGCGGCGAGCGGTGCCGTCTGCTCGGCGTAGACCTCCAGCCGCCGGCGGACGACGTCCTCGGTGTCGTCGCTGCGGCCCTGCTCCTGGGCCCGCTTGAGCAGCCGCTGGACGACCTCGTCGGTGTCGGCGGTCAGCTCGACGACGTGGTCGAGCCGAGCGTCCTGCGCTGCGAGCATGCGGTCGAGCTCCTCGACCTGCTCGGCGGTACGCGGGTAGCCGTCGAGCAGGAACCCGTCGGAGGCGTCGGGCTCGGCGAGCCGGTCGGCGACCATCGCGTTCGTCACCGAGTCGGGGACGTACTCCCCCGCGTCCATGTACCGCTTCGCAGTGACACCGAGCTCGGTGCCGTCGGCGACGTTGCGCCGGAAGATGTCGCCGGTCGAGATGGCCGGCACCCCGAGCGTGGCGGCCAGCCGGGCCGCCTGCGTGCCCTTGCCCGCGCCGGGCGGTCCGAGGAGGACGAGTCGCGTCATCGAAGGAACCCTTCGTAGTTGCGCTGCTGGAGCTGGGACTGGATCTGCTTGACCGTCTCGAGCCCGACGCCGACGACGATGAGGATCGACGCGCCACCGAAGGGGAAGTTCTGGTTGGCGTCGACGAGGACGATCGCGACCAGCGGGATGAGGGCGACCACGCCGAGGTAGATCGCCCCGGGGAACGTGATGCGCGTGATGACGTAGTCGAGGTACTCCGCCGTCGGCCGCCCGGCGCGGATCCCCGGGATGAACCCGCCGTACTTGCGCATGTTCTCCGCCACGTCGTCGGGGTTGAACGTGATGGCGACGTAGAAGAACGCGAAGAAGATGATGAGCCCGAAGTAGACCGCCATGTAGATGGGGTGGTCGCCGGTCGCGAAGTACGTGTTGATCCAGCCCGCCCACGTCGACTCCGGCGAGAACTGCGCGATGAGCGCCGGGAGGTACAGCAGCGAGCTCGCGAAGATGACCGGGATGACGCCGGCCATGTTGACCTTGAGCGGGATGTAGGTGCTCGTGCCGCCGTAGGCCCGCTGGCCCACCATCCGCTTCGCGTACTGCACGGGGATGCGGCGCTGGCTCTGCTCGACGAAGACGACCGCGGCGACGATGACGAGGCCGATCGCGATGACGAGCAGCATCGTCTCGAAGGACTGCTGCTGGGCGATGTTCCACAGCGAGCTGGGGAAGGTCGCGGCGATGGAGGTGAAGATCAGCAGCGACATGCCGTTGCCGACGCCACGGGCGGTGATGAGCTCGCCGAGCCACATGATGAGCCCGGTGCCGGCCGTCATCGTGAGGATCATGAGGAGCAGCACCGGCACGCTCTGGTCCGGGATGGTGGGGAACGCGGCCGGGTCGCACGCGCCGCCGAAGATGGCGTTGGTGCGGGCCAGGGTGACGAACGTCGTGGACTGGAGGATCGCGAGGCCGATGGTGAGGTAGCGGGTGTACTGCGTGAGCTTCGCCGTGCCCGTCTGCCCCTCCTTCTTCAGCTCCTCGAAGCGCGGGATCACGACCGTGAGCAGCTGCACGATGATGCTCGCCGTGATGTAGGGGAGGATCCCCAGCGCGAAGATCGACAGCTGCAGCAGCGCGCCCCCGCTGAAGAGGTTGATGAGGCCGAAGACGCCGCCCTGGGTCTCGGCGAGCGCGAGGCACTCCCGGACGTTGCCGAAGTCGACACCGGGGGTCGGGATGAACGACCCGAGCCGGAAGATCGCCATGATCCCGAGCGTGAACAGGATCTTCGCGCGCAGGTCGGGGGTCTTGAACGCGCTGATGAACGCGCCGAGGCTGACCACGACGGATGTACCTCCTGCTAGGCCCCCGAGAGGGGCACGGACGGCTGGCCGGTGCACCGCAGCGACCCGCCTCGTGCCCGCGACCCTAACACCAGGACCGGGGCCGAGGCCCCGGTCCTGGTGGTGGTCAGCCGGCCGCGCGGGCGGCCGCGACCCGCCCTCGACGGGCGGTCACGCCGATCAGACGGTGTGTCAGACGGTGTGTCAGACGGTGGTGGTGGTCCCGCCTGCCGCCTCGATCTTGCTCGCGGCGGACGCCGAGAACTTGTGCGCCGACACCTGGAGGGCGACGGTGACGTCGCCGGTGCCGAGCACCTTGACGGGCGCGCCGTCGCGGACGGCACCCCGCTTCACGAGGTCGACCGGGGTCACCGTGCCGCCCTCGGGGTAGAGCTCCTGCAGGCGGTCCAGGTTGACGACCTGGTACTCCGTGCGGAACCGGTTGGTGAACCCGCGCAGCTTCGGCAGGCGCATGTGGAGCGGGGTCTGCCCGCCCTCGAAGCGCTCCGGGACCTGGTAGCGGGCCTTCGTGCCCTTGGTGCCGCGCCCGGCGGTCTTGCCCTTGCTCGCCTCACCGCGACCGAC
The DNA here is from genome assembly GCF_037860835.1 of Aquipuribacter nitratireducens. Classification (NCBI taxonomy): domain Bacteria; kingdom Bacillati; phylum Actinomycetota; class Actinomycetes; order Micrococcales; family Intrasporangiaceae; genus Aquipuribacter; species Aquipuribacter nitratireducens. The sequence goes on along the minus strand of NZ_JBBEOG010000001.1, from coordinate 471,982 downwards.
GCGCGTCTTGGCGGTGTGCGCGCCCGGCGCGGGGCGCAGGTGGTGGACCTTCAGCGCGTGCTCGGCGGGCCTGTCCTGCTTCGCCATCGTCACTCGACCTCCTCGACCGCGACGAGGTGCGCCACGGTGGCGACCATCCCGCGGATCTCGGGACGGTCCTCCTTCACGACGACGTCACCGATGCGCTTGAGACCCAGCGAGCGGACGGTGTTCCGCTGCCCGTGGGTGCCGCCGATGACGCTCTTGACCTGGGTGACCTTGAGCCGCTTGCTCGAGGCCTTCGTGCTGGCAGCCATGATCAGGACGCCTCCTGCCGGGCACGCAGCAGCGCGGCCGGGGCCACGTCCTCCAGAGGCAGGCCGCGACGGGCGGCGACCGACTCCGGCGGCTCCAGGCCCTTGAGGGCCGCGACCGTCGCGTGCACGATGTTGATCGCGTTGTCGGAGCCGAGCGACTTGCTCAGCACGTCGTGGATGCCGGCCGCCTCGAGGACGGCGCGGACGGGCCCGCCGGCGATGACCCCGGTACCGGGCGCGGCCGGGCGGAGCATGACGACACCGGCCGCCTTCTCCCCCTGGACCGGGTGCGGGACGGTGCCGGCGATGCGGGGGACGCGGAAGAAGTTCTTCTTCGCCTCCTCGACGCCCTTGCTGATCGCCGCGGGCACCTCCTTCGCCTTGCCGTAGCCGACGCCGACCATGCCGTCGCCGTCGCCCACGACCACGAGGGCGGTGAAGCTGAAGCGCCGACCACCCTTCACGACCTTGGCGACGCGGTTGATCGCGACGACCCGCTCCACGTACTGGTTGCGGTCCTCGCCGCCACGCCCACCGCGGTCGTCGCGGCGGTCACGGCGGTCACGGCGACCGTCGCGGCCGCCCTCGGGGCCACCGCCGCCGGCGGTGCCACCGCGGCGCTGCTGCGGTCCAGCCATCAGAGGTTTCCTTCCTTCGGGTGCGTGAGGTCGTGCGGGAGCCGCGTCACAGCTGCAGCCCCTTCTCGCGGGCGCCGTCCGCCACGGCCGCGACCCGGCCGTGGTACTTGTTGCCGGAGCGGTCGAAGACGACGGCGGTGACGCCGGCGGCCTTCGCGCGCTCGGCGACGAGCTCGCCGACGGCCTTCGCCTTGGCCGTCTTGTCGCCCTCGGCGGCGCGCAGGTCGACCTCGAGGGTCGAGGCCGACGCGATCGTCCGACCGGACCCGTCGTCCACGACCTGCGCCACGACGTGGCGCAGGGAGCGGGTGACGACGAGGCGGGGACGCTCGGCGGTCCCGACGACGTACTTGCGGACGCGCTGGTGACGACGGCTGCGGGCCGCGACGCGGCCCCGGCCTCCGTGGCGCGTGCTGCGCTCGACGACAGTGGGCATTACTTCTTCCCAGCCTTCCCGACCTTGCGGCGGATCTGCTCGCCCTCGTAGCGGATGCCCTTGCCCTTGTACGGGTCGGGCTTGCGGAGCTTGTGGATGTTGGCGGCCACCTCGCCCACGAGCTGCTTGTCGATACCCGACACCGAGAAGCGGGTCGGGTTCTCGACGGCGAAGCTGATGCCCGCCGGCGGCTCGATGGTGATGGAGTGGCTGTAGCCGAGGGCGAACTCGAGGTTGCTGCCCTTGGCCTGGACGCGGTAGCCCGTGCCGTGGATCTCCATCTTGCGCGTGTAGCCGTCCGTCACGCCCGTCACCATGTTGGCGATGAGGGTGCGGGTCAGGCCGTGCAGGGACTTCGAGCGGCGCTCGTCGTCCGGACGGGCGACGACGAGCGAGCCGTCCTCCTGCGACACGGTGATGGGCTCGGCCACGGTGTGGCTCAGCTCGCCCTTGGGGCCCTTGACGTTGACGGTGCGACCGTCCAGGGCGACCGTGACGCCGGACGGCACGGTCACCGGGTTCTTGCCGATGCGCGACATGTCTGCCTCCTCAGGTCCTCGGCTCGCCCGTCACCAGACGTAGGCGAGGACTTCCCCGCCCACGCCCTTGGTCTTCGCCTGCTTGTCGGTCAGCAGCCCCGACGACGTGGACAGGATCGCCACGCCGAGGCCCCCGAGGACGCGCGGCAGGTTGGTGGACTTGGCGTACACGCGCAGCCCCGGCTTCGACACGCGGCGCAGGCCGGCGATCGAGCGCTCGCGCTGGGGGCCGAACTTCAGCTGGATGGTGAGCGTGCGGCCGACCTCGGCCTCCGCCACGCTCCAGCCGGCGATGTAGCCCTCCTGCTTGAGGATGTCGGCGACGTTCGCCTTGAGCTTGCTGTAGGGCATGGAGACGTCGTCGTGGTACGCCGAGTTGGCGTTCCGCAGACGCGTCAGCATGTCCGCGATCGGGTCGGTCATCGTCATCGGGCTTCTGCCCTTCCTCGCCGTGGTTTCCGGGTGGGACCTGCGGCGCGTCAGTGGGTCGTGCGGGGGGTGGGACTTACCAGGAGCTCTTGGTGACGCCCGGCAGCTCGCCGGCGTGCGCCATCTCGCGCAGGCACACGCGGCACAGGCCGAACTTGCGGTACACCGAGTGCGGGCGGCCGCACTTCTGGCAGCGGGTGTAGGCGCGCACCTTGAACTTCGGCTTGCGGGCGGCCTTGTTGATGAGGGCGGTCTTCGCCATGTGGGTACTCCTCCCCTCAGCTGGCCTTGAAGGGGAACCCGAGCCTGCGGAGCAGGCTGCGGCCCTCGTCGTCGGAGGTCGCGGACGTCACGACGGTGATGTCCATGCCGCGGACGCGGTCGACCTTGTCCTGGTCGATCTCGTGGAACATCGCCTGCTCCGTGAGACCGAACGTGTAGTTGCCGCGCCCGTCGAACTGCCGGTCCGACAGCCCGCGGAAGTCGCGGATGCGGGGCAGGGCGACGCTCAGCAGGCGGTCGAGGAACTCCCACATGCGGTCGCCGCGCAGCGTGACGTGCGCGCCGATCGGCATGCCCTCGCGGAGCTTGAACTGCGCGATGGACTTGCGGGCCTTCGTCACCTGCGGCTTCTGGCCGGTGATGGCCGTGAGGTCGCGGACGGCGCCGTCGATGAGCTTGGAGTCGCGCGCCGCGTCCCCGACGCCCATGTTGACGACGACCTTGACGACGCCCGGCACCTGCATGACGTTGGCGTGGCCGAACTCCTCGCGCAGCGCGGGGAGGATCTCCTCGCGGTAGCGCAGCTTGAGCCGCGGCTGCGGCCGCTCGTCGGCCGCCGCGGTCTCCGGGGCGGTGGTGGTGTCGGTCATGCGATGTCCTTGCCGGAACGCTTGGCGACGCGGACGCGCACGACGCGCTCCCGGCCGCCGCGCTCCTGGGTCTCGACGCGGATGCCCACGCGGGTGGCCTCGCCGGACTCGGGGTCGACGAGGGCGACGTTGGAGACGTGGATCGGCGCCTCGGTGTGGACGAGACCGCCCGTGCGCGAGCCCCGGCCGGTCTGGCCGGCGCGCACGTGCTTCGTCACCCGGTTGACGCCCTCCACGAGCACCCGGTTGGTGTCGTGGTAGACGGCGAGCACCTTGCCGGTCTTGCCGCGGTCGCCGCCGCGGGACTGGCGTGCCCCGGCGATCACCTTGACGGTGTCGCCCTTCTTGATGCGGAACTTGCCCGCGCTCATCACAGCACCTCCGGTGCCAGCGAGATGATCTTCATGAACTTCTTGTCGCGCAGCTCGCGACCGACGGGCCCGAAGATGCGCGTGCCGCGCGGGTCGCCGTCGTTGCGGAGGATCACCGCGGCGTTCTCGTCGAAGCGGATGTAGCTGCCGTCGGGCCGGCGGCGCTCCTTGACGGTGCGCACGACGACGGCCTTGACGACGTCACCGCGCTTGACGTTCCCGCCGGGGATGGCGTCCTTGACGGTCGCGACGATCGTGTCGCCGATGCCGGCGTAGCGACGGCCGGAGCCACCGAGCACGCGGATGCAGAGGATCTCCTTCGCACCGGTGTTGTCGGCGACCTTGAGCCGGGACTCCTGCTGGATCACTGGTGCCTCACTTCGCCTTCTCGAGGACCTCGACCACGCGCCAGCGCTTGGTCGCGGACAGCGGCCGGGTCTCCATCAGCAGCACGAGGTCGCCGATGCCGGCGCCGTTCTGCTCGTCGTGCGCCTTCACCTTGCTGGTGCGGCGCAGGACCTTGCCGTACAGCGGGTGCTTGACGCGGTCCTCGACGGCGACGACGACGGTCTTGTCCATCTTGTCGCTGACGACGTACCCGCGGCGCACCTTGCGGTTGCCGCGCTCGGTCTCCGTGCTCATGAGGCCACCTCCTGGGTGGTGATGCCGAGCTCCCGCTCGCGCATCACGGTGTAGATCCGGGCGATGTCCCGCTTGACGGCCTTGAGGCGGCCGTGGCTCTCCAGCTGACCCGTGGCGGAGGCGAAGCGGAGGTTGAACAGCTCCTCCTTCGCCTTGCGGAGCTCCTCGACGAGTCGCTCGTCGTCGAAGGTCCGCAGGTTGGCGGGCGCGAGGTCCTTGCTCCCGACGCTCATCAGATGTCACCACCCTCACGCTGGACGATCCGGCACTTCATGGGCAGCTTGTGCATGGCGCGGGTGAGCGCCTCGCGGGCGACGTCCTCGCTCGGGTAGCTGAGCTCGAACATCACGCGGCCCGGCTTGACGTTGGCCACCCACCACTCGGGCGAGCCCTTGCCGGAGCCCATGCGGGTCTCGGCGGGCTTCTTCGTGATCGGGCGGTCCGGGTAGATGTTGATCCAGACCTTGCCGCCACGCTTGATGTGGCGGGTCATGGCGATACGCGCCGACTCGATCTGCCGGTTGGTGACGTAGGCGGGCTCGAGGGCCTGCAGGCCCCACTCGCCGAACGTCACCTGCGTGCCGCCCTTGGCAGCCCCACCGCGGTGCGGGTGGTGCTGCTTGCGGTGCTTGACGCGACGCGGGATGAGCATCGTCCTCAGGCCTCCTGTCCGGTCTGCTGCGACGTCCCCGCCCCGGTGGGCTCGGCGACGGCGGTCGGGTTCGAGACCGTCTCGGTGACGGGGGCGGCGTCCTGGCCGGCGGCGGCCGCCGGCTCGGCGACCGGCGCCTCGCTGCGCGGCGCGCGCTCGGGGCGGTCGCCACGGCGGCCGGGGCGCTCGCCACGGTCGCGACCGCGACCGCGCGGGGCGGCGGCGGCCTGCTCGCGGGCGAGCTCCTTGGCCGTCTTGTCGCCGTTGTAGATCCACACCTTGACGCCGATGCGGCCGAACGTCGTGCGGGCCTCGAAGAACCCGTAGTCGACGTTCGCGCGCAGCGTGTGCAGCGGGACCCGGCCCTCGCGGTAGAACTCCGTGCGGCTCATCTCCGCTCCGCCGAGGCGGCCGGACACCTGCACGCGCACGCCCTTGGCGCCGGCGCGCTGCGCGGACTGCATGCCCTTGCGCATGGCGCGGCGGAAGGACACGCGGCTGCTCAGCTGCTCCGCGATGCCGACGGCGACGAGCTGGGCGTCGCCCTCGGGGTTCTTCACCTCGAGGATGTTGAGCTGCACCTGCTTGCCCGTGAGCTTCTCCAGCTCGCCGCGCAGGCGGTCGGCCTCGGCGCCACGGCGGCCGATGACGATGCCGGGGCGGGCGGTGTGGAGGTCGACGCGGACGCGGTCGCGCGTGCGCTCGATCTCGACCTTCGCGATGCCGGCGCGCTCGAGGCCGTCCGTCATGAGCTTGCGGATCTTGACGTCCTCGCCCACGTAGTCGCGGTAGCGCTGGCCCGACGTCGTCGAGTCGGCGAACCACCGCGACTTGTGCTCGGTGGTGATGCCGAGGCGGAACCCGTGCGGGTTGACCTTCTGACCCATCAGCGGGCTCCCTTCGTGCTGCGCGTCGTGCGGCCCGCCGGAGCGGTGCCGGCGGCCTCGACCTCGGGCGACGACACGACGACGGTGATGTGGCTCGTGCGCTTGCGGATGCGGAACGCGCGGCCCTGGGCCCGCGGCTGGAACCGCTTGAGGGTCGGCCCCTCGTCGACGAACGCCGTCGTGACGACGAGGTCGTCCGCGACGAAGCGCTCACCGAACTGGTCGGCCTGCACCCGGGCGTTCGCGATCGCGCTCTCGACGAGCTTGCGCACCGGCTCCGCGGCGGACTGCGGGCTGAACCGCAGCACCTGCACCGCCTCCGTGGCGCGCTTGCCGCGCACGAGGTCGACGACGCGACGGGCCTTCATGGGCGTGACGCGCACGTGGCGCGCCTTCGCCGTGGCTTCCATAGTCAGCTCCTGACCTGTCTCGGGAGGACGCCCCGCCTCAGCGGCGGCGGCCCTTCCGGTCGTCCTTCTCGTGCCCGCGGAAGGTGCGGGTGGGGGCGAACTCGCCCAGCTTGTGGCCGACCATCGACTCGGTGACGAACACCGGGACGTGCTTGCGGCCGTCGTGCACCGCGATGGTGTGGCCGAGCATGTCGGGCACGATCATCGAGCGGCGCGACCAGGTCTTGATGACGTTCTTCGTGCCGGCCTCGTTCTGCGCGTCCACCTTCTTCGCGAGGTGGTCGTCGACGAAGGGGCCCTTCTTCAGGCTGCGTGGCATCGTCGCAACTCCTCTCAGCGCTTCTTGCCGGTCTTGCGGCGGCGGACGATCTGCTTGTCGCTGGCCTTGTTCGGCCGGCGGGTACGGCCCTCGGGCTTGCCCCAGGGGCTGACGGGGTGACGGCCACCGGAGGTCTTGCCCTCACCACCGCCGTGCGGGTGGTCGACCGGGTTCATGACGACACCGCGGACGGTCGGGCGCTTGCCCTTCCAGCGCATGCGGCCCGCCTTGCCCCAGCTGATGTTCGACTGCTCGGCGTTGCCGACCTCGCCGATCGTCGCGCGGCAGCGGACGTCGACGTTGCGGATCTCGCCGGAGGGCATGCGCAGCTGCGCGTGGGTGCCCTCGCGGGCGACGAGCTGGACGCTCGCACCGGCGGAGCGGGCGATCTTCGCGCCGCCACCGGGACGGAGCTCGATCGCGTGGACGACGGTGCCGACGGGGATGTTGCGCAGCGGCAGGTTGTTGCCCGGCTTGATGTCGGCGCCCGGCCCGTTCTCCACGACGTCGCCCTGCGAGAGCCGGTACGGCGCGAGGATGTAGCGCTTCTCGCCGTCGGCGTAGTGCAGCAGCGCGATGCGCGCGGTGCGGTTGGGGTCGTACTCGATGTGGGCGACCTTCGCGGTCACGCCGTCCTTGTCGTTGCGCCGGAAGTCGATGACGCGGTAGGCGCGCTTGTGGCCGCCGCCCTGGTGACGCGTCGTGATGCGGCCGGAGTTGTTGCGGCCGCCCTTCTTCGGGAGGGGCTTGACGAGCGACTTCTCGGGCTCGCTACGCGTCACCTCGACGAAGTCGGCGACCGAGGAGCCGCGGCGACCCGGGGTCGTCGGCTTGTACTTGCGGATGGCCATTGGTCAGTCAGTCCTCTACGTCGTCCGTGCCTCAGCCGACCGGACCGAAGATGTCGATCGAGCCCTCGCGGAGGGTGACGATCGCGCGCTTCGTGTCCTTGCGGCGGCCCAGGCCGTAGCGCGTGCGACGCGCCTTGCCCTGCCGGTTGATGATGTTGACGCCCTTGGTCGCCACCTTGACGCCGAACACCTTCTCGACCGCGATCTTGATCTCGGTCTTCGTGGCGCGCGGGTCGACGAGGAAGGTGTACTTCCCCTCCTCCTGCAGGCTGTACGACTTCTCGCTCACGACGGGGGCGAGCAGGATGTCGCGGGGGTCCTTGCCGACGGTGCTGAAGTCGCTCACGCCGTCGCCTCCTCGTCGGTAGCGGCCGCGCCGCGCTGACGCGCCTGGACGAACTCGTCGTACGCCCCGCCGACGAACACGATGTCGTCGGCGCAGAGCACGTCGTAGGTGTTGATCTGGTCGACGGCGAGCACGTGGAGGCCGGCGAGGTTGCGCACGCTCTTCCACGTGAGCTCGTCGTCGCGGCTCACGAGCACGAGCAGGTTGCGCCGCTCGCTGACACCCGCGAGCGCCGCGGCGGCCTGCTTGGTGCTCGGCACCTCGCCGGACACGACGCCCTCGAGGACGTGCACCCGGCCGTGGCGGGCCCGGTCGGACAGCGCACCGCGCAGGGCGGCCGCCTTCATCTTCTTGGGGGTGCGCTGCGAGTAGTCGCGCGGCACGGGACCGTGGACGGTGCCGCCGCCGGCGAACTGCGGGGCGCGGGTCGAGCCCTGGCGGGCGCGGCCGGTGCCCTTCTGGCGGTACGGCTTCTTGCCGCCGCCGGAGACCTCGCCGCGGGTCTTCACCTTGTGCGTGCCCTGGCGCGCGGCCGCGAGCTGGGCGACGACCACCTGGTGGATGAGCGGCACGTTGGTCTGCGCGCCGAAGAGCTCGGCGGGCAGCTCCACGGAGCGGCTGCTCGAGCCGTCGGCCGTGGTCACCGGGACCGTGAGGCCCTCGGTGCCCTCGGCACCCTTCGTGGCGGTAGCCATGGTCAGGCCCCCTTCTTGCTGGCGGTCTTCAGCAGGACGACCCCACCGCGCGGGCCCGGGATAGCGCCCTTGACGAGCACGAGGCCGCGCTCGGCGTCGACGGCATGGACCGTGAGGTTCTGCGTGGTCTGGCGCGCGCCACCCATGCGACCGGCCATCCGGACGCCCTTGAACACGCGACCGGGGGTCGCGCAGGCGCCGATGGAGCCGGGCTTGCGGTGGTTGCGGTGGGCACCGTGCGAGGCGCTGACGCCGGCGAAGCCGTGGCGCTTCATGACGCCCGCGTGCCCCTTGCCCTTCGTGGTGCCGACGACGTCGACGACGTCACCGCCCGCGAACGTGTCGAGGCCGACCTCCTGGCCGAGCTCGAAGGAGCCGGCGGTGCGCACCTCGACGAGGTGGCGCCGCGGCGGCACGCCCGCGCGCTCGAAGTGGCCGGACATCGGCTGGTTCACCTTGCGCGGGTCGATGCGCCCGAACCCGAGCTGCACCGCGGCGTAGCCGTCCTTGTCGGCCGTCAGCACGTCGGTCACGACGTTGCCGGCCGCCTCGACGACCGTGACGGGCACGAGGACGTTGTTCTCGTCCCAGACCTGCGTCATGCCGAGCTTGCGGCCCAGCAGCGCCTTCACGTCTCTCTCGATGGTCACGATCGGTCCCTCAGAGCTTGATCTCGATGTCGACGCCCGCGGGGAGGTCGAGCCGCATGAGCGAGTCCACCGTCTTGGGCGTCGGGTCGAGGATGTCGATGAGCCGCTTGTGGGTGCGCATCTCGAAGTGCTCGCGGCTGTCCTTGTACTTGTGGGGCGAGCGGATGACGCAGTAGACGTTCTTCTCCGTCGGCAGCGGCACGGGACCGGCGACGGAGGCACCCGTGCGGGTGACCGTCTCGACGATCTTGCGCGCCGACGAGTCGATGACCTCGTGGTCGTAGGCCTTGAGCCTGATGCGGATCTTCTGTCCCGCCATGCCGTCGTCCACTCTCTCTTCTCGGTACCGGTTCCCGGCCGTCAGGGCCGCCATCCGGTGGTCGTGCTCGGTCTGTACCGCCGACCCCCGCGCTCGGGCGTGTCGCACGCCCCACGAGGGTCCGGGTCGGTGTCGTTCGGTGGTACGGGGTGGGTGCCTCCCCCGGCCGGCGCGGCCCCCCGCGGTGCGGGGCGCTGAGCTCTGAGCCGTTGGTGGGCGCAGACCTGCGCCGGGCAACCGCGACAGTCTGACAGACGAGGTGGCCCTCGCCCAAATCGACCGCCCGGGCCCCGGCCGGGCCGGCCTGCGCCGTCCGGAGGACCCCTCCCCCGGACGTGCGACGGCGGCGACGCCCCGGGGGAACCGGGGCGTCGCCGCCGCTCAGATCACTTGAGGATCTTGGTGACGCGACCCGCGCCGACGGTGCGGCCGCCCTCGCGGATGGCGAAGCGCAGACCCTGCTCCATGGCGATGGGCTGGATCAGGTTGACCGTCATCTGCGTGTCGTCGCCGGGCATGACCATCTCGGTGCCCTCGGGCAGCGTGATGACGCCGGTGACGTCCGTGGTCCGGAAGTAGAACTGCGGACGGTAGTTCGAGTAGAAGGGGTTGTGACGCCCACCCTCGTCCTTGGACAGGATGTAGACCTGCGCCTCGAACTCGGTGTGGGGCGTGATCGACCCCGGCTTCACGACGACCTGGCCGCGCTCGACGTCCTCGCGCTTGATGCCGCGGAGGAGCAGGCCGACGTTCTCGCCCGCACGCGCCTCGTCGAGGAGCTTGCGGAACATCTCGACGCCGGTGACGGTGGTCTTGGTCGACGACTCCTTGATGCCGACGATCTCGACCTCCTCGTTGACCTTGAGGATGCCGCGCTCGGCGCGACCGGTCACGACGGTGCCGCGGCCGGTGATCGTGAAGACGTCCTCGATCGGCATGAGGAACGGCTGGTCGACGGCGCGCTCGGGCTCCGGGATCGCCGTGTCGACGGCGTTCATGAGCTCGAGGAGCTTCTCGCTCCACTCGGCGTCGCCCTCGAGCGCCTTGAGCGCCGAGACGCGGACGACGGGGACGTCGTCGCCGGGGAACTCGTACTGCGACAGCAGGTCGCGGACCTCGACCTCGACGAGCTCGAGGATCTCCTCGTCGTCGACCATGTCGGCCTTGTTGAGCGCCACGACGATGTAGGGGACGCCGACCTGGCGGGCCAGGAGGACGTGCTCCTTCGTCTGCGGCATCGGGCCGTCGGTGGCGGCGACCACGAGGATCGCACCGTCCATCTGGGCCGCGCCGGTGATCATGTTCTTGATGTAGTCGGCGTGACCGGGGCAGTCGACGTGCGCGTAGTGACGGTTCTCCGTCTGGTACTCGACGTGCGCGATCGAGATCGTGATCCCGCGCTCGCGCTCCTCGGGGGCCTTGTCGATCTGGTCGAACGGCGAGGCCTGGTTGAGGTCGGGGTACTTGTCGTGCAGCACCTTCGTGATCGCCGCGGTGAGCGTCGTCTTGCCGTGGTCGATGTGACCGATGGTGCCGATGTTGACGTGCGGCTTGGTCCGCTCGAACTTCGCCTTGGCCACTGGGGGCTCCTCCTCGGGCTGTTCTCCGTGGGCCGGTTCGCCCGACGGTGGTCGTGGGGTGGTTCTGGGTGGGCGGTGGTGACCGCCCGGACCGGGGGCAAGCCTAGACCGCCCCCGGGGGTGTCACTCGCCGCGGATCTTCTTGACGATCTCGTCGGCGACGTTCCGGGGCACCTCCGCGTAGGAGTGGAACTGCATCGTGTACACCGCGCGGCCCTGGGTGCGGGAGCGCAGGTCCCCGACGTAGCCGAACATCTCCGACAGCGGGACGAGGGCCTTGACGACCTTGGCCCCGGAGATGTCCTCCATGGACTGCATCTGGCCACGGCGGGAGTTGATGTCGCCGATGACGTCGCCCATGTAGTCCTCGGGCGTCCGCACCTCGACGGCCATGATCGGCTCCAGCAGGACGGGGTCCGCCTTGCGGGCCGCCTCCTTGAAGCCGGCGGAACCGGCGATCTTGAACGCGAGCTCGGACGAGTCGACGTCGTGCGCGGCGCCGTCCACCAGCGTGGCCTTCACGCCGACCATGGGGTAGCCCGCGAGCACGCCGACCTGCATGGCGTCCTGGAAGCCGGCGTCGACGCTCGGGATGTACTCGCGCGGGACGCGACCACCGGTCACCTTGTTGTCGAACTCGTACTGCACGCCCTCCTCGGCGTCCACGAGCGGCTCGATGGTGAACTGGATCTTCGCGAACTGACCCGAGCCACCCGTCTGCTTCTTGTGGGTGTACGAGTACTTGTCGACGACGCGGCGGATGGTCTCGCGGTAGGCGACCTGCGGCTTGCCGACGTTCGCCTCGACCTTGAACTCGCGCCGCATGCGGTCGACGAGGATGTCGAGGTGGAGCTCGCCCATTCCCTTGATGATGGTCTGGCCGGTCTCCTCGTCGAGCTCCACCTGGAAGGTGGGGTCCTCGTCCGCGAGCTTCTGGATCGCGACCGAGAGCTTCTCCTGGTCGGACTTCGTCTTCGGCTCGATGGCGACGCTGATGACGGGGTCGGGGAAGGTCATCGACTCGAGGACGACGGGCTGCTGCGGGTCGCAGAGCGTGTCGCCGGTCGTCGTGTCCTTGAGACCGATCATCGCGTAGATGTGGCCCGCCTGGGCGTTCTCGACCGGGTTCTCCTTGTTGGAGTGCATCTGGAAGAGCTTCCCGATGCGCTCCTTCTTGCCCTTGGTCGAGTTGATGACCTGGGCGCCGGAGTCGACGTTGCCGGAGTACACCCGGACATACGTGAGCTTGCCGAAGAACGGGTGCGCGGCGACCTTGAACGCGAGCGCGGAGAACGGTGCGTCCTTGCTCGGCGGGCGCGTGAGCTCCTCGTCCTCCTTGCCGACGACGTGGCCGTGGACCTCGCCGACGTCGAGCGGGTTCGGCAGGTAGTCGATGACGGCGTCGAGCACGGGCTGCACGCCCTTGTTCTTGAACGCCGAGCCGCAGAGGACGGGGTACGCCTCGCCGGCGATCGTCAGCTTGCGGACGGCCGCCTTGATCTCCTCGGGCGAGATCTCCTCGCCGCCGAGGTACTTCTCGAGGAGGGCCTCGTCGGACTCCGCGACGGCCTCGATGAGGGCGTTGCGGTACTCCTCGACCTTGTCGGCCATGTCGGCCGGCACGTCCTCGATCGTGTAGTCCTCGCCCTTCTGCACCTCGCCGCGCCACGTGAGCGCGCGCTTGTACACGAGGTCGACGACGCCGACGAAGTCGCTCTCGGAGCCGATCGGCAGCTGGATGGGCAGCGGCTTGGCGCCGAGGCGCTCGACGATGGTCCGGACGGTGAAGTAGAAGTCCGCGCCGAGCTTGTCCATCTTGTTGACGAAGCAGATGCGCGGGACGTTGTACTTGTCCGCCTGCCGCCACACGGTCTCGGACTGGGGCTCCACGCCCTCCTTGCCGTCGAAGACGGCGACGGCGCCGTCGAGCACGCGCAGCGACCGCTCGACCTCGACCGTGAAGTCGACGTGGCCGGGCGTGTCGATGATGTTGATCTGGGTGCCCTCCCAGAAGCAGGTCGTCGCGGCGGACGTGATGGTGATGCCGCGCTCCTGCTCCTGCTCCATCCAGTCCATCGTCGCGGCGCCGTCGTGCACCTCGCCGATCTTGTAGTTGATGCCGGTGTAGAACAGGATCCGCTCGGTGGTCGTGGTCTTGCCGGCGTCGATGTGCGCCATGATCCCGATGTTGCGGACCTTCGTGAGGTCGGTCAGGACGTCCTGAGCCACGGTGGGCCTTCCTGGGTCGTGGGGCGGGCGGGTGCGGGACGGACGAGGGCCGGCGCCCCGCGAGGGGGCACCGGCCGACGCGTCACCAGCGGTAGTGGGCGAACGCCTTGTTCGACTCCGCCATCTTGTGCATGTCCTCGCGGCGCTTCACGGAGGCGCCGAGGCCGTTGCTCGCGTCGAGGATCTCGTTCATGAGGCGCTCGGTCATCGTCTTCTCGCGGCGGGCGCGGGCGAAGGAGACGAGCCAGCGCAGCGCCAGCGTCGTCGAGCGCGCGGGGCGCACGTCGACCGGCACCTGGTAGGTGGACCCGCCGACGCGGCGCGAGCGGACCTCGAGCGCGGGCTTCACGTTGTCGAGCGCGCGCTTGAGGATGATGACCGGGTCGTTGCCGGTCTTGGCGCGGGCACCCTCGAGGGCGCCGTACACCGTGCGCTCGGCGACGGACTTCTTGCCGTCGAGCAGCACCTTGTTGACCAGCTGGGTGACCAGCGGGGAGCTGTAGACCGGGTCGACGACCAGCGGCCGCTTGGGGGCGGGGCCCTTACGAGGCATCAGCCCTTCTCCTTCTTCGCGCCGTAACGGGAGCGTGCCTGCTTGCGGTTCTTCACGCCCTGGGTGTCGAGCGAGCCGCGGACGATCTTGTAGCGCACGCCCGGGAGGTCCTTCACGCGGCCGCCGCGCACGAGCACCATCGAGTGCTCCTGGAGGTTGTGGCCGACGCCGGGGATGTACGCCGTGACCTCGATGCCGTTGGACAGCCGGACGCGGGCGACCTTGCGCAGCGCCGAGTTCGGCTTCTTGGGCGTGGTCGTGTAGACGCGCGTGCAGACGCCGCGGCGCTGGGGCGAGCCCTTGAGCGCGGGCGTCGAGTTCTTGACCGGCTTGTCCTGGCGGCCCTTGCGCACCAGCTGCTGGATCGTGGGCACCTCGGCGGTACTCCCTACTTCGTGTCGTGGTTGTGCCTGGTCGGGGGGCGTGACCCCCGAGGTCGGGCGTGTCGCGCTGCCCTGGGATCCCCCGCGCCTGCTCGGACGGCGGGTGGGGGGTGGCCCGGCGCCGCGGTGGTGCTGCGGCACGCGCGATGACCCGGTCGGACCGGGCAGCTCGGGAGAGGGTAACCGGCCCGAGCGTGACGGGTCAAAACGCCCCGAGGGAGCCGTCGGGGCCCCCCGGGACCGGCGCGGCCGGGGCGACACGAGGGTCGCCGCCGGCTGCGCCGGGTGGTGCGGGAGGAGCTGCTCAGCGGTAGGAGCCGCCGAAGTCGAGGTCCTCGAGCGGGACGGCCTGACCGGAGCCCGTGCCGAACGGCGCGTAGTCGTCGTCGTAGCTCGGCAGGGTGTACATCGCCGCCTTCGCCTCCTCCGTCGGCTCGACCGTGACGTCGCGGTAGCGCGACAGGCCGGTGCCGGCGGGGATGAGCTTGCCGATGATGACGTTCTCCTTGAGGCCGACGAGCGGGTCGGACTTGGCGTTCATCGCCGCGTCCGTCAGCACCCGGGTCGTCTCCTGGAAGGAGGCCGCGGACAGCCACGACTCCGTCGCGAGCGACGCCTTCGTGATGCCCATGAGCTCCGGGCGGCCGCTGGCGGGCTTGCCGCCGTTGCGGACGACCTCGCGGTTGGACGTCTCGAAGCGCGCGCGCTCGGTGAGCTCGCCCGGCAGCAGGTCGCTGTCGCCGGAGTCGATGATCGTCACCCGCTTGAGCATCTGGCGGACGATGACCTCGATGTGCTTGTCGTGGATCGTCACGCCCTGGCTGCGGTAGACCCGCTGGACCTCGTCCACGAGGTGCTGCTGCACCTTGCGCGGCCCGAGGAGGCGGAGCACCTGCTTGGGGTCGACGACACCGGCCACGAGCTGCTGGCCGACGACGACGGAGTCGCCGTCCTTGACCAGGAGCTTCGCGCGCTGCCCGACGGCGACCTCGACCTCGTCGCTGCCGTCGTCCGGCACCACGACGACCGCGGTGACGACGTCGGCCTCGTTGCGCTCGAGGCGCACCCGGCCGGTGACCTCCGCGATGGGCGCGTTGCCCTTCGGGGTGCGGGCCTCGAACAGCTCGACGACGCGGGGCAGACCCTGCGTGATGTCGTCGCCGGCCACACCACCGGTGTGGAAGGTCCGCATGGTCAGCTGGGTGCCGGGCTCGCCGATGGACTGCGCCGCGACGATGCCGACGGCCTCGCCGATGTCGACGAGCTTGCCGGTGGCCAGGGAGCGTCCGTAGCAGCGCGCGCACGTGCCGACGTGCGACTCGCACGTGAGGACCGAGCGCACCTTGACCTCGCGCACGCCCGCCGCGACGAGCCGGTCGATGACGACGTCGCCGAGGTCGGTGTTGGCGGTGGCGACGACCGCGCCGTCCACCTCGACGTCGACCGCGAGGTTGCGGGCGTAGACCGTGGACTCGACGTGCTCGTCCTTCGCGAGGACGCCCTCGGCG
Organism: Aquipuribacter nitratireducens; assembly: GCF_037860835.1. Taxonomy (NCBI): domain Bacteria; kingdom Bacillati; phylum Actinomycetota; class Actinomycetes; order Micrococcales; family Intrasporangiaceae; genus Aquipuribacter; species Aquipuribacter nitratireducens. The sequence continues at coordinate 456,377 of NZ_JBBEOG010000001.1, read as the reverse complement.
TTCTCGCTCGCGATCGGCATGACGAGGCCGCGCTCGGTGCCGCAGTCCTCCTCGCGGACGATGACGTCCTGGCTGACGTCCACCAGACGACGGGTGAGGTACCCGGAGTCGGCGGTGCGCAGCGCGGTGTCCGCGAGGCCCTTGCGGGCGCCGTGCGTGGAGATGAAGAACTCCAGCACCGACAGGCCCTCGCGGAAGTTCGCCTTGATGGGCCGCGGGATGATCTCGCCCTTCGGGTTCGCCACCAGGCCTCGCATGGCGGCGATCTGACGCATCTGCATCATGTTGCCGCGGGCGCCGGAGGTGACCATCCGGTAGATCGTGTTGGTGTCGGTGAGGTTCTCCTCCATCGCCTTCGCGACGGTGTCGGTGGCCTCGGTCCAGATCTCGATGAGCTCGCTGCGCCGCTCGTCGTTCGTGATGAGGCCCCGCTCGTACTGGCTCTGCACCTTGTCCGCGCGCGCCTCGTACGCCTCGAGGATCTGCGTCTTGTTGGCGGGCGGGATGACGTCGCTGAGCGCGACGGTCGTGCCGGACCGGGTGGCCCAGTGGAAGCCCGCCTCCTTGAGCGCGTCGAGCGTCGCCGCGACCTGCACCTTGGGGTAGCGCTCGGCGAGGTCGTACACGATCGCCGACAGCTTCTTCTTGTCGACGGTGTAGTTGACGAACGCGAAGCCCTCGGGCAGCGCCTCGTTGAACAGCGCGCGCCCGAGCGTCGTGGTGAGCCGCAGCGGCTCGCCCTCGACCCAGCCCTCGGGCAGCTGCTCCCCCTCCGCCGGCGTGACGTCGGTGAAGCGGATCTGCACCTTGGCCCCGACGTGGATCTCGCCGCGGTCGTGCGCCATCAGGGCCTCGGACACCGAGGAGAAGGCCCGGCCCTCGCCCACCGCGCCCTCGACGTCCTTCGTCAGGTGGTACAGCCCGATGATCATGTCCTGCGTGGGCATGGTCACCGGCCGGCCGTCGGACGGCTTGAGGATGTTGTTGCTCGACAGCATGAGGATGCGGGCCTCGGCCTGCGCCTCCGCGCTCAGCGGCAGGTGCACGGCCATCTGGTCACCGTCGAAGTCCGCGTTGAACGCGGTGCAGACGAGCGGGTGGATCTGGATGGCCTTGCCCTCGACCAGCTGCGGCTCGAAGGCCTGGATGCCGAGGCGGTGCAGGGTCGGGGCGCGGTTGAGCAGCACGGGGTGCTCCGCGATGACCTCCTCGAGCACGTCCCACACGACCGAGCGCGAGCGCTCGACCATCCGCTTGGCGGACTTGATGTTCTGGGCGTGGTTGAGGTCGACGAGCCGCTTCATGACGAACGGCTTGAACAGCTCCAGCGCCATCTGCTTGGGCAGGCCGCACTGGTGGAGCTTGAGCTGCGGGCCGACGACGATGACCGAGCGGCCGGAGTAGTCGACGCGCTTGCCCAGCAGGTTCTGGCGGAACCGGCCCTGCTTGCCCTTGAGCATGTCGGACAGCGACTTGAGCGCACGGTTGCCCGGGCCCGTGACGGGCCGGCCGCGGCGGCCGTTGTCGAACAGCGCGTCGACGGCCTCCTGGAGCATGCGCTTCTCGTTGTTGACGATGATCTCGGGCGCACCGAGGTCGAGGAGCCGCTTGAGCCGGTTGTTCCGGTTGATGACGCGGCGGTACAGGTCGTTGAGGTCGCTGGTGGCGAAGCGGCCGCCGTCGAGCTGCACCATGGGGCGCAGGTCCGGCGGGATGACCGGGACGCAGTCGAGCACCATGCCCATGGGCGAGTTCGTCGTCGACAGGAACGCCGAGACGACCTTGAGCCGCTTGAGGGCGCGGGTCTTCTTCTGGCCCTTGCCGGTGGCGATGGTCTCGCGCAGCGACGCGGCCTCGGCGTCGAGGTCGAAGGTCTCGAGGCGCTTCTGCAGCGCCGCGGCACCCATCCCGCCCTCGAAGTACATGCCGAAGCGCAGCCGCATCTCGCGGTACAGCTGCTCGTCGCCCTCGAGGTCCTGGACCTTGAGGTTCTTGAAGCGGTCCCAGACGGCCTCGAGCTTGTCGAGCTCCTGGGTGGCGCGGCGGCGCATCTGCGACATCTCGCGCTCGGCGCCCTCGCGGACCTTGCGGCGCACGTCGGCCTTGGCGCCCTCGGCCTCGAGCTCGGCGAGGTCGGTCTCGAGCTTCTTCGCGCGCTCCTCGATGTCGGCGTCGCGGCGCTTCTCGATCTCGGCCTTCTCGTTGAGGATGCCGGTCTCGAGGCTCGACAGGTCGCGGTGGCGCGCCTCGTCGTCGACGCTCGTGATCATGTACGCGGCGAAGTAGATGACCTTCTCGAGGTCCTTCGGCGCGAGGTCGAGGAGGTAGCCGAGCCGGCTCGGCACGCCCTTGAAGTACCAGATGTGGGTGACGGGCGCGGCGAGCTCGATGTGGCCCATCCGCTCACGGCGCACCTTGGCGCGGGTCACCTCGACGCCGCAGCGCTCGCAGATGATGCCCTTGAAGCGGACCCGCTTGTACTTGCCGCAGTAGCACTCCCAGTCCCGGGTGGGACCGAAGATCTTCTCGCAGAAGAGCCCGTCCTTCTCCGGCTTCAGGGTGCGGTAGTTGATCGTCTCGGGCTTCTTGACCTCGCCGTGCGACCACGCACGGATGTTGTCCGCGGTGGCGAGGCCGATACGGAGCTCGTCGAAGAAGTTGACGTCGAGCACGTAGTTCCTTCTCTCAGTTTCGAGGGTGACGGGTCAGACCGATGGCCGGCGGCGGCGCGGGAGGCGAGGCCTCCCGCGCCGGACCGTCAGACCTCTTCGACGCTGCTCGGCTCGCGCCGGGACAGGTCGATGCCGAGCTCCTCCGCAGCGCGGAACACGTCGTCGTCGGAGTCGCGCATCTCGATCGACGTGCCGTCGCTCGACAGCACCTCGACGTTGAGACACAGGGACTGCATCTCCTTGATGAGGACCTTGAACGACTCGGGGATCCCGGGCTCGGGGATGTTGTCGCCCTTGACGATCGCCTCGTAGACCTTGACCCGGCCGAGGACGTCGTCGGACTTGATGGTGAGCAGCTCCTGCAGCGCGTAGCTGGCGCCGTACGCCTCGAGCGCCCACACCTCCATCTCGCCGAACCGCTGGCCGCCGAACTGGGCCTTACCGCCCAGGGGCTGCTGCGTGATCATCGAGTAGGGGCCGGTCGAGCGGGCGTGGATCTTGTCGTCGACCAGGTGGTGGAGCTTGAGGATGTACATGTAGCCGACGGACACGGGGTCCGGGAACGGCTCGCCGGAGCGGCCGTCGAGCAGGCGCGCCTTGCCGTCGGCGTCGACCAGGCGGTCGCCGTCGCGGTTCGGCAGCGTCGCGGTCAGCAGGCCCGTGACCTCGTCCTCGGTCGCCCCGTCGAAGACGGGGCTCGCGACCTTGGTGCCGGGGGGCGCCTCGTTGACCGTGTCGGGCAGACGGCCCGCCCACTCCGGCGTCCCCTCGATCTTCCAGCCCTGGCTGGCGATCCAGCCGAGGTGGAGCTCGAGGATCTGGCCGATGTTCATGCGGCCGGGCACGCCGAGCGGGTTGAGGACGACGTCGACCGGGGTCCCGTCCTCGAGGAACGGCATGTCCTCGACGGGCAGGATCTTCGAGATGACGCCCTTGTTGCCGTGACGGCCGGCGAGCTTGTCGCCGTCGGTGATCTTGCGCTTCTGGGCGACGTACACCCGGACCAGCTGGTTGACGCCCGGCGGGAGCTCGTCGCCCTCGTCGCGGTCGAAGAGCCGGACGCCGATGACGGTGCCCGTCTCGCCGTGCGGGACCTTGAGGCTCGTGTCGCGGACCTCGCGCGCCTTCTCGCCGAAGATCGCGCGGAGCAGCCGCTCCTCCGGGGTCAGCTCGGTCTCGCCCTTGGGCGTCACCTTGCCGACGAGGATGTCGCCGGGGACGACCTCGGCGCCGATGCGGATGATGCCGCGCTCGTCGAGGTCCGCGAGGACCTCCTCGCCGACGTTCGGGATGTCCCGGGTGATCTCCTCGGGGCCCAGCTTCGTGTCGCGGGCGTCGACCTCGTGCTCCTCGATGTGGATCGAGGAGAGGACGTCGTCCTGGACGAGGCGCTGGCTGAGGATGATCGCGTCCTCGTAGTTGAGGCCCTCCCACGGCATGAACGCCACGAGGAGGTTGCGACCCAGCGCCATCTCGCCGCCGTCGGTCGAGGGGCCGTCGGCGAGGATGCTGCCGGCCTCGACCCGCTGGCCGGCGTCGACGAGCACGCGCTGGTTGTAGCTCGTGCCCTGGTTCGAGCGACGGAACTTGTGGACCCGGTACGTGCGGGTGACACCGTCGTCCTGCTGGATCGTCACGGCGTCCGCCGCGACCTCCTGCACGACGCCGGGCGCGTCCGCGACGACGACGTCGCCGCCGTCGACCGCCGCGCGCAGCTCCATGCCGGTGCCGACGTACGGCGCCTCGGCGCGGACGAGCGGCACGGCCTGGCGCTGCATGTTCGAGCCCATGAGCGCGCGGTTGGAGTCGTCGTGCTCGAGGAACGGGATCATCGCCGTGGCGACCGAGGAGATCTGCCGGGCGGAGACGTCCATGTAGTCGACCTCGTCGCCGTGGACGTAGTCGACCTCACCGCCGCGGGTGCGGACGAGGACGCGGTCCTCGGCGAAGCGGTTCTCCTCGTCGAGCGGGGCGTTCGCCTGCGCGACGACGAAGTTGTCCTCCTCGTCGGCGGTGAGGTAGTCGACGTGGTCGGTGACCGTGCCGTCGGTGACCCGGCGGTACGGCGTCTCGACGAAGCCGAACGAGTTGATCCGCGCGTACGTCGCGAGCGAGCCGATGAGACCGATGTTCGGGCCCTCGGGCGTCTCGATCGGGCACATGCGGCCGTAGTGCGACGGGTGGACGTCACGGACCTCGAAGCCCGCGCGGTCGCGCGAGAGACCACCCGGGCCGAGCGCCGACAGGCGGCGCTTGTGGGTGAGCCCGGCGAGCGGGTTGTTCTGGTCCATGAACTGCGACAGCTGGGAGGTCCCGAAGAACTCCTTGATCGCAGCGACGACCGGGCGGATGTTGATGAGGCTCTGCGGCGTGATCGCCTCGACGTCGGAGGTCGTCATGCGCTCGCGGACGACGCGCTCCATCCGGGACAGGCCGGTGCGGACCTGGTTCTGGATGAGCTCGCCGACGCTGCGCAGGCGGCGGTTGCCGAAGTGGTCGATGTCGTCGACCTCGACGCGCAGGTCGACCTGCTCGCCGTCGCGGCTGCCGTGCAGGGAGCGCTGCTCGCCGCCGGTGAGCTGGGCGTTCTCGTTGTGGTGGAGCGTGACGAGGAACTTCAGCGTCGCGACGATGTCGTCGAGGCTCAGCACCGAGTCCTTCAGCGCCTTGTCGACGCCGAGCTTCCGGTTGAGCTTGTAGCGACCGACCTTCGCGAGGTCGTAGCGCTTGGGGTTGAAGTAGAGGTTGTCGAGCAGCGTCTGCGCCGCCTCGCGCGTCGGGGGCTCGCCCGGACGCAGCTTGCGGTACAGGTCGAGGAGGGCGGCGTCGGAGTCGGCCGTCGTGTCCTTGTCGAGCGTGCCGAGCATCGAGTCGAAGCCGGCGAACTCCTCGCGGATCTCCTGCTCGGTCATGCCGAGGGCCTTGAGGAAGACCGTGACCGACTGCTTGCGCTTGCGGTCGACGCGCACGCCGACGGCGTCGCGCTTGTCGATCTCGAACTCCAGCCACGCACCGCGGCTCGGGATGAGCTTGGCGGTGTAGACGTCCTTGTCGCTCGTCTTGTCGCGGACGCGCTCGAAGTACGCGCCGGGCGAGCGGACGAGCTGGGAGACGACGACGCGCTCGGTGCCGTTGATGACGAACGTGCCGCGGTCGGTCATGAGCGGGAAGTCGCCCATGAAGACCGTCTGGCTCTTGATCTCGCCGGTCGTCATGTTCATGAACTCGGCGGTGACGAAGAGCGGCGCCGCGTACGTCATGTCCTTGTCGCGGCACTCCTCGACGGAGTACTTGGGGGGCTCGAAGCGGTGGTCCCTGAACGACAGGGACATCGTCTCCGAGAAGTCCTCGATGGGGCTGATCTCCTCGAAGATCTCCGCGAGGCCGGAGAGACCGGGCTCCTCGCCGAGCTCGGCGCAGCGGGCGCGCCAGCTCTCGTTGCCGAGGAGCCAGTCGAAGCTCTCGGTCTGGAGCGCGAGGAGGTCGGGGACCTCGAGCGGTTCACGGATCTTGGCGAAGGAGGGGCGGGGGTTCACCGGGACGGGCTGAACACGGGGAGCGGGCGCGGTGCGCGAGGCGACCAAGACGGGTCCTTCCACGGGCCTGCTGATGGTTTTTTTGCACGCCTGACACCCGTGGTCAAATCCCACGGGGTCAGAGGATGGGCAGCAAAGGACGACGATACGTGCTATACGCCGGCAGGGCAAATCCGCCGGCACGCGCACCGGCCCCCGCGCGAGGTGCCGCGCGGGGGCCGGTGCGGGTGGTGCTGGGGATCAGCTCGTCACTTGACGGTGACGGTGGCGCCGGCCGCCTCGAGCTTCTCCTTGGCCGCGTTGGCGGCGTCCTTGTCGACCTTCTCCAGGACGGCCTTGGGGGCGCCGTCGACGAGGTCCTTGGCCTCCTTGAGGCCGAGGCTCGTGAGCGCGCGCACCTCCTTGATGACCTGGATCTTCTTGTCGCCGGCGGCCTCGAGGACGACGTCGAACTCGTCCTGCTCCTCCGCGGCGGCGGCCTCGCCGCCACCGGCGGCGGCACCACCGGCGGCCGCGACGGCGACCGGGGCGGCGGCGGTGACCTCGAAGGTCTCCTCGAACTTCTTCACGAACTCGCTGAGCTCGATGAGGGTCATGTCCTTGAACTGCTCGAGCAGCTCGTCGGCGCTGAGCTTCGCCATGGTTGTCTCCTGATCTCGGGTGTTCTCGTGCGGGGTGGTGCTGCGGGTGGGTCGTGCCGGCGCGGCAGCGGCGCGGCGCGGTGCCTGGGCTCAGGCGGCCGCGTCGCCCTCCTGCTCGCGCTTGGCCCGCAGCGCGTCGACCGCACGGGCGGCCTGGGCGAGCGGGGCGTTGGCCATGTAGACCGCCTTGGAGAGCGGGGCCTTCATGGCGCCGGCGAGCTTGGCGAGGAGCACCTCGCGCGGCTCGAGGTCGGCCAGCTTCCGGAGCCCGTCGGCGTCGATCGCACGGCCCTCGAGGACGCCGCCCTTGATGACGAGGGCGGGAGCGTCCTTGCCGAAGTCGCGCAGGCCCTTGGCCGCCTCGACCGGGTCACCGGTGACGAAGGCGATGGCCGTGGGGCCCTTGAGCGCGTCGGCGTCGAGGCCCTCGAAGCCCGCCTTCTCGGCGGCGATCTTCGTGAGGGTGTTCTTCACGACGGCGTAGGTCGCGTTCGCGCCGAGGGCGCGACGCAGGGCGGTCAGCTGGGAGACGGTGAGCCCGCGGTACTCGGTGAGGACGGCGGCGTTCGAGGCACGGAACAGGTCCGCGAGCTCGGCGACCGCGTCGGCCTTCTCCTGGGTGGGCATGTGGGTCCTTCCGTCCGGCCCGTGGGTCCACGGCACCGCTGGCGCGGCGCCGGCCGAACCGGGCCCGGAGACGACGGACGCCCCGTGCGCAGGCGCACGGGGCGTGGGACCTCGGGGGTCGTGCTCCGTATCACCTGCGCGGGCCGTCCGGGGTGTCCCGGGGCCTTCGACCACCCCGGAGGGCGGCGACCAGCGGTCTTCGGCTCGCTCAGGGTACGGGTCCCCCGCTCCCCCGACCAAATCGCCTGTGCGCGGGCCCGTCGACCCCGCGAGTGGGACGTTGCGCGCACGAGTGGGACGTCATCGGGCTCCGGCACGCCCGCAGAGCCCGAGAACGTCCCAGTCGCGGCGCGAACGTCCCAGTCCGGGCGGGCGGGCGGGGCGGGGGCGGCGCAGGGCACGGACGCGACGGAGCCCGGGCCGCGCGTGGCGGCCCGGGCTCCGGACGTCGTGCTGCGGCGACTCAGGCGGTCGCGGCCTCGGTGGCGCTCGTCGCGCTGGGGTCGAGCGGGACGCCCGGCCCCATGGAGGAGGCCATGGTCGCCTTCTTCACGTAGCGGCCCTTGGCCGCACTCGGCTTGAGGCGCATGACCTCGTCCATGGCCGCGGCGTAGTTCTCCGCCAGCTTCTCGGCGTCGAAGGACGCCTTGCCGATGATGAAGTGGAGGTTCGCGTGCTTGTCGACGCGGAACTCGATCTTGCCGCCCTTGATGTCGGAGACGGCCTTCGCGACGTCCATCGTCACCGTGCCGGTCTTCGGGTTCGGCATGAGACCGCGGGGGCCCAGCACCTTGCCGAGACGGCCGACCTTGCCCATGAGGTCGGGGGTGGCGACGACGGCGTCGAAGTCGAGCCAGCCGCCCTGCACCTTCTCGATCATGTCGTCCGAGCCGACGTGGTCGGCGCCGGCGTCGAGGGCCTGCTGCGCACGGTCACCGGTGGCGAAGACCAGGACCCGGGCGGTCTTGCCCGTGCCGTGCGGCAGGTTGACGGTGCCGCGGACCATCTGGTCGGCCTTGCGGGGGTCGACGCCCAGCCGCAGGGCGACCTCGACGGTCGCGTCGTACGTCGTCGTGGCGGTCTGCTGGACGAGGCGGACCGCCTCGCCGGGGGTGTAGAGGCGCTCGGCGTCGATCTTCTCGGCGGCGGCGCGGTAGGCCTTGCTGCGCTTCATGTCTGCTCCTGCGGGTTCGGTGGTGCGGAGTCGTGGTCGGCGGGCCGCGCTCGGCCCTCCCACGTCGTGCTCGGGGTGCTGGTCGCCCCGGCGTCTCAGTCGGAGACGGTGACGCCCATGCTCCGGGCGGTGCCGGCGATGATCTTGGCGGCCTGGTCGACGTCGGTGGCGTTGAGGTCGGCCATCTTCGTCTCGGCGATGGAGCGCACCTGGTCTCGGCTGATGGTGGCGACCTTGACGGTGTGCGGGGTGCCGGAGCCCTTGTCGATGCCGGCGGCCTTCTTGATGAGCTCGGCGGCGGGCGGGGTCTTCGTGATGAACGTGAACGAGCGGTCCTCGAACACGGTGATCTCGACCGGCACGATGTTGCCGCGCTGCGACTCGGTCGCCGCGTTGTAGGCCTTGCAGAACTCCATGATGTTGACGCCGGCGGCACCGAGGGCGGGGCCGATCGGCGGCGCGGGGTTCGCGGCACCGGCCTTGATCTGGAGCTTGATGACTCCGGTGACCTTCTTCTTCTTGGGGGGCACGTCTCGGGTCCTTCTGGTTCAGAGGGGTGGTGGCGGCGGGCATGGGCGTGCCCGCCGACCGCCAGGTCGACCGACGGATTGTCTCAGAGCTTGGCGACCTGGTTGAACGACAGCTCGACGGGGGTCTCGCGACCGAAGATCGACACGAGCACCTTGAGCTTCTGGGAGTCGACGTTGATCTCGGAGATCGTCGCCGGGAGGGTCTGGAACGGGCCGTCCATGACCGTGACGGACTCGCCGACCTCGTAGTCGACCGTTGCGGTCGCCGCCTGGCCGGCGGCCTTGCCGCCGCCCGCGCCGGCACCGGCCGCGGCGGGCTGGGCGACCGTCGGGGCGAGCATGCCGACGACCTCGTCGATGGTGAGCGGGACCGGGTGGTGCGCCGAGCCGAGGAAGCCGGTGACGCCCGGCGTGTGCCGGACGGCGCCCCACGACTCGTCGGTGAGGTCCATCCGCACGAGGACGTAGGACGGGATCCGCACGCGGCGGACCTGCTTCTTCTGCCCGTTCTTGATCTCGGTCACCTCCTCCATGGGGACCTCCACCTGGTGGATGTAGTCCTCCATGTTGAGCGAGGTGATCCGCGCCTCGAGGTTGCTCTTCACGCGGTTCTCGTAGCCCGCGTAGCTGTGGACGACGTACCAGTCACCGGGCACGCGGCGGAGCTCGGAGCGCAGCTCCTCGACCGGGTCGGCGACGTCGTCGTCGTCGGCGGCGACGGGCTCCTCGACGGTCTCCTCGTCCGAGGCGTCGTCCGAGGCGTCGTCCGAGGCGTCGACGAGCTCGTCCCCGAGCACGTCCTGCTCGGCGGTGTCGTCGGCCAGGTCCACGTCGGCCGTGCCGTCCGCGTCGGTGGTCTCGGCCGCGGGGGCGGCGAAGGGGTCGACGGGACCCGGGGCGTCGCGCTCGACGTCGGGCTGGTCGGACATGCGGTGAACCTGCTTCCTCAGAGGGGTGGGCGGACGGGCGCGGGGCCCGCGGCGGCGCTCAGCCGCCGAAGGCCCACAGCACGAGCCGCCCGAACCCGAAGTCGAGCAGCCCGACGTAGATCATGACGGCGATGACGAAGACGAGGACGACGCTGGTGTAGGCGATGAGCTCGTCGCGCGTGGGCCGGACGACCTTGCGCAGCTCGGCGACGACCTGACGCAGGAAGAGCACGAAGCCCCCGCGGGGACGCTCGTCCGTCGGGCTCGTCTTCCCCTCGCGGGTGTCCGTCACCGTGCTGCCTTCTTCCCTCGTGCGTCCGTGGTGACGCCTCTCGCCCCCGGCGGGCGGACCCGGCCGGGCCGGCGTCGCGCCGGTGCCTGTCGCGCAGGGCAGGAGGGACTCGAACCCACAACCGCCGGTTTTGGAGACCGGTGCGCTACCAATTGCGCCACTGCCCTTCGACGCTCCCCCGGCAGCCCCCGCTCCCCTGTCCCCAGGGGCGCGCGCGGACGCACCGGTGCACGCCGTCGCTCGAGCATACGGGTCCCGGGGCCCGTGGGTCGAACCCGCTGGGCGGACGACGCCGTGCGGCCCCCGGCGGGCGCGGCAGGATGGGCCGCATGAGCGCGACCGACACGACCGCCGCCCCCGCCCGCGTCTCCGCCCGCGTCGGGGGCATCAGCGAGTCCGCGACACTCGCGGTCGACGCCAAGGCGAAGGCGCTGAAGGCGCAGGGCCGCCCGGTCATCGGCTTCGGCGCCGGCGAGCCGGACTTCCCCACCCCGCCCGAGGTCGTCGAGGCCGCGGTCGCCGCCGCGCACGAGCCCGCCATGCACCGCTACACGCCCGCCGGGGGGCTGCCCGCGCTCAAGGAGGCGATCGCGGCGAAGACCGCCCGCGACTCCGGCTACGAGGTGAAGGCCTCGCAGGTGCTCGTCACCAACGGCGGCAAGCAGGCCGTGTACGAGGCCTTCGCGACCCTCCTCGACCCCGGCGACGAGGTGCTGCTGCCGGCGCCGTACTGGACGACGTACCCCGAGGCGGTCCGGCTCGCGGGCGGGGTGCCCGTCGAGGTCTTCGCCGGGCCGGAGCAGGGCTACCTCGTGAACGTCGACCAGCTCGAGCGCGCCCGCACCGCCCGGACCAAGATCCTCCTGTTCTGCTCGCCGTCGAACCCCACCGGCGCGGTGTACCCGCGCGAGCACGTCGAGGCGATCGGCCGCTGGGCGCTCGAGCACGGCGTGTGGGTCGTGACGGACGAGATCTACGAGCACCTGACGTACGACGGCGTCGAGGCGGCCTCGATGCCGGTCGTCGTCCCCGAGCTCGCCGACACGTGCGTCGTCCTCAACGGCGTTGCCAAGACGTACGCGATGACGGGCTGGCGCGTCGGCTGGCTCCTCGGTCCGGCCGACGTCGTGAAGGCCGCGACGAACCTCCAGTCGCACCTGTCGAGCAACGTCGCCAACGTCTCCCAGCGCGCGGCGCTCGCCGCGGTCAGCGGACCGCTCGACGCCGCCCACGCCATGCGCGAGGCGTTCGACCGGCGCCGCCGGACGATGGTCCGGATGCTCGAGGAGATCGACGGCGTCAGCTGCCCGGTCCCGCAGGGTGCGTTCTACGCCTACCCGGACGTGCGGGGCGTCCTCGGCCGCGAGGTCGCCGGCCGCACGCCGACGACGTCGGCGGAGCTCGCCGAGATCGTCCTCGAGGAGGCGGAGGTGGCGGTGGTGCCGGGCGAGGCGTTCGGGCCGAGCGGCTACCTGCGACTCAGCTACGCCCTCGGCGACGACGACCTCGTGGAGGGCGTGGGACGCCTCCAGCGCCTGCTCGGCACGGTCTGAGCGCTCGGGAGGAGGTCCGGGTCCACCGACCGGTGGACCCGGAGTCCAGCCGGGCGGTTCTCGCGGCGCCAGGGCGCGTGCGACCAGCCTGGGGGCATGACACCGGACGCCACACTCCCCGCCGGCACGGACCTCGCGGTCCGCGTCCGCGGGCTCCGCAAGTCCTACCGCGTCGGCCGCGCGACGGTGCGGGACGCCGTCGCGGGCGTCGACCTCGACGTCGCCCGCGGCGAGATCCTCGCCCTGCTCGGCCCGAACGGCGCCGGCAAGTCGACGACGACGGAGGTCCTCGAGGGCATCCGCCACCGCGACGCCGGCGAGGTCGACGTCCTCGGCCGCGACCCCTGGCAGGCGCCGCTGTCGTGGCGAGCCCGGGTCGGCGTCGTCCTCCAGGACACGTCCGAGCCGGTCGACCTCACCGTCGCCGAGCTCGTCCACCACTGGACGCGCCTGTCCCCCCACCCCCGCGACGCCGACGAGGTCATCGACCTCGTCGGGCTCACCGAGAAGGCCCGGGCGCGGGTGCCGTCGCTGTCCGGCGGGCAGCGGCGCCGGCTCGACGTCGCGCTCGCCGTCGTCGGCCGCCCCGAGCTGCTGTTCCTCGACGAGCCGACGACCGGCTTCGACCCCGCCGCCCGCCGCGCCTTCTGGGACTTCGTCGAGGGGCTGCGCGAGGAGGGCACGACGATCCTCCTCACGACGCACTACCTCGACGAGGCCGCGCGGCTGGCCGACCGGGTCGCCGTCATCGCCGGCGGCCGGCTCGTCGCCTGCGACCCGCCGGAGACCCTCGGCGGCGCGCTGCGCGAGGAGTCGACCGTCACGTGGCGCGACGCGGACGGGCTCGCGCACGCCCACGCCACCCGCACCCCCACCCGCCTCGTCCGCTCGCTGCCGACCGGACCCGACGGCGAGGTCACCGACCTGCAGGTCGCCCGCCTGTCCCTGGAGGACGTCTACCTCCACCTCATCGGCGGCGCCGCCGACGACGCCCGGGTCGCGGACCCCGCGACCCCCACCGACGACCTCGAGGAGGCCGTGCGATGAGCACGCTCGCCGTCGGCGCCGCCCGCACCCGCGTGGAGCTCCTGCAGTTCTTCCGCGAGCGCGACGCCGTCATCTTCAACCTGCTGTTCCCCGTCATCCTCCTCGTCATCTTCGGCAGCGTCTTCGACGCCGAGCTGCCGGGCGGGGTGCCCTTCACGCAGTACTTCGTCGCCGGCATCGCTGCGGCCGGGGTCCTGCTCACGAGCTTCCAGGCGATGGCGATCGAGCTGTGCATCGAGCGCGACAACGGCACGCTCAAGCGACTCCGCACCACACCCATGCCGCCCGTCGCCTTCTTCCTCGGGAAGATCGGCCAGGTCCTCGCGACGACCGCGCTGCAGCTGGTCCTCCTGCTCACCGTCGCCGTGCTCTTCTTCGACGTCACGCTGCCGAGCGGCGCGGACCTGTGGGCGCGCTTCGCGTGGATCGTCGTGCTCGGCACCGCCGCGGGCACGGTCCTCGGCATCGCGTTCAGCTCCGTGCCGCCGAACGCCCGCTCCGCGAGCGCGGTGGTCACACCACCGATGATCGTCCTGCAGTTCATCAGCGGCGTGTACTTCGTCGTCAGCGACCTGCCCGACTGGATGCTCGACGTCGCGTCGCTGTTCCCGCTCAAGTGGATGGCGCAGGGCATGCGCTCGGTGTTCCTCGATGACACGGGCTGGCTGCAGGTGGAACCCTCGGGGTCGTGGCAGACGACCGAGACGGCGGTCGTGCTCGTCGTGTGGCTCGTCGCCGGGCTCGTGCTGGCCCGGCTGACGTTCCGGTGGCTGCCGCGGCGCCACGGGTGAGCGAGCGGACCCGACGCGCGACCCGGCCGGTCCACGCGTGGGACCGGGGGGTCGTGGGGTGGGACGCCGCGTTCTGGGTGGTCCTGGCCCTCCTCGCGGTCTCCCTCGTCGCCGAGGGCGACAACCCGCCCGAGCAGCTCGTGACGGCGTTCTCCGTGATCGGCGTCCTCGCGGTGGCCTACCTGCTCCTCGGGGGCCCGGCCGCCCGGACGCGGTCGCAACCGCGGGCCTTCGCCTACCTCGCGGTCCTCGTGGTGGCCCTCGTCGTGCTGCTGTGGCTGGACGCCGGGACCTCGTTCCTCCTGTTCCTCGCCTACCCGCAGGTGTGGCTTCTCGTCGAGGGACGCGCCCGCGCCGTCGCCATGACCGCCGTCGTGTCGGTCGCCGGTCTCGTCGGCTTCGGGCTGGCCTTCGGCTTCGGACCGACGGCCCTGCGCAGCTACGGCACGGCGGTGGCCGCGAGCTTCCTCTTCAGCCTCGCCCTCGGCCTGTGGATCAGCTCGATCATCGACCAGTCCGCCGAACGGGCCGACCTCGTCGCCCAGCTGCGCGCCACCCGTGCCGAGCTCGCCGCCGCGGAGCGTTCGGCCGGCGCCGCCGAGGCCCGCGCCCGGGTCGCCCGCGACATCCACGACACCCTCGCGCAGGGCTTCACGAGCATCGTCATGCTCGCGCAGGTCGCCCGTCGCGACGTGGACGCCGGCGACGCCGACCAGGCCCGCGGGCGCCTCGCCGCGATGGAGGACGTCGCCCGCACCAACCTCGCGGAGGCGAGGGCGCTCGTGGCGGCCTTCTCCCCCGTCGAGGTCCACGGCCGCGACCTCGTGGGGGCGCTGCGGCGGCTCGGGGACCGCTTCGCGGCGGAGACCGGTGTGCGGGTCGCCGTCGACGTCGACGAGACGGCCCTCGACGGGCTCGACACCGACCTCCACCAGGACCTCGCCGTCGTGCTGCTCCGCACCGCGCAGGAGGGCCTCGCCAACGTGCGGAAGCACGCGGCCGCGACCTCGGTCCGGCTCGGTCTCGACCGCTCCGGCGGCACCGTCCGGCTCGTGGTGGAGGACGACGGCCGCGGCCTCCACCCCGATGTCGACGGCCCCACCGGGTTCGGTCTCCGGGGTCTCCGCGACCGTGCCGGTGACGTCGGCGGTCGGGTCGACGTCGCGACCGCCCCGGGCGGCGGGACGCGCCTCGCGGTCGAGGTGCCGGAGCCGTGACCGGCGGCGGTCCGGTGCGGGTGCTCGTCGCCGACGACCACCCCGTCGTGCGCGCCGGCATCGTCGGGCTGCTCGCCGGCGAGGCCGACGTCGAGGTCGTCGGGGAGGCGGGCGACGGGGAGGAGGCCGTCGCCCTGCACGAGCGGCTGCGGCCCGACGTGCTGCTCACCGACCTGCGGATGCCGCGCCTCGACGGCGCCGGTGCGACGGAGCGCGTGCTCGCGCTCGACCCGGCGGCGGCGGTCCTCGTCCTCACGACGTACGACACGGACGCCGACATCCTCCGCGCGGTCGAGGCCGGTGCGCGCGGCTACCTCCTCAAGGACTCCCCCGCCGACGTGCTCGTCGAGGGTGTGCGCGCCGCCGCTCGCGGCGAGACGGTCCTCGCCCCGTCGGTCGCCGCGCGCCTCGTCCAGCGTGTCCGCGCCCCCGGCCCGGCCCTCACCGCCCGGGAGGCCGACGTCCTGCGCGGGGTCGCCCAGGGGTGGAGCAACGCGGAGATCGGACGGCACCTCCACATCGGCGAGGCGACGGTGAAGACGCACCTGCTGCGGGTCTTCACCAAGCTCGACGTCGACGACCGCACCCGGGCCGTGCTCGTCGCGCAGGAGCGCGGACTGCTCGGCGGGAGGTCCGGCGACCCCCTGTCCTAGTCTGCCGCGATGCCTCCGCCGCCCGGCCGCCGCGACCTCGCGACACTGCCGAAGGCGCACCTCCACCTCCACTTCACCGGGTCGATGCGGCCGGGCACGCTCAGCGACCTCGCGGAGCGGCACGACCTGCGTCTGCCGGCGGTGCTGCGCGAGCACCACCTCCTGCGGCTGCCCCCGGACGAGCGGGGCTGGTTCCGCTTCCAGCGCCTGTACGAGGCGGCGCGGGCCTGCGTCCGTACCGCCGACGACATGCGCCGGCTCGTCCTCGAGGCCGCGGCCGACGACGCCGCCGAGGGCTCCCGGCACCTGGAGCTCCAGATCGACCCGACGTCGTACGCGCCTCTCGTCGGGGGCCTCACCTCCGCCCTCGAGGTCGTGCTCGACGCCGCCCGCGACGCGAGCCGCACCACGGGCTGCCACGTCGCCGTCGTCGTGGCCGCGAGCCGCCTGCGCCACCCGCTCGACGCGCGGGCGCTCGCCCGTCTCGCCGCCCGCTACGCCGGCACGGGGCCCGGCGAGGTGGTCGGCTTCGGGCTGAGCAACGACGAGCGGCGCGGCGACACGGCCGAGTTCGCCCGCGCGTTCGACATCGCGCGGCGGGCCGGCCTCGCGGCGGTCCCGCACGGCGGGGAGCTGCTGGGGGCCGACCACGTCGCGGAGGTCGTCGACGTCCTGCGGCCGGACCGCCTCGGTCACGGCGTCCGCAGCAGCGAGGACCCCGGGCTGCTGCGCCGGCTCGTCGACGCCGGCGTCGGCTTCGAGGTGTGCCCGGCGAGCAACGTCGGGCTCGGCGTGTACGCCGACGCGGGCGCGGTCCCCGGTCCGGCGCTGCTGCGGGCCGGCGCCTCCGTCGCGCTCGGGGCGGACGACCCGCTCCTCTTCGGTTCCCGGCTCGTCGCGCAGTACGCGACCGCCCGCGACGTGTGGGGGCTGGACGACGCGGCCCTCGCGGACCTCGCGCGCGCGAGCCTGCGCCTCGCGCGCGTCGAGGAGCCCGACAGGCGCCGCTGGCTCGGCGAGGTCGACGCGTGGCTCGCCACCCCGGCCCCCGCGGAGCCCGCAGTCGTCAGAGGCTGACGCCGACCAGGCGCGGCTCGGGCACGAGGACGACCCCGAACGCCTGGCGCACGGCGTCGCGCACCTCGCGCGCGAGGTCGACGACGTCGGCGGCGCGGGCACCGCCCCGGTTGGTGAGGGCGAGGGTGTGCTTCGTCGACACGGCGGCCGGGCCCGGCAGGCCGTGCCCCTTCGCGATGCCGGCGTGCTCGATGAGCCACGCCGCCGGGAGCTTGACGAGCTCCGCGCCGTCCTCACCCGTCCCGGCCGGCCAGCGTGGGGCCCCGTCGAGGGAGCCCGGCAGGGCCGCGGCCGGGACCACCGGGTTGGTGAAGAACGAGCCGACGCTCCACGTGTCGGGGTCGGGCGCCTCGGGCCGGTCGAGCACCATGCCCTTGCCGGCCCGCAGCGCGAGGACGGCCTCCCGGACGGCGCCGAGCGGCGCCCGCTCCCCCACCCCGACGCCGAGGCGGCGGGCGAGCTCGGCGTAGCGCACGGGGGCCGAGAGGTCAGCCACGGGCAGCTGGAAACGGACGCGCAGGACGACGTAGCGGTCGCCACCGTCCGGGCCCTCCCGGGCCGCGCGCTTGAGGAGGGAGTCGCGGTAGGAGAACGCGCAGTCGCGGTTGAACAGCGTGCGCGTGCGCTGCTCCACCCGGTCCCACACCTGGACGGAGGCGACGGTGTCGGCGACCTCCGCCCCGTAGGCGCCGACGTTCTGCACCGGGGTGGCGCCGACGCTGCCGGGGATCCCGGACAGCGCCTCGAGACCGGACCACCCCTTCGCCACCGCGAGCGCGACGAGGTCGTCCCACACGACGCCGGCCTCGACGAGGACGTCGGCGCCGCCGCAGTAGCCGACGTCGGGGACCGTGACGCCCGCGAGCGGGTGGGCCCGGTCCGCCCGTCCGGGCAGGTCGCCGGACGCGGCGTCGGCTGCGGGCGGGCGGACGTGGACGACCGTGCCGGGGAACCCCTCGTCGGAGACGACGAGGTTCGACCCGCCCGCGACGAGGAGGAGGCGGTCGCCACGGGCGTCGACGTCCTGGACGGCGGCGAGGAGCTCGTCGGGCGAGCCGGCGGTCACGAGCCGGCCGGCCGGGCCGCCGACCCGCAGCGTCGTGAGGTCGGCGAGCGTGGTCGGCACCGGCTCAGGCTAGCCGCGGACGGCCGGCTCCCCCGCCGCGACGTCGAGCCCGGGGTCCCCCGGCGCCCCGGCACCGTCCGAGGCGCCACCGAGCGACGGCGGCACGGGCCGCATCCCGACGGCGCACGCAGCGGCGAGCAGCGCCGCGCCCACCGCGGTGAGCAGCGCGAGGTCGGTGCCGAACCGCTCCCCGAGGAGCCCGACGAGCGGCGGGCCGGCGAGGAACGCCGTGTAGGCGATCGAGGCGACGACGGACACCCGCACGGCCGCCCGCACCGGGTCGTCCGCGGCGGCCGTCATCCCGACGGGGAACCCGAGGCTCGCGCCGATCCCCCACAGCAGGGCACCGATCGCGGCACCGACGACCCCCGGGACCAGGACGACGGTGAGCACGCCGGCCACGACCATGCCCGCCATGACGAGCAGGGGCCGGTAGCGCCCGTAGCGGTCGAGGACGACCGGGCCGACGAAACGCCCCACCATGACGCTGACGAGGAACACCCAGTACATCGCGACGCCCACGTACTCGGCGGCGTCGCGCGAGTCGACCACGGCGATGGCGAGCCAGTCACCGGCGATGCCCTCGGCGAGGGCGAAGCCGAGCATCGTGAGCCCGACGAGAAGGGTGCGGGGCTCGCGCCACGCGTCGAGGAGGGAGTAGGTGCGCGCCCGCTCCCCGCCCGCGGCGACCCGCGCGGCCTCGGTCTCCGCGTGCTCCGCCGCAGCTCCGCGGGAGCCGAGCGCGGCCGGCAGGAACGAGCGGACCGAAAGCACCGCGAGGACGAGCACGACGCCCGCCATGACGACGAGGTGGGGCCCGCGGCCGATCGTCAGGAAGGCGACCCCCGCGGCGATGCCGGCGCCCACGACGGTCCCGACGGACCACAGGCCGTGGAAGCGCGGCATGATCGTGACGCCGAGGCGCCGCTCCACGTCCGCCGCCTCGACGTTCATCGCGACGTCCCACGCCCCGTTGGCGAAGCCCCAGACGAACAGGCCCGCCGCCAGGAACGTCCGGTCCGGCGCCACCCCGACGAACGCGACGCCCGTGGTCGCGAGCACGGCGCCCGCGAGGACGACGGGACGGACACCGAGCTTCTGGACGAGGGCGCCCGCGGTCGGCAGCGCCAGCAGGGACCCGACCGACCCGGCGAGCAGGAGGAGCCCGAGCTGCTGCGGGGAGAGCCCGAGGTCGTCGCGGACCGCGGGCAGCCGTGCGAGCAGCGTGGAGATGAGGACGCCGTTGGCGGCGAAGACCGCGTAGACCGACCACGTCGCCGCGCGCACGGCGCGGGCGACCTCGTCGGGGGCGAGGGACGGACGGGCGTCGGCGGGCGGCACGGGACGGCCGTCCGCGGGGGCGGGCAGGGACAACGCTTCTCCTGGTGGTGCTCGGCTGCGCCGGGGATGGATCGAATCGATTCGATCGTACGGCAGACTGGGGCGGACGCCAACCCGTCGAGACGAGCCGCCGCACGACCGAGCGGCCGGAAGGAGCCGACCATCGACCGCCCGTCGCGGCCCGCCCGGCCCCGCCGCCCGACGCTGCAGGACGTCGCCGCCGCGGCCGGGGTGTCGGCCTCGACGGCGTCCCTCGCCTTCAGCGGCGCCGGACCGGTCGCGGAGGCGACGCGGCGGCGGGTGCTCGACGCGGCGCAGTCCCTCGGCTACGCGGGCCCCGACCCCACGGCGGCGTCGCTGCGTCGCGGCCGCTCCGGCGTCGTCGGGGTCGTCGTCGGCGAGCGCATCCGTGACGCCTTCCGCGACCCCTACGTCGCGACGCTGCTCGACGGCCTCGTCGACGCGCTCGCGGGCGAGGGCCTCGCGATCCTCCTGCTCCCGATGGTCCACGACGTCGGCGGCCAGCCGGCGGAGCAGTACCGCACGGCGCCGATGGACGCCGTCGTCTACGCGACGGGCGGGCTGCCGGACGACCCGAGCCTGCCCGTGGTCCTCGGCCGCGGGGTGCCGGTCGTCGCGATCGAGGGTCCTGAGGCCCCGGGAGCCAGCCTCGTCCGGATCGACGACCGGGACGGCTCCCGGCACGCGGCCCGGCTGCTCGCCGGGCTCGGCCACGCACGCGTGGGTGTCGTGACGATGCCGTGGCGCCTCGACGGCAGCAGCGGGGCGCTCACCGCGTCGCGGCGCGCCCTCGCGGGTTTCGCCGACTCCACCGCGCGGCTGGCCGGCGTCGAGGACGTGCTCGCGCCGGTGGCCGTCGTGGAGTGCCCGACGAACACGGTCGAGGCCGGCCGCGACGCGGCCGTGCGGCTGCTCGGGGACGACGTCGGGGAACGGCCGACGGCCGTGGTCGCGCAGAGCGACGTGCTGGCGGCGGGCGTCGTGCAGGGGTGCCGCGACCTCGGCCTCGACGTCCCGGGGGACGTGAGCGTCGTCGGGTTCGACGGGGTCGAGATCCCGTGGCTGCCGCTGCAGCTGACGACCCTCGTGCAGCCTGTCACCGAGAAGGCCCGCGCGACCGCCGACGCGGTCCTCGCCCGGCTGGCGGGAGGCCCGGCGAGCGACGTCACCCTGCCGGTGCGGCTGCGGGTCGGTGCGACGACCGGGCCGCCGCCGGGCTGAACGGCGCCCGGACCTCGTGCACGCGCTCAGGCGAGGCGGAGCGTCGCCCGCGTCTTCGTGAGGACGGTCTCGCCGCCGACGCCCACCGTCAGGTCGACGACGACCTCGCGCGCGTCGGCGTCGGTGCTCCGGACGGACCCGGAGACCTCGAGGACCACCACACCCGGGTCCGGGACCACGACGGGGCGGGTGAAGCGCGTGGAGTACGCGACGACCGCGGTCGGCTCCCCCGCCCACTCGGTGAGCGTCCGGGACGCCACGCCCATCGTCAGCATGCCGTGGGCGATGACGCCGGGCAGGCCGACCTCCTGGGCGACACGGTCGCTCCAGTGGATCGCGTTGTGGTCGCCGGAGGCGGCGGCGTACGCGACGAGCGCGGCCCGGTCGAGCTCCACGGTGAGCACGGGCAGCGTGTCTCCGACCGCGACCGTGTCGAACCCTCGCAGGCTCACGAGTCGGCGCCCCGGTGCACGAGCATCGCGGTGACGGTGCTGCGGGGCTCGCCTGCGCTCGTCGTGACCTCGGTGCGCAGCGTCAGCATGTCGACGCCCGCCGCCTGGCGCAGGCCGGCGAGGGTCGTCGTCGTGACGAGCTCGTCGCCCGCGACGATCGGCGAGTGCGCGACGAAGCCCTGCTCGCCGTGGACGACCCGGGAGTACTCGATCCCGACCTCGGGGTCGTCGACGAGGCGCTGCGTCGCGCCCTGCGCGACGACGACCGCGAAGGTCGGCGGCGCGACGACGTCGGGGTGGCCGGCGTCCCGGGCGGCAGCGGTGTCGTGGTGCCACGGGTGCACCGCCCGGACGGCACGCGCGAACTCGCGGACGGCCTCGCGCCCGACGACGAAGGGCTCGTCGGACCGGTACTCCCGGCCGACGAGCCCTGGGTCGAGGCTCACGCCCGCGTCAGCGGGTCTCGCGGTGCGTGGTGTGCTTGCCGCAGCGCGGGCAGAACTTCGCGAGGTCGAGCCGGTCGGGGTCGTTCCGCCGGTTCTTCTTCGTGATGTAGTTCCGCTCCTTGCACTCGGTGCACGCCATGGTGATCTTGGGGCGGACGTCAGCGCTCTTGGCGGCCATGGGACCAGACCTTCCGTTGCAGGTGTCGAGGAGGATCGGTAGCGGTGGCCGGACTCGAACCGACGACACAGCGATTATGAGCCGCTTGCTCTACCAGCTGAGCTACACCGCCTGGTGGGTGCCTGTCGCCAGGCACCCGTCAGAGCCCCGATAGGGAATCGAACCCTAGACCTTCTCCTTACCATGGAGACGCTCTGCCGACTGAGCTATCGGGGCGACGAGGAACGAGGGTACAGGACCCCGGACCGTGCTCGCGCCCGCCGGATCGTGCCCGATCCGTGACCGCGCTGCAACGCCGCCGTCACGCGGCACCCGTCCCCGTACGCGACACTCGGAGACGATGGACACCTCGATCGACGCCGCCGGGCCGACCCCGGTCACGACCGCGGCGACGCCGGTCCGTGCGACCGCGCCCGCGCGGGCCCCGCGCACCACCCGGCCCGGCGCCCGCCCGTGGCAGTGGGTGCTCGTGCTCGCGGCCGTGGCGGCGGTGCAGACGGCGCTGAGCCTCGACGCCACGGCACCGGTCCAGACGAAGGACGAGATCGGCTACCTCATGGCCGCGCGCCTGCTCGGCGGGGGCGGCGGCGCCGACCTCATCATGCCGCCGCACGCCGGCGGGTACTCCGCGGGCTGGGGGCTGCTCGTGTCGCCGCTGTGGTCGGTGGCGGACAGCCCGGTGACGTTCCTGCACCTCTCGGTCGCCGTCAACGTCGTGCTCGCGACGGTCGCGGTCGTCGTGTGGGCGGCGGTGTCGCGTCGGCTCGGCGCCGGTCCCCGCGCCGCCCTCCTCGTGGGCGGGGTCGTCGCGGTCGCGCCGGGTCGGGCGCTGTACACCGGCTACGCCCTGCCGGAGGCCCTCATCGGTCTCCTCGTCGCCCTGTCCTTCCTCCTCGTGCTCCGGCTGTGGGACGACGGGACGACCGCGACGCGTCCGCAGGGCCCCGTCGGGCTGGTCCGCCGCGTGGGCCTGCCCGTCGCCTCCCGCACCGGCACCGCGGCGGCACTCGCGCTCACCGCCGGCTACCTCGGCCTCGTCCACTCCCGGTTCGTACCGACCGCGGCACTGCTCGTCGTCGTCGTCGCGTGGTGGGCGTGGCGCACCCGCCCGCGGGGCGGCTGGGTGGTCGTCGCGCTCGGCGCGGCCGGCGTCGCCGGGTCCGTCGTCGCGAACCGCCTCGTCGAGGCGCGGCTCTACGGCGAGGTCGACCGGTTCTCGGCCGCCGGGGACCAGATCGGCCAGCTCCACATCGGCTTCATGACGTCGCTGACCGTGGGGCACGCCTGGTACGGGGCGGTCGCGTGGGGCGGCATGACCGTCGTCGCGGTCCTGTGGCTGCTCCGCCTCGCCCGTCGCGAGTGGGAGCAGCGCTCCCCCGGCCCCTACGGCGTTCTCCTCGCGATCGGCCTGGGGCAGCTGCTGGTCGGCGCGTTCTACCTCTCGACCCGGCTCACCGTCGGCGCCGGTCGCCTCGACCAGGTCGTGTACGGCCGCTACATGGACCCCGTGTGGTCCCTGCTCGCCGTGGTCGGCCTCACGGTCGTCGTCACGGGCCGGCTCGACCGGCTCATGTGGCGCCGTGCCGTGTGGGCGGTGGGGCTGCTCGGTCTCGGCGTCGCGGTGGTCCTGTTCGCGGTCGGCGGCATCGTCGGCGGGCTCGTGCAGCTCAACCCGCCCGGCATCGAGATGTGGGACTGGGTACCGGACGGCGAGCTCCGGGTGCCGTGGGTCCAGGCGACCCTCGCCGCGCTCGTCGTGCTCGTCGCCATCCGCTGGCTGCAGGCGCGGGCCGTGCCGCCGGCGACGCTCGCCGGGGTCGTCCTCGTCGCGCTCGGGGCCGCCGCCGTCACGGGCTCCTTCGTCGCCGAGCACCGCACGATCGACGCCCGCGACGACGGCCTCCGACAGCTGTTCACCCTCCGCGACACCGTCGAGGAGTACCCGGACGCCGACATCGCCCTCATCGTCGACCGTCCGCTCCTGCTCACCGGGACGGCCTTCCAGTACTGGCTCGGCGACCGCGACTACCGCCTCGTCGACCCTGCGCAGGAGGCGATCCGGGCAGAGCCCGGAGAGCTGCTCATCGGAGCCCTCGTGCCGCGGCCGCTCATCATCGGTGCGCCGCACCGCCTCGTCGAGATCGACCCCACGCTCCGCTACGGCGTCTGGTACGCCCCCACCGGGTCCGAGATCCCCGCGACGGACCGCTGAGGCGTCGGGCCGCGGCGCGGCCACACCGCAGGACGGGCGCGTCCGTCTCGTCGCCGGCCTGCAGGTGCGACGCCAGGTTCCTGCGCTGTGGCCGGCTTGCGCGGGAGATCCCCGCGACGCACCCCTGCTGTCGGGCTCAGCCGGCGGAGGGCTGCGTCGCGAGGATCAGCTCGATGTGCGTGTAGCAGTTGAGCGCACCGAAGAGGAGGAACGCGAGGCCGGCCAGGGTCCACGCCACCCCTCCGACGGTCGCGGCGGCGATGGCGAAGCAGCCGAGCCCGATACCGACTGCGAGCACGGACATCGGGAGCCCGAGCGCCCCGAGGGCCTCGTCGCGCCCAGGGCCGGGGGCGGCTATCAGGTCCCCGCGCCTCCACAGCCCGAACGACACGACCAGCAGGACGACCCCGAGCACCAGCGCGGGCTCACCGAAGATGATGTTGTCGTAGGGAACCCACCCGGCGCGAGCGGCCACGTCAGCGTCATGTGGAGGCCGGTCGCCGTCAGCAGCGCCCCGTTGGCCGTGAACGCCAGCGCCCAGCCCTCGAGGCGTACGACGTCCCCGCGCCTCAGACGTCGGGCGAGGTCGACCAGCAGGAGCAGCCCGGCACACCGGCCGCGACGGACATCACCGTGTTGTAGACCGGGACGTCGGTCCAGTCGATCGTCAGGCCCTGCTGGAGCGGGAGGGGGAGAGCGATCATGCGTCATCGGTGCCCGCTGCGCGCGGTCGCACACGGGTCGCGCCGAGAGACACGTCGGCCCCGCAGCGCGCGCTGCGGGGCCGTCGTCGTCACGTGGCAGGTGCAGGATTCGAACCTGCGAAGGCTGTGCCGGCTGATTTACAGTCAGCTCCCTTTGGCCGCTCGGGCAACCTGCCGGGTAGGTGCTCGCCGGGGCGCGGACGCCTCGGCAGCGGTGCGAGGATAGCAAGCCCACGGGGCCTCCCGGCACCGCCGCGCGCCCCGCGGGACGAGCCCGACCGCACACCCAGCCCAGGAAAGGTGCCCACCGCCGTGGCCTCCGAGTCCTCCTTCGACGTCGTCAGCAAGCTCGACCGCCAGGAGGTCGACAACGCGCTCAACCAGGCCGCGAAGGAGGTGGCGCAGCGGTACGACTTCAAGGGCACGGACGCCTCGATCGCGTGGCGCGGTGACGACGCCATCCGCATCGAGGCCAACAGCGAGGAGCGGGCGCAGGCCGTCCTCGACGTCCTCCAGTCGAAGCTCGTGAAGCGCGGCGTCTCCCTCAAGGCCCTCGACTCGGGCGAGCCGAAGGCGTCGGGCAAGCTCTACGTCCTCGACTCCGCCCTCAAGGAGGGCATCAGCCAGGAGGACGCGAAGAAGATCGGCAAGCTGATCCGCGACGAGGGCCCCAAGGGCGTCAAGACGCAGATCACGGGCGACGAGCTGCGGGTGTCCGGCAAGAGCCGCGACGACCTCCAGTCCGTCATCCAGCTGCTCAAGGGCGCCGACCTCGACGTCGCCCTCCAGTTCGTCAACTACCGCTGAGGACCCGCGCCTCCCAGCCGCGCAGCACGGCGTCGTCGTCGGGCGCCGGGAGGTTCCCGAGCACCAGCTCCCGGCCCACCGCCTCGGGCAGCAGCACGTCGAGGTCGACCGGCTCGCCGCCGACGTTGCACACGACGAGCAGCTCGGCCGGGTCCGCCCCGGGCAGCCGCCGGCGGAATGCGTACACCTGCTCGTGCTCCGGCAGGAGCATCGCGAAGTCACCGGTCGCGACGACGTCGAGCTCCTTGCGGAGCGCGATGAGCCGTCGGTAGTGGGCGAGGACGGACCGCGGGTCGTCCCGCTGGGCGGCGACGTTCCACGTCGTGTGGTCGGGGTTGACGGCGATCCACGGCTCGCCGGTCGTGAAGCCGGCGTTCCGGGTGTCGTCCCACTGCACCGGCGTGCGCGCGTTGTCCCGGCTCTGCGCCCGCAGGCCGGGCAGCAGCTCGGCGACGTCGCGCCCGAGGGCCTGCTGCTCGTGCGCCCAGCCGAGGGACTCGATGTCGCGGAAGTCGAGCAGCCGCTCGAAGGGGAAGTTCGCCATCGCGATCTCCTGCCCCTGGTACAGGTACGGCGTCCCGCGGTGGAGGTGGAGCAGGGTCGCGAGGCACGTCGCGGAGTCCCGCCGGTGCGCCGGGGAGTCGTCGCCCAGGCGGGACACGATGCGCGGCTGGTCGTGCTTGTCCCAGTAGAGGCTGTTCCAGCCCGCCTCCGCCAGGCCCGCCTGCCACCGTCCGAACGACGTCTTGAGGTCGACGAGCCGCAGCGGCTGGGGGTCGTACCTGCCGTGGGGACCGTGGTCGAGGTCGACGTGCTCGAACTGGAACACCATGTCGACCTCGCGCCGGGCGGGGTCGGTGAAGAGCCTGGCGTCCTCGACCGTGACGCCCGGCATCTCCCCCACGACGAGGAGCGGCCCGCCGTCGAAGGCGGTGCGGCCCTCGAACACCTCCCGGTGCATCTCCCCGAGGAACTCGTGGATGCGTGGCCCGGACATGAACTGGGCGGACCCGTCACCCCAGGGCGAGCCCGGCATGGGCGGCCCGTCGTGCAGCGTGCCGTCGGGCTCGACGTGCTTGGAGACGAAGTTGATGACGTCCATCCGGAAGCCGTCGACGCCCCGGTCGAGCCACCACCGCATCATGTCGTGGACGGCCCGGCGGACCTCGGGGTTCTCCCAGTTGAGATCGGGCTGCTTGCGGCTGAAGAGGTGGAGGTAGTACTCCCCCGTCGCCTCGTCGAGCTGCCAGGCGGAGCCGCCGAAGGCGCTGCGCCAGTTCGTCGGCTCGGCGCCGGGTGCGCCGGGCGCCGCGCCATCGCGTGGCGGTCGCCACCAGTACCAGTCCCGCGTCGGGCTCGTCGTCGACGACCGTGAGGCGACGAACCACGGGTGCTCGTCGGAGGTGTGGTTGACGACGAGGTCCATGACGAGGCGGATGCCGCGGTCGTGGAGGGCGTCGGTGAGATCGTCGAGGAGGGCGAGCGAGCCGAACACCGGGTCGACGTCGCGGTAGTCGCTGATGTCGTATCCGT
Organism: Aquipuribacter nitratireducens; assembly: GCF_037860835.1. Taxonomy (NCBI): domain Bacteria; kingdom Bacillati; phylum Actinomycetota; class Actinomycetes; order Micrococcales; family Intrasporangiaceae; genus Aquipuribacter; species Aquipuribacter nitratireducens. The sequence goes on along the minus strand of NZ_JBBEOG010000001.1, from coordinate 429,597 downwards.
TGTCGTCCTGCGGCGAGGGGTAGACCGGGGAGAGCCACACGACGTCGACACCGAGGTCGACGAAGTGGTCGACCCGCTCGAGCACGCCACCGAGGTCGCCCATCCCGTCGCCGTCGGAGTCCGCGAAGGAGCGCGGGTAGACCTGGTACACGACGCTGCGGGTCCACCACGGGGCGGTCATCCCCCGACCCTGACAGAGCCCTCGCCGTCGGGCCAGACGTCAGCGCCGCGCGAGCGCCGCCTCGACGTCGGCGTCGACGAGGTCGCCGTTCACCGTGACGGCCGCGCGGGAACCGGCGGACGCCGCGTCGACGACCTGCGCGGCGGGGTCGACGACGTTCCCGGCCGCGTACAGCCACGGCACGCTCGTCCGGCCGCGGTCGTCGACGACGACCCACGAGCCCTCCGAACGCCGCTGCGTCGAGGCGCCGAGCCCCAGCAGGAAGGTGTCCGTGCCGCGGAAGACCGGTCCGACGAAGAGCGCCTCGACGCCGACGTCGGACCCGTCGGACAGGCGCACCCCACGCAGCGCGTCGTCGGTGACGAGGAGGCGGTCGACCGGCTGCTCGACGACGTCGACGCCGAGCACGTCGAGGCGCCGGCGCTGCTCCTCGCCGACGGCGAGCCCGTGCGCGAGGAGGACGACGTCGGCGCACCACTGCCGCACCAGCTCCGCCTGGTGGAAGGAGCCCGGGCTCGTCGCGAGCACCCCGACACGCCGGTCGGCGACCTCACGGCCGTGGCAGTACGGGCAGTGGAGGACGTCGCGGCCCCAGCGCTGCCGCAGCCCCGGCACACCGGGCAGCTCGTCGGACAGCCCCGTGCACACGAGGAGGGCCCGGCAGCGCCACGACCGGCCGTCGACGCAGCGCACCTCGTAGCGCCACGACGCGCCGCCGGGGCCGTGGACGACGGCGTCGACGACGCCGGTCTCGACGCGTCCGCCGTAGGCGCGGACCTCCTCGCGCCCGAGCCGCAGCAGCTCGAGCGGCTCGACGCCCTCCCGCCCGAGGTAGCCGTGGGCGTGCGCGGCCGGGGCGTTGCGGGGGCTGCCGGCGTCGACGACGACGACGTCCCGCCGGGCGCGGGAGAGGACCAGCGCGGCGCTGAGCCCGGCGGCCCCACCGCCGACGACGACGACGTCCACGTGCTCCGGCTCCGCTGTCATGCAGGTGTGCTACCCCGGACGCGCACGCGCCCACGCGCACGGCCCGGAGGGTCAGCGGGCGAGTGCGACCGCCCGCCGCCGGACGGCGTCGCCGAACACCGACAGGCCGCTGTTGAGCAGCACGAGCCCGGCCGTTCCCTGGCCCACCCACCGTCGGGTCGCCGCACCCGCCGCGCGCCGCGCCGCCGCGTCGACCGCGACGCTCACCCCCGCGCCGACGAGGACGAGGCCGAGCGGCGCGAGCCAGAAGTACTCGCGGCCGGACGTGTCAGGACCCACCCGGCCCAGCCTACGGTCGGCGAAGGCGGGGTGGGTCCGGACCCGGCGCCCCCACGGTCAGGCCGGCGCGGGTACCGCCTCGGCACGGGCGTCGACGACGTCGCCCGGCGCCCCCGGCACGGGACCGAGGACGGCGTCCAGCACTCCTGCGAGCCACGCGTGCGCCTCCTCGGGCGAGTCGGGCGCCGCGATCGACCGGGCCGCGACGTAGCCGTCGGGGCGGACCAGCAGGACGCCGCCGTCGTCGGTCTCCCGCAGCTGCGCCCAGGTCCCGTACGGGTCCTCGACCGCCTCCCCCGGCCCGATCGACACGGGCCGCAGCTGGAGCCCGCGGGCGGCGCCGAGCGCTGCGGCGGCCGCGAGCCACGACGCCCCGCCGATCCCCGTGACGACGCTCCACTCGCCGCGTCCGACGAGGTCGAGCGTGCTGACGCGGTGCCCGTCCCGGGTCACCCACGTGTGGGGCAGCTTGGCGCCGGGCCACGTCGTCGGCTGCGCGTACAGCTGCTCGTCGCGGCGGAACTCCGGCATCGGGGTGCCGTCGGGGACGACCGCCGTCGAGACGTAGCGCTGGTTGTGCTCGACACCGTGGGCGTTGAACTCGTACGACTTGTACGCGATGGCGTCGCGCAGCGCCGCACGCACCGCGTCGCCCTCGGGACCGGGCGCCTTCCGCGCCGCGAGCGCCTCCTCCAGCCGTGCGGGGTCGGAGGTGTCGTCGAGCCCGAGCGCCTGCATGATCCGGCCGGTGTCGGCGATCGACTGGTTCGCCCGCTCGACGATCTGCCGGGCGATCGGTGCGCGCTCGGCGTCGTAGGACTCCAGCAGCGACGGGGAGGCGGTGCCGCGCAGGACGTGCGCGAGCTTCCACGCGAGGTTGTAGGAGTCCTGCACGGACGTGTTCGACCCGAGCCCGTTCGTCGGCGGGTGCCGGTGGACGGCGTCACCGACGCAGAAGACGCGGCCACTGGCGAGCGACGTCGCGTAGTGGTGGTTGACCGTCCACGGCGAGCGGGCCGTCACGCGCATCTCGAAGTCGTCGGTGCCGACGAGCATCACGGCGAGCTCGCGGATGTACTCGTCGGTGAGGTCCGGCGGGCCGTCGGCCACGGCGTAGCCCCACATGAGCATCCACTCGTGCCACGGCTTGATCATCCGCAGGACGCCGAGGCCGACGCCCTCCTTCTCCGCGCCCGGCTGCAGCATCCAGTACAGGACCGAGGGCCGGTGGGCGACGAAGCGCGACAGGTCGGCCTCGAAGATGATGCCGAGCGCACCGCCGACGGCGCCGGGGCCCTCGAACGGCAGGTCGAGATCGGCGGCGACCCTCGAACGGGCACCGTCGGCGCCGACCAGGTAGCGCGAGCGGACGCTGTACTCCGCGCCGGTGAGCCGGTCGCGCAGGCGCGTCGTCACGCCCTCGTCGTCCTGGCTGTGGGAGAGGTACTCGGTGTCGAAGCGCACCTTCGCGCCACGCTCCTGCGCGGCCTTCATGAGCACGGGCTCGGTGATGGTCTGGGGGGCGTCGAGCATGTGGCACGGGCTCTGCGCCTCGTAGTCGCCCTTGCGGGCGAGGGAGGTCCCCCACGACTCCACCCGCCCGAGCTCCTCCCCGGCCAGGCTCGTGCAGAACGTCGTGTTCGACATCAGCTCCCACGGCGTCGCGAGGTCCATGAGGGTCTGCTCGAGCCCCACGTCGCGCATCGTCTCCATCGTGCGCTGGTTCGTGATGTGCGCCCGCGGGGTGTCGGACAGGCGGCCGTACTTCGTGACGACGGTGACGTCGACGCCGTACGTCGCGAGGAACAGGGCGGCCGACGCGCCCGCCGGGCCCGAGCCGACGACGAGCACGTCCGTGCGCGCCGAGGCCGTACCGTCACTGGTCTCGTTCATGGGTCGCCTCCGTCGCCGACCTGCGCCAGCGGACGGCCGTCCGACTGGCGTACACCTGGTTGACGCCTGAACTGTCACCTCTGACCGGAGGGCTGTCAACCCGGACGGCGCTACGCTCCGCAGGTCCGGCCGCACGCCGGCCCCACGACCCGCCCGGAGGTGGCCCGTGCCCCGACGCGACGACGACCCCGACTTCGTGGAGGCCGTCGCCCGGGGCCTCGACGTGCTCCGGGCCTTCGAGCCCCGCCGGCCCGCGATGTCGCTGAGCGAGGTGGCCGCGGCGGCCAACCTCGCCCGGCCGACCGCCCGTCGCATCCTGCTCACGCTGGAGTCGCTGGGGTACGTCCGCTCCGGCGAGGCAGGGTTCGTGCTCACTCCCCGCGTGCTCGAGCTCGGGGTGACGTACGTGCAGTCGATGGGGCTGTGGGACGTCGCCCGGCCGCACATGGAGCGCCTCGTCGAGCGCACGCACGAGTCGACGTCGATCGCGCAGCTCGACGGCAGCGACATCGTCTACGTCGCCCGCGTCGCGGTGCCGAAGCTCATCGCCCTCGCCGTGCAGATCGGCACGCGCTTCCCCGCCCCCGCCACGTCGATGGGGACGGTCCTGCTCGCCGACCTGCCGACCGCGGAGCTCGACGCCGTCCTGGAGGAGCCGAGCCGCGCCGGCGTCACCGCCCGCTGGCAGCCGACCCGCGCCGAGCTCGACGCCGCGCTCGAGGAGGCACGCGACAACGGCTGGGCCCTGGCGGACGAGCGGCTCGCCCCCGGGGTCCGCTCGGTCGCCGCGCCGCTGCGCGGCCCCGACGGACGTGTCTTCGCCGCTGTCAACGTCACCGTGCACGCCGCGGAGACGAGCGTCGACACGCTGCTCGGCGAGCACCTCCCGCTCCTGCTCGCCACCGCCGAGGCCGTCAGCGCCGACTACGCGCTCATCGGCCGCCTCCCCGTCGAGGTCGTCGCGCCGTCGGCTTGACACCCCCCGCCGGGCTCCGCAGACTCTCATCAGCGGACGACTGTCCGCTCACCGGACACGGGAGGGTCGATGACGACGCAGCGGGACGGTGCCACCCCCGCACCCGGCACGCCGACGGGACCGCTCGCCGGTCTCCTGGTGGCGGACTTCTCCCGCATCCTCGCGGGGCCGTACGCGACGATGCTGCTCTCCGACATGGGCGCCGAGGTCGTCAAGGTCGAGAGCCCCGGCACCGGCGACGACACCCGCACGTGGATGCCCCCCGTCCGCGAGGACGTGTCGACCTACTACCTCGGCGTCAACCGCGGCAAGCGCTCCGTCGCGCTCGACCTGCGCGACGCCACGGACCTGCGGGCCGCCCAGGAGCTGGCCCGGCGGGCCGACGTCGTCATCGAGAACTTCAAGCCCGGGGGCCTGTCGAAGTACGGCCTCGACTACGCGAGCGTGAGCGACGCGAACCCCGGCGTCGTGTACGCCTCCATCACGGGCTTCGGGCCGGGGGCGGGGGCGTCGCTGCCCGGCTACGACCTCATGGTCCAGGCGATGTCCGGGCTCATGAGCCTCACGGGCGACCCCGACGGCTCGCCGTACCGGGCCGGCATCAGCGTCTTCGACGTCATGTCCGGCATGCAGGCGACCATCGGGATCCTCGCCGCCCTCACCCACCGCGCCGGCGCGGGCGCCGGCCGCGGCCAGCACGTCGAGGTCAACCTCATGTCGACCGCCCTGTCCGGGCTCGTCAACCACACGAGCGCGTGGGTCGCCGGCGGCACCGTGCCGTTCCGGATGGGCAACGCCCACCCGTCCCTGTTCCCCTACGAGCCGCTGCCCGTCGCCGACGGCGAGCTCATCGTCATCGCGGGCAACGACGGGCAGTTCGCCCGCCTCTGCGACGTCCTCGGCGTGCCGGGGCTCGTCGACGACCCCCGCTTCGCGCACAACCAGGACCGCACGGCCAACCGCGAGGAGCTCTACCCGCTGCTCGTCGAGCGGCTGCGGACCCGCACCCGCGACGAGTGGTTCCGCGACCTCCTCGACGCCGGGGTCCCGTGCGCTCCCATCAACACCGTCGACGAGGGTGTCGCCTTCGCCACCGAGCTCGGCCTCGAGCCGGTCGTCGAGGTCGGCGAGGGGGCGGCGGCCGTCCCGGTCGTGCGCAACCCCGTCCGCTTCTCCGCGACCCCGGCGTCGTACCGCCTGCCGCCACCGGCGCTCGACGAGCACGGTGACGAGGTCCGCCGCTGGCTGCTGGAGGACGGGCCCCGACCCGGCAGCGTCCGGACGGCGACAGCGACGGCGACGGCGGAGCGGGCGGAGGCCCACCGGTGAGCGGGGTCCCCGAGTTCCCCACGGGCCTCGGCACCTCAGACGCCGAGCAGATCCGGCTCATGGGCCACGACCTCGCCGAGGACCTCATGGGCCGGGTGGGCTTCGGCGAGCTCGCCCTGTGGCTCATGACGCAGCGGCGACCGGAGCCCGGCCACGTCCGGGTGTTCGAGACCGTCCTCGTCGCCCTCGCCGACCACGGCTTCACCCCGACGGCCATCGCGTCGCGTCTCACGTACCTCAGCGCGCCGGACTCCCTCCAGGGTGCGCTCGCGGCGGGGCTGCTCGGGGGCGGCTCGCGGTTCCTCGGGGTGACCGAGGACTCCGGCCGCTTCCTCGCCGGCGTCCTGGCCGGGGTCGACGGTGCCCTCCCCACCGACGACGCCGGCTGGGACGCCCTCGCCCTCGCCGCGGTGCAGGAGGCCCGGTCGCAGAAGCGGTTCGTGCCCGGGCTCGGTCACCCCGTCCACAAGGAGCGCGACCCGCGCACGCCCCGGATCCTCGCCGTCGCCGAGGAGGAGGGGCTTCGCGGGCCGCACCTGCGGCTGTTCGAGGCCGTCGGTCGCGTCCACCCGCAGGTCCTCGGCCGCACGCTGCCCCTCAACGGCGCGGGCGTCTGCGGGGCGGCGCTGGCGGACCTCGACCTGCCCGTCGAGCTGCTCCGCGGCGTCGCCCTCCTCGCCCGCACCGCGGGCCTGCTCGGGCACCTGGCCGAGGAGCGCCGGCGCCCGCTCGGCATGGACGTCTACCTCACGGTCGACCGCAACGCCACGTACGTCCCCCACGAGTCCGACAACGACCCCCGGGCCTGACCGCCCCACCGGACCGGACGAAGGAGTCCCGAGTTGGCAGAGATCGTCGCCGTCGTCGCCTCGACCCACCACCCGTTCTACTACCGCGCGAGCACCGCGACCGGTGAGGACCGCCCGCCGTTCGCCGACGAGTGGGTCCGCAAGATCGAGGCGTTCCGCGCCACCCTCACCGCCGCGCGCCCCGACGTGCTCCTCATGGTCGGCAGCGACCACTTCCACCAGCTGTGGCTCGACAACATGCCGCAGTTCCTCGTCGGCCACGCGGAGCAGTACGACGCCAACTGGTACAACGAGGAGCGGGAGTTCGGCCTGCCGCGGATGCACATGCTCGGGGACCGGGACCTGTCCGGGCACCTGCTGCGCAACGGCCTCGACATGGGCTTCGACCTCGCGTTCAGCAACGAGCTGCGCATCGACCACTCGGTGACGTGCCCGATCATCACGCTGCGCCCGCAGAACGACCTGCCGATCGTGCCGGTGTACACGAACATCTTCGCCCCTCCTCTGCCGCAGCCGAAGCGGTTCGTCCAGCTCGGGCAGGCCATCCGGGAGATGGTCGAGTCGTGGCCGAGCGACAAGCGCGTCGCGATCATCGGTACCGGCCACCTCAGCCTCGAGCTCGGCGGTCCGCGCCAGTTCGGCCCCCACGGCCCGGACCCGGAGTTCGACCGGAAGGCGGTCGAGTGGATCGCCACCGGCGACATCGAGAAGACGCTCGCCGAGGTGACGCTGGAGTCCCTCCACGCCCCGGGCAACGCCACCCACGGGTTCATGGACTTCATGCTCATGATGGGCGTGGCGGGAGAGGGGCAGAAGGCCGACCACGTCGACTCCCTCGACCTCTTCCACACGATGGAGGCGTACTTCACGTGGTACCCGAACGGGGTCCCGCAGCCGGCCGGAGGTGCGGCGTGAGCAAGTACCTGGTGAACAAGTTCCTGTTCTGCGTCGACCGGGACCCGGAGCTCGTCGAGCGGTACCGCGAGGACCCGGTCGGGACCGTCGGGTGGTGGGAGCAGGAGGAGGCCAACCGCATCCTCGCCTGCCACGGCGACGAGCGGTCGACGTGGCTCGCGTTCACCGACGCCGAGCGGGAGGCGCTGCGCACGCACGACTACCCCGCCCTCTTCGGCCTGGGCGCGCACCCGTTCCTCACGCTCACGCTCTTCATCGCGATGTTCGAGCGGGACCACGCCGAGCCGCTCGGGTTCCAGCTGGAGTACGCGCGACGGCTCGCGCACTACTCGATGCCGTACCCCGACATCGCGACGTAGGGCCCGGCCGGCTCGCGCGGCGCCGGGCACGGCCCCATGATCCCGCCATGAGCCGACGGGAGGCCGACCGGACGCCGGTCGCGGAAGGCACCGCTCCCCCCGAGCCCGGCGCGGGCCGGGCGATGCGCGCGCTGCGGTGGGCGGAGGACGGCGTCTACTACGCGATGGCGCTCGTCCTGCTCGCCGCCTCGGCCGTCGTCCTGTTCTTCGCGCTCGAGAGCTTCGTCCGCGTCGCCGACGAGACCGAGACCGCGATGCTCGAGGTCCTCGACGCGCTCCTGCTCGTGTTCATCTTCGTCGAGCTGCTGTACGCGGTGCGCGTGACGATCACCCGCCACGAGATCGCCGCGGAGCCGTTCCTCCTCATCGGGATCATCGCCTCGATCAAGGAGATCGTCGTGCTGTCGGTCGAGGCGGCCGGCGCGGTCGGCGACCTGTCGCTGTTCGACGACCGGCTCGCGCTCATCGCCGTGCTCGGCGGTGTGACCTTCCTGCTCGCGCTGGCCGTGCTCCTCCTGCGGCGCTCGCAGGTCTACCCCGACGAGCGGCGCCGCACCGAGGACGTCGAGCGGGCGGCCGACGCCGTCGCGGGCGAGGAGGCTCGCTGAGGCACCGGCCGCCCGTCACGGCGAGGGCGCCGGCGCGTGCGACGGTCCGTGCGACGGGTCGTGCGAGGGGTCGTGCGCGTCCTCCGCCGGGAGGGGCACGTCGAGCGCGCCGCCCCCCGCCACGCCGAGCACGCCGGTCGTGGCGTCCGCGGGCACGTCGAACACGAGGGTCCCCGACAGCCTGCTCCCCGCCGGCACGGTCGTGGTGGGCAGCACCGAGCGGTGCGGCGGACGGGCGCCCGCGCCCGGCGCCTCGAGCGTGAAGGCGTCCGGGTCGACCGCCACCCCGTCGCCACGGGCACCGAGGACGGTGACGTCGACCGACACCCGCTTCTCGCCCTCGGGAACCGGGTCGGCGTCCGTGCCCATGCCCGGCATCGCCATGCCGGCCATCGCCTGCTCGGCGGTGAGGACCCGGTCGACGCGGACGAGCCCCCCGGGAACGGCGAGCTCGTCCGCCCCGACGGGAACCGTGGCCGCCGTGCGGGCGAGGCTCCACACCGCCCCGCCGACGACGACGAGGACCGCAGCGGCGACGACCAGGACGAGCCCGACCCGGCGCCACGGCGGACCCGCGGGCCCGCTGGGGGCCCGGCTCACCGCCGGTTCACCGCGGTGACGGTCAGCTGGTCGACCTGCAGGTCGAACGGCTGCGCGGTGTCGGCGACGACGCGGACGAGGACCGTGCCGTCGGCGGCGACCGCGCGACCCGCGCCGGGCAGGTCGAGGTCGACACGCTGCTCGTCGAGTCCCGAGGTGTAGGGCGTCAGCAGGTTCCGCCACAGGCCGCCCTCGTTGTCCCAGTACTGCAGCCGCACCCGCACGTTGCGCAGGGTCGTCCGCGCCGACATCGACACGTCGAGGGCCGCAGGGGTGCGGGCCGCCTCCGGCAGCACGACGCGAGCGGTCACGTCGGCGGTTCGCCGCGACGCGACGAGGCCGGCGGACACCGACAGGTACCGGTTGTCGTCGACCGCGGCGTCGGCGACGGTCCCGCGCACCGTGCCCGTCGTCGCCTGCCACGCCCCGGCGCCCACCCTGGTCACGGCACCGGTCCACGGCAGGTCGAACGTCGCCGATGCCACGGCCGACACGTTGCCCGCGGCGTCGACCGCGACGGCCTGGACCACCCGGTCGGTGGCGATGCGGACGTCGCCGCTCACGACCATGCCGCGGGTCGCGGTCGGCGTCGAACCGTCGAGCGTGTACCGGATCGTCGCCCCGGTCTCGGCGGAGAAGCCGACGAGGGTCGGGCGGTCGAGGACCCCGCCCGCCGGGGTGAGGACCGGGCGCGCCGGCGGCGTCCGGTCGACGGTGTTGTACTGCCCGAACGCCACCACCGCCTGCGAGCCGTCCGCCGGGGCGGTCAACGGCACGCGGGACTGCACCGTCGTGCCGCTCAGCGGCCCGGTGGCGCGCCACCCGCTCGGCACCGTCGTCTCCACCGAGTACGAGGCGCCCGCGGTGACGGGGAAGACCGCGCTGCCGGTGCTGTCGGTGACCGCGGTCGACCGCAGCCGGCCGGCGGAGTCGAGGAGCCGGACGGTGCGCTCGGCGAGCGGCGGGTCGTAGTCGTCGCGCCGGCCGTTGCCGTCGAGGTCGTGGAAGACCGACGCGGACACCGACGCCCGCTGCACCCACCCGCCGCTGGCCTGGGCCCGCTGCGCGCGCTCCACGGTGATCGCGTAGTCGCCGACGGTGTTGGTCCACGCGACGTCGGAGACGGGTGGCAGCGGGACCACCTCGTAGTCGCCCGGAGGCACGAGGAAGCCCGTGAGGCCGTCGGCGCCCGTGGTGCCACGCGCGACCTCCGTGTGGGTGACCGGGTCCTGCAGGACCACGGGCCAGTCCGCGAGCGCGGGTTCGGTGGGACCGCGGCGACCGTCGGAGTCGGCGTCCTGGAAGAGCTGGACCGACACGACGCCGTCGTCGAAGGCGCCGAGCACGGAGACCTCGACGGCGTCGGCCGGGACGGCGAACGCTCCGGCCGCGTCGCACGTGACGACGGTGGTCGAGCCCTCGACGAGCGTGACCACCGCGCTCACGCACGGCCACGTCCGCATGTCGGGCCCGAGGACCCGCAGCGTGGCGGCCTGGGCGCGGGTGTCGACGACCGCGCCGTCGACCCCCGTGCGCCGGGACAGCGCGCTGCCGTCGGCGAGCGTGGCGTCGACGAGGACACCGGGCACGCCGGCCTCCGCCGGGCCGGCGGTCCCGCTGCCGTCGACGTCGTCGACGACGCGGACGACGACGCCCGGGTCGCGCCGGACACCGAGGTCGACCGACACCGGCGCCGTCCCCGAGACCGTGACGACGGCGGGCAGCGGCGTCGTCGCGGTCCATCCCGTGCGGGGGGCGATGTACGCCTTCCACGTGCCGGCGACGACGGCGGCCGTGGCGGTGCCGTCCGCGCCGGTCGTGCCGTCGGCCACCGGGACCGGGCCGTCGAGCTGGACGGTCCGCCCGGCGAGACCGGGCTCGCCCTCGTCGCGCACGCCGTCGCCGTCGCGGTCGTCGAAGACGCGGGCGGTGAGGACGACGCGCGAGGTGACCCCCACGGCGAGGCGTGCGGGTGCCACGTCCCCGCGCACGTCCACGCGACGCGTCGGGGCCCCGACGACGCTGGTCCCCTGCGGGGCGCTCACCGCGACGTCGTAGACGCCGGGCGTCGGGGAGAACGTCGCGGTCCCCGCGGCGGTCGTGGGGACGGTCGAGACGACCGTGCCGTCGGTGGCGCGCAGCTCGACGGGGACACCGACGCGCACCGCCTCACCCTCGTCGCGGGCGCCGTCGGCGTCCGCGTCGTCGAACACCGCGACGGTCACGGAGGCCCGCTCCAGCGGCAGGATGGGGACGTTGTCGAGCCCGTAGGGGTTGTCGACGCGCCGCAGCGGGGTGGGGGTGAAGCCCGCGCCCGCGGTCGGCTGCGGGTAGACCCGGGCCATGCCCCAGACGCCGCTCGGCAGCTGCAGCGACGTCTTGCTCGCCCACAGGTGGTCACCCGGCGTCGCGAGCCCGACGTGGACGTTCTTCGCCCCGCCGGAGCCGAGGTTGCCGTAGAGGCCGACGCGCTCGCTCTGCGGGTCGTACGGCTCGGCCCGCCAGGAGGCGCCGTCGAGCTGGAAGCTGCCGAAGTACGCGGGCGGCGCCTTGGCGGAGCCGTTGAGCAGGCGGACCCGCTGGTCGTCGCCGGCGTACGCGCGCAGCACGGGGGTCCGGGGGTCGCCGTGGACGGCCGAGCTGAACACGGTCGACCACGCGGCGCTCGTGACGTCCGCCTGCGCGCCGGCGGGGGCGCCGAGACGGCGGTGCAGCGGGGCGTTGGTGTAGTTCACGCCCTTATCGCCGTGGTCCTCCCGCCCGGTCGGCACCTCGTCGGCCGCGCCCGGGTGGACGGTGTCGACGACCGCGGCGCCCGTGGCGTCGCGCAGGTCGAGCCCGTCCTCGTAGAAGAGGACGTTCTCGCGGAAGTCGCGGAGGCCGGGGACGCGGACGTCCGCGCTCACGCCGCTGCGGACCTCGGCGCCCGTCACGGGGTCGTGGTACGTGGCGTTCCGCGGCTCGACCACGAGACCCGCGAACAGGCCGTGGTGGCGGTGCCCCCGGACGTCGCCGTAGTCGACGAGGTTGGTGGCGCCGACCTCGCGGTCGGCGTACCACTCGTACGAGATCGTGCCGTTGATGCCGACCGTCGAGTCGGGGTTGAACCCGACGGCCGAGCCGTCGGACAGGCGCACGTCGTGCCGCAGCATCTGCGGGTGCAGCGAGACCCGGGTACCCATGCGCGTGCCGGTCGGCGGCTCGAGCGTGTACCGGATGTCGCCGTCGGTGCCGTTGACGAGGTCCCCGTAGTTCGCGGGCAGGGCGTTGTGGAGGGTCACGCGGACGCAGTCGCCCTCGTTGGCGCGCAGGACGAGCGGCTCGGGCGCCTTCGTCCCGGCCCGCACGGCGGCCTCGTCCTCGGCGAGGACGAAGAGCGCGCCCTTGGGGTCGTGGTCGCCGTGCTCGTTGTAGACGAGGTCGTTCGCCATGGCGACGACGTCGTAGCGCTTCACGGGGGCACCGTCGGGGCAGCTCGTCCCGGTCTGCTGCGCCGGCGGCGGCGCCTGCCGCGAGGCGGGGACGGGTTCGGGCACGGTCGCCTCGCGGGGGGTGTTGTCCGGCAGCGGGAGCAGGCCGGCGGTCCTCTGGCCGTGGACGCGGAGGACGCCCCACATGCCGTTCCACAGCCCCTCGGGGGTCGTGGCGCCGTAGAGGTGGTCCCCGCGGCACGGGGTGTCCGTGGCGCGGCAGTCGTAGCCCGGCATCTCGACGTTGAACGCCTCGGAGATGCCGATGGTCTGGGCGTTGACGAGCGGGGAGTCAGGGTCGTCGGGCTCCTCGAGCCAGCGCAGGCGGTGCACCTGGAACATGTGCTGCTCCTCGTGCGAGCCCTGGATGAGACGGAACTTCACGTTGTCGCGCGAGTAGGCCTGCAGCAGCGGCGTGTAGGGGTCGCCGAACACCCACGAGGAGAACCGGTGAGCGGGGTCGACGGGCTGGCCGTTGCGGGTGCGGCGCTCGTGGAGCGGCTCGTTGCGGTAGTTGACGCTGAAGGTGCCGGGGTCGTTGCTGGGGAAGGACTCGGGGGCGCCCGGCGGGTTGATCGCGTCGTCGGGGTTGCGGGGGTTCCCGCCCTTCTTCACCAGCGACACGAAGTCGGCGACGGCGAGCCCGAACTCGCGGTAGTCGTCGTTGGCTCCGGGGCCGACGAGGTCGGCGGCCTCGCCGTCGGCGTCGCCGTCGCAGCGGGCGCCGCAGACGGTGCCGTGGGCGGGGTCGTTGACCGGCTGGCGGAACTCCCCGGTCTCGGGGTCGCGGACGTCGAAACCGGCAGGCTCGACGACGAGGGCGCCGTAGTGGCCGTGGTTCTGCGTGACCGCCGGGAAGTGGTGGTCGTGGGTGAACGCGGTCCGCAGCTCGTAGTCGGCGTACCAGCGCTCGTGGATCGTCTGGCCCCACAGCCCGGAGGAGTCCGCCGGGGGCTGCCACGACCAGTCGTAGGGGATGCGGCAGCCGGTGCTCTCACCGCCGTAGAACGTGTCGCTCGGGGTGCACCGGACCTCGCCTGCGGCCTGCTTCTCGACGAAGTCGGCCTGCTCCTTCGTGAAGGCGGCCTGCTGGTAGTTCCACCCGTTGGAGCCGCCGTCGGAGGCGGTGACGTCGAACTTCGTGAGGTGGACGTGCCCGCCTGCCATGTTGGTCTGGACGAGCTTCTGGAACACGTCGTTGCCGGCCCAGTTGTGCGTCATGTTCGTGAGGGAGAAGTTGATGCAGTCGCCGGCGTTCGCGCGGATGAAGAGCGGCTCGACCTTCTTCGTGCCGGCGAGCACGGCCTCGACGTCCTTCGTCAGCACCATGACGCGGGCCTGCGGGTCGTGGTGCCCCGCGGTGTTGTACACGAGGTCGCGCTGGAGCACCGTGACGGCGTAGTCGACCTCGCGGGACCCGCTCGGGCAGGGGTCGGCGAACGGGGCACCGCGCGGGGCCTCGCCGCCGGGGTTGTGCCGCGCGACGACGCCCTCCTCGAGCGCGAGCTTGCCCTCGGCGATGGGACGGCCGCCGACCACGCGCGGCGCAGGCCGCTCGGGGGTGCCGTCGACGCCGCCGACGGTGACGCTGCCCGGCGGCTGGGGCGCCCGGTAGCCGTAGGTCCCGGGGATCATGCCGGGGAAGCCGGGGTTGTCGGCGGTGGGCTGCGGCGGCGCCGGGGCGTCGGGCAGCGGCTGGAGCGGGCGCACGTTGACCCCGTCCGGGGTGGCGGAACGGCCGTCGAGGCGGACGTCGTGGACGCGCATGATCGCCCAGAAGCCCTCGGCGAAGTGCGGGTACAGGTGGCAGTGGAAGATCGAGTCGCCGAAGGTGCCGTTCTGGGAGCCGGCGCCGTAGAGGAGCTCGGCGGAGTACGCCTCGCCCGGCCCGTAGCTCTGCGAGTCGATCGTCGACGAGCCGGGCTTGTATCCCGGGCCGTCGCCCTGCGCGACGTCCTCGCGTGCGTCGGCGAGCCACTGGTGGGCGTGCAGGTGGAAGACGTGGGTCTCCTTCACCCCTGCCAGACCGAAGCGGATCTTCGTCGCGTCACCGGTGTACGTGTGGAAGACGTTGGAGACGTAGCACGACTCGGGCAGGCCGCAGTCCTCCTTGTCCTTCCGGTCGCCCTCGCCGTTCGGCAGCCACGGTCCCCTGCCGCTCGCGAGCTTGACGAGCGCGGGGTCCCCGTACGGCCACGACGACAGCCACGTCTCCTCCCCCACGCAGTCGGGGCAGAGTGCGGTCTCGCGGTCCTCCAGGGGCTCCGAGCCGTAGTTGAACCCCATCCCGATGTCGGGGATCTCGTCCTGGGCGAGCTGGATGCTCTCGCGGAAGGAGTCGCCGCCCGGCGGGTGGATGTCGGCCTCGATGTAGAGCTCGCCCGACTGGTTCCGGACGGCCGCGTACGTGCTGTTGAGGGCCCCGGGCGTGCCGGACAGCACCTTGCCGCTGCGCGGGTCGGTCCACGTGGACCCCGCCGGCTGCACCGCGAGGCCGCCGTAGAGACCGACGCCGCGGGAGCCCGCGTCGTGCTCGCCACCCGCCGGCGTCGCGAGGTCCTCGAACATGTAGAGGCCCTCCTGGTCGGGCACCCGCCAGAAGTACGAGATCGACTCGCCGATGCCGACGGTCGGGTCGGCGTTGTAGCCGACGCGGGCGCCGCCGGAGCGGCGGACGTTCATCACGACGCCGGCGGCCTGGATGCCGACCCGGGGGTCCCCGGGCAGCCCGTGCGCGGCCTCCGACGACAGCCGGTTGGTGAGGGTGACGCGGATGCACTCGCCCTCGTTGGCGCGGAGGACGAGCGGACGCGGGCGCAGCCGCCGGTTCGCCGCGGGGTCGTCCGCGGCGCTCGCGGCCAGGGGCCGGTGCCAGTTTCGGACCGCCGCGAGGTCCTGGTCCATCGCGAAGATGCGGGCGCTCCGCAGCGTCTTCCCCCAGCGGTTGAACGGCACGTCGACGGTGATCGCCGAGACGGCGTAGTTGCGGACCTGCTCCCCCGCGACGCACGGCGCCACCGCCGGGTCCTCGACCGCTGCGGCGGTCGCCGGCGCGACGGCGGGACCTGCGAGCAGGGTGAGGACGAGCGGGAGCGACGTCACCCCGGCGACGAGCGGCCGCCTGGCCGCCACGACGGCGCGCCCGGCGGCGGCCGGGTCGAGCGGCACGCGCCAGCCCCGTCCGACCACCCAGGCGAGGACGAGCAGCGCGAGCGCGGCGTGCACGGGGACGACGAGGACCGCGGCCGTGACCGGGACGCCCGTGCTCCAGGCGGCGCTCACGGCCGCCCAGGCACCGGCGGCCCCTGCGCCGATCGCACCGGCGAGTCCCGCCACCCACGACCCCGTGGCGCCCGGCACGCGCCCGCTCGCCGTCCGTGCCGCCGCCACCGCTCCCAGCGCGGCAGCCGTGGCCACGAGCAGCGCGGCCACCGGCGGGAGCGCGGTCCCGACGAGCAGCGACAGGGCGGCCCCTGCCGCTGCGAGCAGGACGACGGCGGCCGCGACGGGGGCCGTGTCGCGTCGCGGTGCGGGGGCGGCGTGCGGGGCTGCGGCCATGGCGGGCTCCTGGCAGGTGGCGGTCGTCCGTGCGGACCCGCGCCCCCCGACGGTGGGCGCGGGTCCTCAGCGGGCACGCTGCGCCCGTGCCGTGATCTGCGCGTGAAACGGCCGCCGGCGACGACACCCGCAGCGGTCGTACCGGGGCGTACCGGGCGGACCGGCGGCGCCCGTGCCCGCAGTGGGACCACCGGGCTACGGTTCCCCCGTGGCGCGCGGGACCCGGACGGCGAAGGGCGGGGCGAGCGACGACGGGCTCGCGGCCGCCCGGTCGGCGACCAGCGCGGACGGGTACGTCGCCGCCCTGCCTCGCGAGCGGGCCGAGGACCTCGAGCGCGTGCTCACCACGGTCCGCGGGGCGCTGCCGGAGGGCTACGAGGAGACGACGGCCTTCGGCATGGTGAGCTGGGTCGTGCCGCTCGACGTGTACCCCGACACGTACAACGGCCGCCCGCTCGGCTACGCGGCACTGGCGGCGCAGAAGCGCCACGGGTCCCTGTACCTCATGGGGCTGTACGGCGACGCCGAGCGCGAGGCGGACTTCCGTCGACGCTGGACCGCGACGGGCCGCCGGCTCGACATGGGCCGCTCGTGCCTGCGATTCCGCTCCGCCGACGACCTCGACCTCGACCTCGTGGCCGAGGTCGTCGGCTCGCTCCCCGTCGAGGACTTCGTCGCGGTGTACGAGCGATCCCGCGCCCGCTGAGCCGCGGCCCCTGCCCGCGCGGCGGCCTCAGGCGGCGAGCTCGGCCTCCGCGCCGGCGGGGCGCGTCGCCGGTCCCGTCGGTGCCGTCGGCTCGAGGTCCGAGCGCCACCACAGCGCCCGCCACAGCCACGCGGTGACGAGGAGGCCACCGACGCCTGCACCCACGACGAGCTCCCGGGGTCCGAGCACCGTCCCCAGTGCGCCACCGGCGACGAGCCCGAGGACCGACGCCGTGCGCAACGCCCCGGACACCGAGCCGAGCACACGACCGCGTCGCTCGGCCGGCACCCGCAGCGCCATGGTCGTCTGCGCCGACACGTTGACGAGGCCGTTCGCCACCCCGAGCAGCAGCATGGCGGCTCCGAGCAGCAGCACGGTCGGGGCCAGACCGCCGGCGACGAGCGCGAGCGACATCCCGAGCGCACCGACGACGGCCGCCCGCACCAGCCGCCGGCCCGCGCCGAGCCCGCCCGCCAGGAGCGTGCCGACGACGAGGCCGACCGCCATGACGGACCCCACGACCCCGTAGTCGAGCTCGCTGCCGCCCAGCTCGCCGCGCACGAGCAGCACGAGGACCACCCCGACGACCTCGACGGCGAGCACGAACGCGACGAAGCCGACGACGAAGGTCCGCACGACGGGCTCGCCGCGGACGAAGCGGAGACCGTCGAGCACGTGCACCGGCTCGGCCGGGGCACCCGCTCCCCCGCGGGTCGCCCGCGTGAGCGCTGCGAACACCGCGACGGCGGAGTAGCCGACGGCCGCGGCACCGAGCGCCGCCGGGACGCCCCCGACGGCGACGGCGCCCCCCGCGGCCAGCGGTCCCGCCATGCCGAGCAGCATGACGAGGGAGTGGACGGCCCCGACCGTACGCGCGAGCTGCTCGCGGGCGACGAGCTCCGGCAGGAGGGCCGCCCACGTCGGCCCCGCCACCGCCTGACCCACCTGCACGAGCAGGAGGGCGGCGACGAGGAGCCAGCCCGGGGCGCCGGACGCGGCGGCGGCCGCCGCGGCTGCGCACACCAGCGCCTGCCACGCCGCGGCACCGGTCGCGAGCAGCCGCGACGAGAACCGGTCGACGAGCGGGCCCGCGAGCACGGAGCCGACGGCGACCGGGAGCGCCGCGGTCACGAGGAGGAGGGCGGTGCCCCGGCTCCCCCAGCCCGCCGCGTAGGCGTGGAGGAGGAGAGCGACGACGACGACCTCGCCGGCGAGGAAGGTGACGGCCTGCGCGGAGCCGGCGAGCCGTACGTCCCGGATCGCCCACGGTGAGTCGTGAAGGAGTCGCTTCATGGATGTGAAGGTAGTGCTTCACGACTCATTTGTGAAGGGCCTGCTTCAGACATGTCGTACGGTGGCTCCGTGAGCGAGCAGGGACAGCCCGGCGAGAGAGGCTGGCAGCCCGGACCGGGCGACGTCGTCCTCGAGGACGCCGCGGCCATCCGCGCGCTCGCCCACCCCGCCCGCCTCCTCGCGACGGAGCTGCTGTTCGCCCGTAGGGGCGTCGCGCTCACCGCGACGGAGCTCGCCGCCGAGGCAGGGCTCACCCCCAGCGCCATGAGCTACCACCTGCGGGCGCTCGAGCGGCACGGGCTCGTCGTCCGCGCGGAGGCCACGGGCGACGAGCGGCAGCGACCCTGGCGCGCGGCCGGCGAGCAGGTCGTCGTCCGCAGCGGCGGGTCGGGTGCGGGCGAGCAGACCGCGAACCGGGCCGCCACCGACCTGCTCCTCGGCGCGATGCTCGAGCGGCTCGCCGCGTCCCTGGCGGCCCTGTCGGCGCGCGCCCACCGGGAGGACCCCGAGTGGCGCGTCGGCGGCCTGTTCCCGACCACGCTCCACCTCAGCGCGGCCGAGACGGCCGAGCTGTCCCGGGAGCTCGCCGCCGTCGTCGAGCGCTACGCCGCCCGCCACGAGCGCCGGGAGCCGGGGACCCGGAC
Source organism: Aquipuribacter nitratireducens (assembly GCF_037860835.1). Lineage (NCBI taxonomy): Bacteria > Bacillati > Actinomycetota > Actinomycetes > Micrococcales > Intrasporangiaceae > Aquipuribacter > Aquipuribacter nitratireducens. The sequence continues at coordinate 410,990 of NZ_JBBEOG010000001.1, read as the reverse complement.
CGTCGCCGTGACGCTCGCGCTCGTGCCCGAGGCGGCGCCCGAGGACTAGCGTGACGCGCGGGCCGCGGCGAAGGGCGCCCGGCACCGGCCACGAAGGAGCACGCCGTGAGGGTGTCGGTACGCCACCAGCCGTCGTTCGCCGTCGTCCGCGTCGAGCTCGCCCCCGGCGAGCAGGTCCGCGGCGAGTCCGGGTCGATGGCGGCCCACTCGTGGGGCGTGGAGGTGCAGGCGCAGATGCAGGGCGGGCTCATGCGCTCGCTGTCGCGCAGCGTGCTCGGCGGGGAGTCCCTCTACGTCACGACCTTCACGGCGCACCCGGAGCACCCGGGCTGGGTCGACCTCGCCGCCCGCCTCCCCGGTGACGCGCTCGTGCTCGACGTCGAGCCCTCGAGCGGGCTCGTCCTCACGCGCGGGTCGTGGCTCGCCTCGGACGCCGGGGTCGAGCTCGACACCCGGTGGGGCGGCGCCAGCTCGTTGTTCGGCGGTGAGGGCGGCTTCGTCGTGCACGCCACCGGCCGCGGGACGGTCGTCGGCGCCTGCTACGGCGCCCTCGACCGGCACGACCTGCCCGAAGGCGGCGGCTTCACCGTCGACACCGGTCACGTCGTCGCGTACGAGGACCGGGTCCAGCCGCGCATGCGGAAGGTGAGCCGCGGTGTCCTGCAGTCGATGAAGTCGGGCGAGGGCTGGGTCTTCGACTTCCAGGGCCCCGGCACGGTCTGGACGCAGTCGCGCAACCCCACCGAGCTCGTCGGCTGGCTGGCCGCGCAGCTGCCGAACCGGCAGTAGCCCGCCCCGTCGGGCGCTGACGCCACGGCGGCGGACCGCCTCGGCCCCATCAGCCGGCGATGCCGAGGGTCAGCGGCAGCACGGCGTCCGCGCCGGCCCGCCGGAGCTCCCGCGCCGCGACCGTCAGGGTCCACCGGGAGTCGACGAGGTCGTCGACGAGCAGCACCGGCCCCCGCAGGCCGGCGAGGCGCTCGGTGAGCTCCGGCGGCACCGCGAGCCGCTCCCACACCCCGGCGAGCCGCACGGCGCTGTTGCCGCCGGCCCCGCCGCTCGGGCCGCCGTGGACGAGGGCGAGCTCGCCGAGGTCCGCGAGCCGGCCCACCTCGGCGAGCCGGGACCGGAACGAGGCGACGAGCTGCGGCCTCGACCGCGACGGGACCTGGACGACGGCGACGGGTCGCTCCGCCCAGTCCCACTCGCGCAGCACCCGCACGGCGGCGGTGAAGAGGTCGTCCGGCACGGGTGCGTCGACGGCGTGGCCGTCCTCGTCCGTCCGCAGCGCCTGCCGCAGCGCCGCGCCCCACCCGAGGTCGGTGAGCCGCGCGACGGCGCGGCCGTCCGCCGCCCGCTCGCTGTCGGGGATGCGCCCCTTGACGGGGACCCCGACGGCGTCCATCCCGGTCGGCCACGCCGTGCGCGCCTCGACGACGACCCCGGGCCGCCGCAGGACCTCGTCGAGGACGTCGCGGCCCTGACCCGACAGGCTCGTCGGGTACCACGGTCCGAGGCACACGTCGCAGCGCCCGCAGTCGCCGGCGTGCGGGTCGTCGAGCCGCTCACGCAGGAAGCGCATCCGGCACACGCCGGTGTCGTCGCGGACGTAGTCGCGCATCGCCTGCTGCTCCGCGGCGCGCGCCGCCTCGACCCGGGCGTAGCGGGCCGACTCGTGGTGCCACTCCTGGCCCGTGGCGACCCAGCCGCCGCGGACCCGGCTGACGGCTCCGTCGACGTCGAGCACCTTGAGGAGCAGCTCGAGCTTGCCGCGCTTGAGCTCGACCCGCGGCTCGAGGGCGGCGGTCGACAGCGGCCGGTCGGCCCGCCCGAGGACGTCGAGGACCCGGTGGACGCTGTGGGGCCCGGGGAAGGACATCGACGCGAACCACGCCCAGATCGACTCGTCCTCCGGGCCCGGCAGCAGCAGGACGTCGGCCGACGCCACGGCGCGCCCCGCCCGCCCGACCTGCTGGTAGTACGCGATGGGCGAGTCGGGGGCGCCGAGGTGGACGACGAAGCCGAGGTCGGGCTTGTCGAACCCCATGCCGAGCGCAGACGTCGCGACGAGCGCCTTGACCCGGTTGTCGAGGAGCGCCCGCTCGAGCGCCACCCGCTCCTCCGGGTCGGTCCGCCCCGAGTACGCGCGGACCTCGTGGCCGGCCGCGCGGAGGGCCTCGGCGACGTCCGTCGCCTGCGCGACCGTGAGGGTGTAGACGATGCCGGAGCCGGGCAGGTCCGACAGGTGCTCGGCCAGCCACGGCAGCCGGTCGTCGCCCCGCAGGCGCAGCACCCCGAGGCGGAGCGAGTCCCGCCCGAGCGGGCCGCGCAGGGTCACGACCTCGTGGGTGGCACCGGATGCCCCGGCCGCGAGCTGCTCGGTGACGTCGGTGACGACGCGGGCGTTGGCCGTCGCGGTCGTCGCGAGCACCGGGGTGCCGACCGGCAGGCCGGCGAGCAGGTCGCGGATCCGGCGGTAGTCGGGCCGGAAGTCGTGGCCCCAGTCGGAGACGCAGTGCGCCTCGTCGACGACGAGGAGACCGACGTCGCGCGTGAGCTCCGGCAGCCACGACTCGCGGAACTCGGGGTTGTTGAGCCGCTCGGGGCTCACGAGGAGCACGTCGACCTCGCCGGCCGCGAGGCGCTCACGGACCTGCTGCCACTCCGTCACGTTGCCGCTGTTGACGGTGTGGGCCCGCACGCCCGCCCGCGCCGCCGCCTCCACCTGGTTGCGCATGAGCGACAGCAGCGGGCTGACGATGACGGTGGGCCCCATGCCGACGGCCCGCAGCAGGGCCGTGGCGACGAAGTACACCGCCGACTTGCCCCAGCCGGTGCGCTGGACCACGAGGACCCTGGCCCGTTCGACGAGCAGCGCCCGGACCGCCTCGAGCTGGTCGGGACGGAAGGCGGCGTCCTCCCGCGCCGTGAGCCGCCGCAGCACCTCGCGGGCCTCGTCGGCCAGCGAGTCGGGGTCGACGAGGGGCCCGAGGTCCACGGCGCTGGTGGGGGTCGCGGTGCTCACGGTGACGACGCTACGACGAGCCCCGGACACCACGGGCCGCCGCGCACCCCGCCTGTGGACGACGGGGCGCTCGTCAGACCGGCGGCACCTGGAGGAACGTCGGCTCCGGGCGGGGGCCGCCCGCGACGACGTCGAGGTCGGGCGGGGGCACGCCGAGGGCGTCGACGACGGCGTCCTCGTGGGCCCAGAACCCGGCCACCGGGTCGTACCAGGCCCACGGCGGCGGCAGGGTCGGGTCGCCCGGGAGCCGGTCGGCGAGCGCCGCGAGACCGGCGTCGCCGGCCTCCAGCAGGTCGTCGTACAGCGGGTCCGCCCGCGTGATGCTCGCCCGCAGGCGCTCCAGCGACCCGGCCGTCACCCGGAGCCGGAGCCAGCGGTGGCGGTCCCACTGGTCCTCGTCGCGGAAGCGCTCCCGCAGTCGGGCGCCCGCCACGGCGCCCCGCAGCGCGAGGGCCGCGACGGTCGTGCGGGGCATGAAGAGGCTGACACCCCCCTCGCCGGGGTGCTGCCGCACCGCCGCGATGCGGCTGCGGAAGCCGGGCAGGTCCGCCTGGAGGCCGTCCCGCCAGTCCCGCGCCGCCGCCACGGCGGACGACAGGAGGCTCACGACGCCCTCCCCCAGCCGCCCACCGGGCACCGGCAGCACCTGCCAGTCCTGCGGCAGCGCGACGTCCTGCAGGGGCTGCCCGGGCGGGTGGGCCCCGAGGTCGAGACCGAAGCTCGGCCAGCGCGGCAGGTAGGTGTCGAAGAGGTGGACTGGGAAGTTGCTCGTGATGCCGCCGTCGGACACCCACAGCGGTTCGGCCACCCACGGGTGGGCCTGGGTCGGCACCGGCACGAGCCCGCCGTCCTCGCGCGTCGCGAGCTCCCGCCCGAGGTCGTCCCGCGACGTCGTGACGGGCAGGAGCCGGTACAGCCGCACGGCGGAGAGCAGGACGGGCAGCGCGAGGCTCAGCCGGACGGCGACGACGACGGGCAGGTTCCACGGGTGCGGCAGCCGGTGCAGCGTCACCTCGCCCGTCCCGTGCGCGCGCGGCACGGTCCGGGAGGGGACGACCGCCGTCATGGCGTCGACGACGTCCGCCGGCAGCACCTGCGAGGCCACGAGCTCGGCGGCGTCGAACCACAGCTGCTCGACGCCACGGTCACCGCGCCCCTCGAGGTGGTGCAGCGCCTCCGGCCGCCCAGCGGGCGGCGCCGTCGGTGGATCGGCCACCGGTCGTGGGAAGCGGACCGGGCGACCGCGGGTGAGGTCCGTCGTCATGACCTCGAGGTTGACCAGACGGAGCGCGGGCCGGTCCGCCAGCTCCCGCAGGGGCGTCTCGGCGGGCGTCGGGGCGCCGTCCCCGCTCTCCGGGACGGGCACGAACCCGGGTCCGGCCCACAGGTGGCCGAAGCACAGCACCGTCCCGGGTGCGCCCGCGAGGTCCGCCAGGGACTCCGACAGCCACGTCACGAGGGACCGCTCGACCGTCGCGCGGGGCGCACCCACGAGCCACGACACGAGCCGCTGGACGGGACCGGGACGGTCGGGCGGCGTCGCGCCGGCGACGACACCCCAGCCCCGACCGCGTCCGCCGAGCACCCACCGGACGGCGGCCCACGCGAGCACGACGGCGGTGAGGAGCGCGGCGGACAGCGTCACGACGACCGTCGCGAGGAACGTGTCGCCGTCCAGGACGGCGACGCCCACCCCGGCGAGCGCGACGGCAGCGACGAGCGCGACCGCGGCCACGACCGCGGCGGTGCGGGCGCGGGCGGGTTCCGGTCCGCTCCCGGCGCGTCCGGCGAGCCGTCGCAGCAACGGCGTCGGCTGCCACGGCTCCCCCGCCCCGGCGAGGCGTCCCCGGGCGAGCAGCAGGAGGCCACCGCCGACGAGCCCCGTGACCACGAGGGCGGCCGCGGCGAGGAGGAGCAGCGCGAGGGACCACGTCGTGCCGGCCACGGCCGACAGCGCGGCGACCGCGGCCACGGCGACCCCGGCGAGCACCGCCCCGCCCACCGGTCCGGTCGCCGCGACGGCGGCCACGGGCACGGCCCAGTACCGGCGCCGCAGGACGGCGACCGCGAGGGCGAAGACCGCCCGCTGCCGGCGCAGCGGGCGGAACAGCTGCGCGAGGCGGTACTCCTCCCGCGCGCCGTCCTCGCCCGGGGCACCGGCGCCGGGGTCGTCGAGCTGCACGAGCCACGCGAGGAGGTCCGCGAGACCGGTGAAGCCGGCGCGCCACCGGCCGGCGCCCGCCTCACCCGCGCCCTCCCGGCCCGAGCTGCGCCCGAGCTCCGCCGCCGCGGTCGCCGCCGCCGCGATCGCCCCCGCGCTGGAGCCGCCGACGTTGCGGACGCGGTGACCGCGGGCGATCTCGCAGACGGCCAGCGGGTACACGACCCCGGACGTGGCGCCACCGCGCATCGCGAGGTCGACGCTGTGCCGGACGTACTGCTGCTGCTCCGCCGGGGCGAGCCCCGTGAGGCGCGCGGGCGGAGTCCGCAGGAGCCGGTCCCGCAGGACGGGGTCCGCGACGAGGTCGTAGGAGTCCGGCCGGGCCCACCCGCCGAGCACGCCCGGGCTGTCCGCCCACAGCCAGCGGTCGGGATCGCCCCCGGGTGCGGGCGGCACGACGGCGACGCCGTCCGGGAGGTCGGCGAGCAGGTCGTCGACGTGCGGGGTCGTCGTGCCGAGCAACCGGGCGAGGGTCGTCATGGCCGCCGCCCCGTACCGCACCGTCATCGACACCCGTCCCCTCGCCGTGGTCCTGCGCCACCACCCAACCCCACGTGGCCGCGGGACGCACCGACGCTAGCCTCCGGGCGTGCCCGCGCCGCGCGTCCGTCGGCTCGTCGGCGAGGCCGTCCCGGCCCTCGACGGCGTGCCCGCCGTCGACGTCGTCCGTGCCCTGTCCGGCCTGGCCGGCGCCCGGCGGCTCGCCGTGCTGTCCGGCGGGTGGGCCGCGACGGCGCCGCTGCTGCTGAGCGCGGACCCCGTCGAGGTGCACGAGGAGCTGCCCGGCTCGGCACCCGTCGACCCGTTCGCCCTCCTCGACGAGCCGGTGCCGCTCGCCCGGGACCTGCGGGCCCCGCCCGGGGCCGTCGGCGGGGGCTGGGTGTGCCTCCTGGGCCACGCTCTCGGTCGCCGGACCGGCCGGGTCCGGGGTCCCCTGCCGCCGCTGGTCGGGCCGGCGCTGCCGACCGTGTCGCTCGCCCGCACCGACCACGTCCTGCGCCACGACGGGGCGGGGTGGTGGGCGGAGGCCCTCGACCCGGGCGACGGCTCGGCCGTCGACGCGGCCCGCCGCCTGGCGGACGAGGCCGTGCGGGGGCTCGCCGCCGCGCCGCCGGGTGACGGGACGACGGACGGCGCGCCCGACGGGGCGTCCCTCGTCGCCGACGTCGTCGCCCCGGACGGTACGGCGCACATGCTCGCGGTCGAGCGGGTCGTCCACGCCGTGCGGGCCGGGGACATCGCCCAGGCGAACGTCTGCTCCCGCTTCTCCCTGCGGCTGCGCGACGGCGGGGCCGCCGCGGTCGGGGCGTGGCTCGCGCTCGTGGCGGCGCTGCGGCCCGCGCGCGCCGCGCTCGTCACCGGCCCGTGGGGCGCCCTCGTCGGCGCGTCGCCCGAGACCTATCTCGACCGGGACGGCGACCGGGTGACGTCGGCGCCGATCAAGGGGACGCGCCCGGCGGGTCAGTCGGCGGAGCTGGTCGCGTCCGCGAAGGACTCGAGCGAGAACGTCATGATCGTCGACCTCGTCCGCAACGACCTCGCGAGGGTCTGCGAGCCGGGGACGGTGCGGGTGGAGGACCTGCTGAGCGTCGGACGGCACGCCGGCGTCGAGCACCTCGTCTCCCGGGTCTCCGGGACGCTGCGACCCCGGACCGGCACGGGAGCGGTCGTCGCGGCGACGTTCCCGCCCGGCTCGGTGACCGGGACGCCGAAGCAGCGGGCCTCGGAGGTGACGGACGCCGTGGAGGCGGCCGCACGGGGCGCCCACACCGGAGCCGTCGGCTTCGTCGGTCCTCGCCTCGCCCGGCTCGCCGTCACCATCCGCTCGCTCGAGGTCGCCGCGGACGGCACCGCGGCCCTCGGGGTCGGGGGCGGGGTCGTCGCGGACTCCACCCCCGCCGAGGAGTGGCACGAGGTCCTGACGAAGGCGGCGCCCCTCGTGCGCGCCCTGGGGGCGGAGCCGCCGCGACCGGATCCCGACACCGCGAGCCGGAAGGGCCTCGCCGACCCCGCCGGCGGCCTGCTCGAGACGCTGCTCGCGACCGACGGCCACCTCCACGAGGCCGCCGACCACGTGGCACGCCTCCGCCGCTCCTACTGGGAGGTGACGGGACGCTCCCTCGACACCGACGCGCCGGACCTCGCCGCTGCGCTGGCCGCCGCCGCAGAGGCCGCCGGTCCCGGGACGCACCGCGTCCGCGTCCGCTGCGCCACGACCCCGACCGGGAGCGCCCCCGTCCTCGTCGAGCACGAGCCTCTCGCCCCCACCCCGCTCGTCGTCGAGCAGACGGGTCTCGTGCTCCTCGCCGTCCCGGCGCCCGAGCACGGGCTCGAGCGGCACAAGTGGGCCGACAGGCGCCGGCTCGACGAGGTGCACGGGGCCGCGGTGGCCGCGCACGCCGACGACGCCGTCCTCGTCGAGCCCTCGGGTGCGCTGCTGGAGACGACGCGCGACTGCCTCGTCGCCACCGTGGCGCCGGGGCCCGACGGCCGGCGCGGCCTCGTGACACCGCCGGAGGACGGCCGCGTCCTGCCCGGGGTCACCCGCCGCGTGCTCCTCGACCTCGCGGCGGAAGCCGGCTGGGCCGTCCGGCTCGGCCCGCTCGACGCGCCCACGCTCGAGTCGGCCGACGGGCTGCTCGCGTGCAACGCGCTGCGCGGCGTCCGGTGGGTCCGCGAGGTCCGGGGCGCGGCCGACGGAGGCACCAGGGCGACGGCGCGGAGCTGGGCGGCGCCGGGCGACGGGGTCGTGGCCCTCGCCGAGATGCTGAGGACGAGGCGGCGGCTCACGACGACGGGGGCACCCGCGGGCCTTTACCGCCGTCCCGGCCTCGCCTAGCGTCGGGCTCCCGGGCGCCGGACCCGGGCCGGGGCACGCGCCCCGGGGACCGGAAGAGGTGACGCCATGTCCCGCGTCGTGCGCTCCGCGATCGTCCAGACCGCCTGGACCGGCGACAAGGACTCGATGCTCGACCTCCACGAGAAGCACGCGCGCGACGCCGCGGCGCAGGGCGCGCAGGTCATGTGCTTCCAGGAGCTGTTCTACGGCCCGTACTTCTGCCAGGTGCAGGACGCCGAGTACTACGCCTACGCCGAGGCGGTCCCCGACGGCCCGACCGTCCATAGGTTCTCCGCGCTCGCCAAGGAGCTCGGCATGGTGCTCGTGCTGCCCGTGTACGAGCAGGAGCAGGCGGGCCTGCTCTACAACACCGCCGCGGTGGTCGACGCCGACGGCACGTACCTCGGCAAGTACCGCAAGCACCACATCCCGCAGGTGAAGGGCTTCTGGGAGAAGTTCTACTTCCGTCCCGGCAACCTCGGCTGGCCCGTCTTCGAGACCGCGGTCGGCAAGGTCGGCGTCTACATCTGCTACGACCGGCACTTCCCGGAGGGCTGGCGGGCCCTCGGCCTCGCGGGCGCGGAGATCGTCTTCAACCCGTCGGCCACCTCCCGCGGCCTGTCGAGCTACCTGTGGAAGCTCGAGCAGCCGGCGAGCGCGGTCGCCAACATGTACTTCGTCGGCGCCATCAACCGGGTGGGCGTCGAGCCGCTCGGCGACGACGACTTCTACGGCACGAGCTACTTCGTCGACCCGCGGGGCCAGTTCGTCGGGGAGACCGCGAGCGGGCACGAGGAGGAGCTCGTCGTGCGCGACCTCGACCTCTCCCTCATCGAGGAGGTCCGCAACCAGTGGGCCTTCTACCGGGACCGCCGCCCGGACGCGTACGGCTCGCTGACCGACGCCTGAGCGGGGAGCCGACCCGCGGGAGGGGTGGGGCGCCGAGCGGTGGGTAGGGACCGGGACGACCGGTCGAGCCCTCACCCGCGAGGAGACCCCCGTGCCCGAGTCCCCGTCACGCCCCGTCGCCGACGGCGTCCTGGCCCCGCTGCCCCGCTGGCTGCGCCGGACCGTCGCCTACGGGATCGCGGCGCTCGTCGCGGCCGCCGTCGTGGCCGTGGTCACCGTCGCCCTGCTGCGGGTCGGGGTCGTCGCGTTCGCGCTGCTCGCCGCGCTGCTACTCACGGCGCTGCTCGCCCCGGTCGCCACGGGTCTGCGGCGCCTCGGGCTGCCCCGGGCCGTCGCGGCGCTCGCCGCCCTGCTCCTGCTCCTCGGTGTCCCGGTCGGCATCGGCTGGCTCCTCTACAGCCGGGTCATGGTCCAGCTCGAGGCCGTCGGGCCCGCCGTCACGGCGGGTCTCGACCGGATCCGCGAGTGGCTCGTGACCGGTCCGCTCGGGGTCGACCCGGCGCGGATCGACGAGCTGCGGACGTCCGCCTTCGACGCCGCCCGCGCCGCGCTCCCGAGCCCCGTCGCCGGGACGACCACCGCCCTGCACGTGCTCACCGGCCTCCTCCTCGTCGTCTTCGCCGTGTTCTTCCTCGCCAAGGACGGCGACGCGATGTGGCGGTGGTTCCTGTCGTGGGTGCCGGAGGAGCGGCGCGCCCGCGTCGACGGTGGGGGCCGCCTCGCGTGGTCCACCGTCACCGCCTACGTCCGCGGGACCGTCCTCGTCGCCCTCGGCGACGCCGTCGGCATCGGGCTGGGCCTGCTCGTCCTCGGGGTGCCGCTGTGGCTGTCCCTCGCCCTCCTCACCTTCGTGAGCGCGTTCGTCCCGATCGTCGGGGCGACGATCGCCGGCGCGGCCGCCGTCCTCGTCACCCTCGTGACGAACGGGGCGACCGACGCCCTGCTCGTCCTCGGTCTCGTGCTCCTCGTCCAGCAGCTCGAGGGCAACCTCCTCCAGCCGCTCGTCATGAGCGGCGTCGTCAAGCTGCACCCGCTCGTCACGGTGTCCGCCGTCACCGTCGGCACCCTCCTGCTCGGGATCGCCGGCGCGGTCCTCGCCGTCCCGGTCGTCGCCGTCGGCTACCGCCTCGTCAGCTACCTCGCGGGGCGGGACCACGCCCCGGACGACACCGACGACGAGCGGGGCGGGCCGGACGACCCGGAGGGAGCGGCTTCCCGGCGGGCCCCCGCCGAGGAGCCCGGCCCTGCGATACTGCGCGGCTCGCCCGCGCGTCGGTGAGCCGACTGGTCGCTTTCTACAATGCACGGTGGTTTTCATGCAGTGAGAACTGTGTCGTCTACAGCAGCCCTCATGAAGGTGTCCCGGAACGGTCAGGTCTCCCTGCCGGCCGACGTACGTCGCCGCTGGGCCACCTCCCACGTGCTCGTCCTCGATCTCGGGGACACCCTCGTGATGCGCCCCGTGACCGGTGACCCGGTCGAGGACGTCGACGCGGTCATCGGGCGCTACCGGACCCCCGTCACCTCCGACGAGCTGCAGGCGCTGTCCCGGGAGGAGGAGGCCCGGATCGAGACGCGCAAGGAACCGCCGTGATCCTCGACGCCTGCGCGCTCGTGGCCGCGCTGCGCGGGGAACCGGCGGCACCCGTCGTCCGTGGCCTGCTGCTGGACCCGGACGTGGGCACCCGGACCCTCGCCACCACCCTCACCGAGGTCGTCGACCGTGTCGGCCGCCTCAGCGGCCGGCCGGCGAGCGACGTCGCGCTGAGCCTCCGGCAGCTGCCGCTGTCGGTGACCGGCGTCGACGCGGACCTCGCCGTCCGGGCGGGAGTGCTGCGGGCGCACGCCTACCACCGCACCCGCGCGCCGCTCAGCCTCGCCGACTGCCTCGTCCTCGCTGAGGGTGTGCGCTCCGGAGCCCCCGTCGCCACGTCCGACCCCGACATGCTCGACACGCTCCGCGTGGCGGGCGCCCCATACGTGGCCCTCCCCCGCGCGGACGGCTCGGTCCACGACCCCGCAGCCGCATGAGGGTCCTTTACCCGCGCCGGACCCCGGTCTAGCGTCGAGAGCCCCGGACGCGAGGAGCGCAGCATGACCCGGACCCTCATCACCAACGGCACGGTCGTCAGCGCCACGGGCGCCATCGCCCACGACGTGCTGGTCGAGGACGAGAAGGTCGTCGCCCTCCTGGCCCCCGGCACGCAGGGCATCACGGCGGACACCACGGTCGACGCGACGGGCACGTACGTGGTGCCGGGCGGCATCGACGCCCACACCCACATGGAGCTCCCGTTCGGCGGGACGTTCTCCTCCGACACGTTCGAGACGGGCACGCGTGCCGCGGCGTACGGCGGCACGACGACGATCATCGACTTCGCCGTGCAGACGGCCGGCAACGACGTCCGAGAGAGCCTCGACACGTGGTACGGCAAGGCCGAGGGGGAGTGCGCCGTCGACTACGCGTTCCACATGATCATCGGCGGGGTCGACGACGCGAGCCTCAAGCTCATGGGCGACCTCGTCGCCGAGGGCATCACGAGCTTCAAGCTCTTCATGGCGTACCCGGGCGTCTTCTACTCCGACGACGGGCAGATCCTGCGCGCGATGCAGCGCGCCGCCGAGCTCGGGGCGCTCATCTCCATGCACGCCGAGAACGGCATCGCGATCGACGTGCTCGCCGAGCAGGCCGCCGCCCGCGGCGAGACCGCGCCCATCCACCACGGCATCACCCGACCCGCGCGACTGGAGGGCGAGGCCACGCACCGGGCCATCCAGCTCGCCCTCGTCGCCGGGGCACCGGTCTACTTCGTCCACCTGTCGAGCAGCGAGGCGCTGGCGGAGGTCGTCCGCGCACGCGCCGAGGGCCACAACGTCTTCGCCGAGACGTGCCCCCAGTACCTCTACCTCACGCTCGAGGACCACCTCGGCGCCCCCGGCGAGGACGGGTTCGAGGGGGCGAAGTACGTGTGCTCCTCCCCGCTGCGGAGCAAGCACGAGCACCACCACCGCGACCTGTGGCGGGGGCTGCGCACGAACGACCTCGCCATCGTCGCGACCGACCACTGCCCGTTCTGCTTCAAGGACCAGAAGGAGCTGGGCCGCGACGACTTCCGCCTCATCCCCAACGGCATCGGCGGGGTCGAGCACCGGATGGACCTCGTCTACCAGGGCGTCGTGACCGGTGAGCTCAGTCTCGCCCGGTGGGTCGAGACGTGCGCCACGACACCGGCGCGGATGTTCGGCATGTACCCGAAGAAGGGCGTCATCGCCCCCGGGTCGGACGCCGACATCGTCCTGTACGACCCGCAGGCCCGGACGACGATCAGCGCCGCCACGCACCACATGGCGATGGACTACTCCGCCTACGAGGGGTTCGAGATCGCCGGCGGGGTCCGGACCGTCATGTCCCGCGGCACCGTCGTCGTCGACCGCGGGCAGTACCTCGGGACGAAGGGCCACGGCCGGTTCGTGCCGCGCGGGCTGTCGTCGTACCTCCGCTGAGCACCTCCGCTGAGCACCCGCGCTGAGAGGATCCGTCCGTGAACCGCATCTCCCACTGGGTCGACAACGGCGTCCGCCCGGGCGTCTCCGGCCGCAGCGCCCCCGTCCACGACCCCGCCACCGGCGAGGTCAGCGCCCACGTCGACCTCGCGAGCACCGCCGAGGTCGACGCCGCGGTGTCCTCCGCCGCCGAGGCGGCGACCGAGTGGCGGGAGACCTCGATCGCCGCCCGCACCCGGCTGCTGTTCCGCTTCCGCGAGCTCGTCGAGGCGAACCGGGACGAGCTCGCCCGGCGGCTGTCCGCCGAGCACGGGAAGGTCCTGTCCGACGCCGGCGGCGAGGTCGCGCGGGCCCTGGAGAACATCGAGTACGCGTGCGGGCTCGCGGAGCTCCTCAAGGGCGGCTACAGCGAGCAGGCCTCCGGCGGCGTCGACGTCTACTCCCTGCGGCAGCCGCTCGGGGTCGTCGCCGGCATCACGCCCTTCAACTTCCCGGCGATGGTCCCGCTGTGGATGATCCCGAACGCCGTGGCGTGCGGGAACACGTTCGTCCTCAAGCCGAGCGAGAAGGACCCCTCGGCGCCGATGTTCGTCGCCGAGCTCTTCGCCGAGGCCGGGTTCCCGCCCGGTGTCCTCAACGTCGTCAACGGCGACGCGGAGGCCGTGAACCACCTGCTCACGCACCCGGGGATCGCGGCGGTCAGCTTCGTGGGGTCGACGCCGATCGCGCGGCACGTCTACACGACGGGCACGGCGGCCGGGAAGCGCGTCCAGGCCCTCGGCGGGGCGAAGAACCACATGGTCGTGCTGCCCGACGCCGACGTCGACCTCGCCGCCGACGCGGCGGTCGGCGCCGCGTACGGCTCGGCGGGCGAGCGGTGCATGGCCGTCAGCGTCGTCGTCGCCGTCGGGGACGTCGGCGACGCGCTGGTCGACGCCGTCGCCGCCCGCGTCGACAAGCTCGTCATCGGGCCCGGCTCCGACCCGGACTCCCAGATGGGACCGCTCATCACCCGCGAGCACCGCGACCGGGTCGCCGGCTACGTCGACGCCGGCGAGCAGGCCGGCGCCCGCGTCGTCGTCGACGGGCGGCAGAAGCGGTTCGACGGCGACGGCTTCTTCCTCGGGGTCACGCTGCTCGACCACGTGACCGCGGACATGAGCGTCTACACCGACGAGATCTTCGGGCCGGTGCTGTGCGTCGTGCGCGCGGAGACGTACGCGGAGGCCGTCGGACTCGTCGAGGCGAACCCCTGGGGCAACGGGGCGGCGATCTTCACCCGCGACGGCGGCGCGGCCCGGCGCTTCCAGCACGAGGTGAGCGCCGGGATGGTCGGGGTCAACGTCCCGATCCCCGTCCCGGTCGGCTACTACTCCTTCGGTGGCTGGAAGGACTCCCTCTTCGGTGACACCCACATGTACGGCCCGGAGGGCATCCACTTCTGGACGCGCGGCAAGGTCGTGACGAGCCGCTGGCCGGACCCGGCGACGTCGAGCGTCGACCTCGGCTTCCCGCGGAACCACTGAGGGCGCGCGCATGGACCTCGGGCTCGTGCTGCAGAACGACCCGCCGGCGTGGCGGGTCGTCGACCTGCTCCGCCGCGCGGAGACCCTCGGCTTCAGCCACGGCTGGACGTTCGACTCCCACGTGTTGTGGCAGGAGCCGTACGTCGTCTACAGCCAGGTCCTCGCCGCCACCCACCGGATGGTCGTCGGCCCGATGGTGACGAACCCGGGCACCCGCGACTGGACGGTGATCGCGAGCCTCCACGCCACGCTGCACGACATGTACGGCGAGCGGACGGTGTGCGCCTTCGGTCGCGGCGACTCCGCGATGCGCTACATCGGCCGCAGCCCGTGCACGCTCGGGGAGGTGCGCGACGCCATGCACACGGTCAAGGCCCTCGCCGAGGGACGCACCGTCACATACAACGAGCGGGAGATCGCCTTCCCGTGGCGCGCCGGCGGGTCCCTGCCCGTCTACATGGCCGGGTACGGGCCCAAGGCGCTGCAGACGTGCGGCGAGCACGCCGACGGCTTCATCCTCCAGCTGGCGGACCCCTCGATCGTCGAGTGGACGATCGGCGCCGTCCGCGAGGCCGCGGCCGCGGCCGGGCGGGACCCGGACTCCCTCTACGTGATCGTGGCCGCGCCCGCGTACGTCGGGCCCGAGGAGCGCCTGCCGCACATGCGCGACCAGGTCCGCTGGTTCGGTGGCATGGTCGGCAACCACGTCGCCGACCTCGTCGGGCGCTACGGCGACGCCGGGGCGGCCGTGCCGACCGCCCTCACCGACTACATCCGGGGCCGGCAGGGCTACGACTACGCCGAGCACGGCCGGGCGGGCAACACGCACACCGACTTCGTGCCGGACGAGGTCATCGACCGCTTCTGCCTGCTCGGGCCGGTCGAGCGCCACCTCGAGCGGCTCGCGGAGCTGCGTGACCTCGGCGTCGACCAGTTCGCCGTCTACCTCATGCACGACGAGCCGGAGGCGACCCTCACCGCCTACGGCGAGCGGGTCGCGCCCGTCCTGCGTCGGGGGACCTGACCGGGCCCGTCGGACCGGTCAGCTCTGCTGGCCCATGGGCCAGAACGCCCACGACTGCGTCCGCATGCTCCGCGGCTGCTGGAGCACGGTGACGATCGCGTGGGCGACCTGCTCCGGTCGCAGGTACTCCGCCAGCGCCGGATCGCCCTCGGTGCGCCCGCGGCCGATGGCGAACTCAGTCTCGACCCCGGCCGGGTTGACCGTCGACACCCGGATGCCCTTCTCCCGCAGCTCGCGGTCGAGGGAGCCCGCAAGGCCCTGCTGGGCGAACTTCGTCGCCGCGTACACGGCCTCGTCCGCGCCGCCGCGGAAGCTCGCGACGGAGGCGACGATGACGACGTCGCCCTCGCCGCGCTCGAGCAGGTGCGGCAGGGCCGCGCGGATCGTGTGGACGGTGCCGGTGACGTTCGTGTCCACCATGTCGGCGACCTCGTCGTCGCTCATGTGGAGGATCGAGCCGTAGGAGCCGATCCCGACGTTCGGCACGACGGAGTCCAGGCGCCCCCACCGGTCGAGCGCCGCCTGCACGAGGCGCGCGTTGCCCGCAGGCTCACGGACGTCCATCTCGACGCACTCGACGCGGTCCCGGCCGAGCTCGTCGGCGAGGGCGTCGAGGCGCTCCAGCCGGCGGGCGCCGACGGCGACGTTCGCGCCGGCGGCGACACACGCCTCCGCGGTCGCGCGACCGATCCCGGCGCTCGCTCCGGTGATGGCGACGACGGTGCCGGTGAGGTCCCGGGGCTGCATGAGGGTCATGGACGGGACGGTAGACAGCGACCGGGCGACCCGCGCGTCCAGGGGGGTTTCGCCCCCCGTGCACCGGGCACCTCGTCCTCGGGTCGCACGCGCCCCGCCGCGACCCCGCCCGACGACGAGGAGGAGGAGCAGCATGCACGTCTCCAAGGCCGAGGTCCTCGACAGCCTCCGCACCCGAGGCGACGACGAGCAGGTCCGACGCGCCGAGTCCGAGCTGCCCGAGCGGGTCGACACCGAGGAGCACGCCGAGCTGCTCCGCTCCCTCGGGCTCGACCGCGCCGACGTCGCCGCGCTCGGCTCCGACACCGGGCTCGGCAGCGGTCAGGCGAGCGGCCTCGGCGTGAACTTCCAGAGCGAGCCCGAGTCCCTCGACCCGCGCGACGAGTAGCCCTACCGTCAGGCCATGACGCTGACCGACCCGGCGGTCGGGCACGCGGGCACCGCTCCCGCGTCCGACCGCGCCCGCACCGAGGACCTGCTCGCCCGCCACCGCGCCGTCATGCCCCGCTGGCAGGCGCTGTACTACGAGCAGCCGATCGCCCTGTCGCACGGCGAGGGCCGGCACGTGTGGGACGTCGAGGGCACGCGCTACCTCGACTTCTTCGGCGGCATCCTCACGACGATGACCGCGCACGCCCTGCCCGAGGTCACCGCGGCGGTGCAGGAGCAGGCCGGGAAGATCCTCCACTCGAGCACGCTCTACCTCAACGAGCAGACCATCGAGCTGGCCGAGCGCATCGCCGGGCTGTCCGGCATCCCCGACGCGAAGGTGTTCCTCACGCCGTCCGGGACCGAGGCCAACGACGCGGCGCTCCTCATGGCGACCGCGTACCGGCGCAGCAACCAGGTCCTCGCGATGCGCAACAGCTACCACGGGCGCTCGTTCTCCACGATCGGCATCACGAGCCACCGCTCGTGGAGCCCGACGAGCTTCTCCGGGCTGCAGGTGACGTACGTCCAGGGCGGCTACCGGCTCCGCTCCCCCTTCCGCGACCTGCCGGACGGGGAGTACACGGCGGCATGCGTCGCCGACCTGCGCCAGCTGCTCGACATGGCGACCTCCGGCGACGTCGCGTGCCTCATCGCCGAGCCCGTCCAGGGCGTCGGCGGGTTCGCGACACCGCCCGACGGCTTCTTCGGCGCGATCAAGGAGGTCCTCGACGAGCACGGCATCCTCTTCGTCTCCGACGAGGTCCAGACCGGCTGGGGCCGTACGGGCGAGAACTTCTGGGGCTACCAGGCGCACGGCATCACGCCGGACCTCCTGACCTTCGCCAAGGGCGTCGGGAACGGAGTCCCCCTCGGCGGCGTGGTCGCCCGGGCGGAGGTCGTCGACGCCATCGCCGCCAACCACATCTCGACGTTCGGCGGGTCCCCGCTCGTCTCCGCGGCCGCGAACGCCAACCTCCGCTACCTCGTCGAGCACGACCTCCAGGGCAACGCCCGCCGCCAGGGCGAGCGCCTGCGCGCGGTGCTCCAGCCGGTCGTGAACGAGACGCCGTGGATCGCCGAGCTGCGGGGCAAGGGCCTCATGCTCGCCCTCGAGACCGTCCACCCGGGCGGCGTCGAGCCCGACCCGGCGCGGGCCGCCGCGCTCACGGAGGCCTGCAAGGAGCGCCTGCTCCTCATCGGCAAGGGCGGGCTGTACGGCAACGTGCTCCGCGTCGCGCCGCCCCTCACGCTCACCGACGACGAGGCCGACGAGGGCGCCGCGCTCCTCGCCGACGCCATCCGCTCGATCGGCTGAGCGCGCTCAGCGGGCCCCGACGACCTCGGCCGGAGGCTCCTCGACCCACGTCACGAGCTGGACGAGGAGACCGCTGGGGTCGCGGTACTGGCTGAACCGCTCGCCCCACGGCTCCGTCTCGGGCGCCGCGACGACGTCGACGCCCGAGGCGACGAGGCGGGTGTGCTCCGCGTCGACGTCCTCGACGACGAAGGCGAGGAGCACGCCCGCGACCCTGCTCCCGCGCAGCTCGGCGGGGGCGAGGGTCGGCAGGTCGGGGTCGAGGAGCACGAGGTTGGCGCCCGAGTCGGGATGAGCCAGGGACACGAATCCGTCGGCCCGCATGGCGACGACGAAGCCGAGATGGTCGACGAACCAGTCGGCCGAGCCGGCAGGGTCGGGGACGACGAGCGACACGGCGGTACCGGTGAGGCGCACACCCGACGAACACCGCTCGGCCCTCGCGGGTTCCCGGTCCCCCGACTCCGCGGTGTCCGCGTGCGGCCGGGCACGGATCATGACCCTTGTCGTGCGATCCGGGCACCGGCGGCGACGGACCTCACGGATCATGACGGTCGTCGCCGGGGCGGCTGCTGGGGCGGGTGCGTAACCCGTCCGGCTCAAGACCGTCACGCAGATGCCGATGAGGCACACGTGAGCGACGCCGAGCCGGTGGAGCCACCGGCCCCGCGCGAGCCCGCGGTGACGGTGGTGCCCTACCCCGTACCGCCACAGAAGCGGCGGTGGTTCTCCCGACGGGAGGAGAAGGCGCCGGCGCCGCCGGTGCCGCCGCCCGCCCCCCGCTTCGCCGGCGCCGACGACCGTCGCGCGGCCGGGTCCGGTGTCATGGGGTCCGGCACGCCGCAGACCTCGTTCTCCCGCGGCGCACCCGCCCGCTCCGGCGAGCCCGGCGGACGCCCCGGCGGCCGCCTCAACGCCCTGCCCCTCACGCGCAGCACCCCCGCCCGCCTGGCGTCCGGGGTCGGACCCGTCGAGGTGCAGTGGCCGGAGCCGCCTGCCCCGGCACCGCCCGTCGCGCCACGGGCCGGGACGTCCCCGGCCCCACCGGCCCCACCCGTCCTCCCGACGCAGCCCCTTCCGGGCCCGTCGCAGCCGTCGACCGGCGTGGTCCCGCCGGGCCCGTCGACGGCGCGGCCCGTCGGTGCCCCCGTTCCCCGTCCCGCACCGTCCGCGCCGCCCGTCGGCGCCCAGCCCGTGCCGTCGGCCCGCCGCACGACCCGCACCGCGCCCGTCTCCCCCGACAGCGCGAGCGACGCCGCCCCCGGGACCGCGACCGGCGTGTGGCAGCCGCTGCCCCGGAGACGCGCCGAGGACCGGCTCCGCGACCAGGGCTTCCCCACGGCCCCCGGCCACCAGGACGTCGCGCTGCGCGCGGTCGAGGCGCTCGTCACGGAGCTGTCCGCGACGCGCGCGCTCCTCGGGCAGCTCCTCGACTCGCACCGCAGCGAGACCACCCTGCTGCGGGAGGAGGTCGCGCGGCTGCGCGAGGAGGTGCAGCAGCGCCCGGTCCACCCCAGGGTCCTGTCGGCACGGGAGCTGCTCCAGGCGCACAACGACGAGCTCGCCGACCGCGCCTCGCGCCTGGGTGTGGCCGCGTCCGACGCGTTCGCCCGCGCCGCCGACGAGGTCGGCCTGTCGCCCGAGGGTCTCGACGCCGTCCAGGCGTGGGTGCTCGGCGGTGGGCGGGGGGTCGTCGTCGACCCGGACCCGCAGCGTCGCCTCACGCTCGGGCTCGCCGTGCTGCGGCACGTCAGCGGCACGGGCCGGCCCGTCGTCGTCGTCGCGCCCCGCCGCGCGGACGTCGCCGTGTGGGCCGAGGAGCTGCGCGGCGCGATGCCCGGCACCGCCGTCACGACGAGCACCGCACTGCACGGCAGCCCCGACGCCAGCGGGCACGTGCTCGTGACGACCGCGCGCGCGTACGCGCGCACGGTCCAGGCCCGCGGCGACGCCGGCTCAGCGGCTCCCGAGCTGCTCGTCGCCGTCGACCCGGAGCGGTTCGCCACCCCGAGCCTGCAGCCCGCCCTCGACAGCCGCAGCCCGTGGCGGCTCGGGTTGAGCGGCTCCTACCGGCGCAGCGACGACGGCCTCGTCCGCATCACCGACCCCTACTTCTCCGGCGGTGTCGTCGACGTCGCGCGACCCGCCCTGCCGGGCGGTCCGACCGGCTGAGCCCTGCCCGCCCGACTGGGCGCCCGCGGCACCGACCCGGCCCTCCCTGCTGCGCAGGAACAGCTGGTGCGCGCCGAGGACGACGGCGAGCCACGCGACACCCATCGCCCAGCCGACGGCGACGTCGGTGAACCAGTGCTGCCCGAGGTAGACCCGGGACAGCCCCATGAGACCGGCGTGGAGCACGGCGAGCGTGACGGCCACGACGGCCACCCGGCCGGAGCGCCCGGGCCGCGCCCGGATGATGAAGAGGTACGCGAGGACGCCGGCGATGATCGTGGCGTTGAGCGCGTGCCCGCTGGGGAAGGACCACGACGGCTCGAGCTCGCCGACGGCCGTCGCGTCCGGCGGACGCTCCCGGTCCGCGTACGCCTTCGTCGTCATCGACATCGCCAGCGACCCGGCACCCGCGACGAGCATGAGGAGGAAGGGCGTCCTGCTCCGCCACAGCACCCCCAGCCCGACGACGGCGAGGAACGTGAAGAGGATGCCGAAGACGGGGCTCCCGAGGGCGCTGTAGACGCGCACGACGACCTCGCCGACCGGCTCGCGCAGACCGACGAACCACTCGAGCACCGGCTCGTCGAACGCGTCGAGGGAGTTGTCGGACTCCGACAGGAAGAGCGCGCCGGTGAGCGCGAGGCACGGGGCGACGACGAGGGCGAGGACGGCGAGCGCCGCCCACCGGGCGCGGGCCCCGCGCAGGCGGCCCCAGTCGGCGGAGGTGTCCCCCCCGCTCGGCATCTCGATGTTCTGCGGCACGGAGGGAGAGTGCACCTCCCGGGGGACGAGCGCCCGTCGAGGTGCCCCGGACGCGTTACGCAGTCGTCACACGACGGTGCTTGTCAGCCGGGCGGCGCCCGGCCAGGGTGGCGCGATGGAGCAGGTCGTGGCCGGGCGGGCCGCCTCGTGGGCGGGCGCGGGCGCCGCGCGCGCCGTGCTGTCGGCCGGCCTCATCGTGCTCGCGCTCGTCGCCGCGTGGGAGGCGTACAAGGGGCTCGGCGCGGCCCTCGGCGGCACGTGGCCCGGGACGGACGTCCGGCTGCCCGTCCGGCCCGACGACCGGACGATGCCGCACACGTGGGAGATCGTCGCCACGCTCTTCGAGCCCGCCCGCCGCGGCGGCGAGGAGGTCCTCCTCGTGATCCTCGCCCGGGCCGCGTTCTACACGTGGCGGATCGCGGTCGTCGGCTTCCTCGTCGGCTCGGTCGTCGGTCTGCTGCTCGCGGTGCTGCTGGTCCGCTCCCGCGTGGCCATGCGGGGCCTCATGCCGTACGTCATCGCGTCGCAGACGGTCCCGGTCCTCGCGATCGCGCCGCTCCTCATCTCCTTCGCCCGCCGCGAGCAGGTGCCGATCTGGGTGCCGGTCGCGTTCCTGTCCGCCTACCTCGCGTTCTACCCAGTGACCATCGCCGCCGTCCGGGGGCTGCGCTCCCCCGCCACGACGGCGACGGAGCTGTTCCGCTCCTACGCCGCACCACCACGGACCGTGCTGCTGCGCCTGCAGCTGCCGGCGGCGCTGCCGTTCCTCTTCCCGGCGCTGCGGATCGCCGCGACCGCCTCCGTGATCGGTGCGATCGTCGGGGAGCTGCCGGCCGGGCAGTCCGACGGGCTCGCACGGCAGATCCTGTCCTTCGCGTCGAGCTTCTCCGCCGCGCCGGAGAAGCTCTTCGCCTCCGTGCTCGTCTCCGCGCTGCTCGGGGTGCTCTTCGTCGGGCTCGTCGCGCTCGTCGAGCGCCTCGTCGTGCCGGCGCCGCTGCGGCACACCGACCCGGCGGAGCGGACCGGCACCGCTCCCACCGGCACCGCCCCCACCGGCACCGCCCGACCGCTGGTCGGGACGACGTGAGCACCCCCGCCCTCCACCTCGCCGACGTGGGGATGGTGTTCCCCGCGCCCGGCGGCCCGGTCACCGCCCTCGAGCACATCGACCTCGACGTCGAGGCAGGCGAGTTCGTCTCCCTCATCGGCCCGTCGGGGTGCGGCAAGTCGACCCTCCTGCGCCTGCTCGCCGACCTGCTGCAGCCCACGAGCGGCAGCGTGCTCGTCGACGGCGCGGACCCGCACCGGGCACGCCTCGACCGCACCTACGGCATGGTGTTCCAGGCCGCGACGCTGCTGGAGTGGCGGCGGGTGCGGGCCAACGTCGAGCTGCCGCTGGAGATCATGGGCGTCGCCCGGGCCGAGCGCCGCGCCCGCGCCACCGAGATGCTCGCCCTCGTCGGGCTCGCCGAGTTCGCCGACGCCTACCCGTGGCAGCTGTCCGGTGGCATGCAGCAGCGGGTGGCGATCGCCCGCGCCCTCGCGTTCCGGCCTGCCGTCCTCCTCATGGACGAGCCGTTCGGGGCCCTCGACGAGATGACGCGGGAGCGCATGCAGGCGGAGGTGCTGCGGATCTGGGGCGAGACCGGCACCACGGTCGTCTTCGTCACCCACTCCATCCCGGAGGCGGTGTTCCTGTCGACGCGGGTCGTCGTGATGTCCCCGCGCCCGGGGCGCATCGCCGACGTGGTCGAGGTGGACCTCCCCCGCGAGCGCGACGACGACACCCGCGAGGACCAGCGCTTCTTCGCGCTCACCACGCGGGTGCGGGACGCCCTGCGGAAGGTCGACGCCGACGCCGGGAGCCCCCGGTCGTGAGCGCCCGGGGCCGGGTCGCGGGCGCGGCGCCCGCCGTCGCGCTGTTCGTCGGCACCCTCGTCGCGCTCGAGGTCGTGCTGCGGATCAGCGGGGCGGAGTCGTTCATCCTCCCCACGCCGTCGGAGGTCGTGGCGGCGATCGTGGCGGAGTGGCCGGACCTGCTGTCGGCCGGGCTCGCGACCCTCGCGGGGGCGGTGAGCGGTCTGCTCGTCGGCGCGTCCCTCGCCGTCCTCGCCGCGGCCGCGTGCGCCCGGTGGACGCCTGTGCGGCGCGGTGCCCTGCCGCTCGCCGTCGCCGTCAACTCGATGCCGATCATCGTGCTCGCGCCCGTCGCCAACGCGTGGTTCGGTCTGCTGAGCCCGCTCGGCACCGTCTTCGTGGTGGGTGTGCTCGTGTTCTTCCCCGTCATGGTCAACGTCCTGCGGGGCCTGCTGTCGACGACGCCGGCGCAGCGGGAGCTCATGGCCTCCTACGCCAGCGACCGCCGCTCGACGCTGCAGCGGCTCCAGGTGCCGACCGCGCTGCCGTTCCTGTTCTCCGCGCTCACGGTGGCGGCGCCGCTCAGCCTCATCGGCGCGATCGTCAAGGAGTACTTCGGCGGGCCGCAGGACCGGCTCGGGCAGTACATCACGACGAAGGCGGCCCTCTTCCAGTTCGCGGAGGCGTGGGCCGCGATCGTCCTCGCGTCCGTCTTCGGGATCTCCCTCTACCTCGTCGTCGCGTTCCTCGAGCGCCGCCTCATGCCCTGGCACGTGTCCGTCCGCGCGACGAGCACCGCCTGACCCGCCCGACCCGCCCGTCCCACCCACCGTCACCAGGAGGTCCCAGTGACAGCACGGTCCCGTTCCCTCGCTCCCGCGGTCGCGCTCCTCACCGCGGCCGCCCTCGGGGTCGCCGCCTGCGGCGGCGCCGACGACACGGGCGACCCCGACGAGGCGGCGTCCGGCGCAGCCACCGACGCCGCAGCCGGCGGCGACGGCGAGCTGACCCCCGTCAGCCTGCAGCTGCAGTGGTTCGCCCAGGCGCAGTTCGCCGGCTACTACGCCGCGCTGGAGGAGGGCTTCTACGAGGAGGAGGGTCTCGACGTCAGCATCCTCGAGGGGGCGGTCGACATCGTGCCCCAGCAGGTCGTCGCCACCGGCGGCGCGGACTTCGGCATCGCGTGGGTGCCGAAGGCGCTCGTGTCGAACACCGAGGGCGCGGGGCTCGTCAACGTCGCCCAGGTGTTCCAGCGCTCGGGGACGCTCATGGTGTCGTGGGCGGACTCCGGCATCACCGAGCCCGCCGACTGGGCGGGGAAGACGGTCGGCAACTGGGGCTTCGGCAACGAGTACGAGCTCACCGCCGCCATCGAGCAGGAGGGGGTGGAGGACGTCGAGCTCGTCGCACAGAACTTCGACATGGAGGGCCTGCTGAGCCGCGACCTCGACGCCGCCGAGGCGATGATCTACAACGAGTACGCGCAGCTGCTCGAGGCGGTGAACCCCGACACCGGCGAGCTGTACCAGCCGGAGGACTTCACCGTCATCGACTTCAACGACGTCGGCACCGCGATGCTCCAGGACTCCCTGTGGGTGACCGAGGACTACGCCGCGGAGAACGGCGAGACGATCGAGGCGTTCCTCCGCGGCACGTTCCGCGGCTGGATCTTCTGCCGCGACAACCCGGACGCGTGCGTCGAGCACGTCCTCGCCGCCGGGCCGACCCTCGGCACGAGCCACCAGACGTGGCAGATGAACGAGGTCAACGCCCTCATCTGGCCCTCCCCCGGCGGGATCGGCGTGATGGACGAGTCGCAGTGGGAGCAGACCGTCCAGGTCGCCACGAGCCAGATCCCCGAGCTCGAGGGCGCGGAGGTCGACGACTCCGCCTACGACTCCTCCTTCGCGGAGTCGGCCGTCGCCGAGCTCGAGGAGGAGGGTCTCGACGTCACCGGTGAGGGTTTCGAGAAGACCGAGGTGCAGCTGGAGGAGGGCGGGGTCTGACCCCGGCCGCCCGCCTCACGCGCGACGGCCCCCCGCCCGGGAGGGCGGGGGGCCGACGCGCGTCGTGCCGGTGTCAGTCGATCGACACGATCGTGGGGGCGATGGCGCCCTCGTAGCCGACCCAGCCGAGGTACTTCGCACCCTCGGTCAGCCCGGACCACGTGGCCCGGAACGACGTCGGCTCCCCCGTCGACACGTCGAGCGGGTTCGGCTCGGCGGTGAACCCGCCGAGCGTCGTCGACGGCGTGACGGCGTACGTCGTGTACTCGAACGCGGCGCTGCTCTCGCCCGGCGCGTTCGCGTAGTTGCTGAGCACGGCGTAGTAGATGCCGGGAACCGGGGCGAGGACGTCGACCCGCTCGTCGGCCGCGCCCGTCGCCGACTGCCCGACGAGGGCGACCAGCGCGGTGCCGGCGGCGTTCATCCGGTAGACCGTGAGGTCGAGGTCGGCCTCGTCGTTCACCGCGTCGAGGTCGAAGCGCGCGAAGGACGTCCCGGCCGGGATCGTCGTCCGCACCGCGCCCTGCTGACCCTGGGCGAACGTCGCCGCGACGGTGTTCCCACGCGCCAGGCCCTGGGTCTCGAGAGCGAGCTCGCCCTCGAAGCCGGGGGTGATCTCGACGTCGACCGCGCCGTCGGCGACCGCACCGCTCACCTCGGCGGGCGCCGCGACCGACACCGGGCGCAGCGCGACCGGCATGCGGACCGTCGTCGGGCCCTCCAGGGTGACGAAGCCCGTCGCCCAGTCGGCGAGCGTGGCGTCGGTGCGGGTGAAGGTGAGGTCGACCGAGGTCGAGCGCTTCCCGGAGGCGTCGCCCCGCACGGTGTCGACCGAGGTCGTCACCTCGTAGCCGGGCACGTCGACGCTGACGTCCCACGTGCCGGCCTGGAGGGCGCGGAACGTCCGGGTCACCGTCTGCGGGCCGGCCTGCTGCCCGATCGCGATCGACGGGTAGTTGAGGTCGGTCGTCGCGAGGGGCTCGTACTCGCTGCCCGGCTCGCCGAGCTGCAGCCCCTGGCCGGCGTAGAAGCGGGCCCACTCCTCCTCGCCCGCCTCGAGCACGAGACCCGGACGGAGCATCTGGGCGGGGTCGACGAACCCGGCGCCCTGGACGAAGGGGTCGGTCTCGGCGTCGCCGTCGGTGTCCTTGATGTCGTCGGCGGTCGTCATCATCGCCGACTTCACCGTGCTGGGGTGCCACAGCGGGTTCTCGCCGAGGACGAGCGCCCCGAGCCCCGCGACGTGCGGGCTCGACATCGACGTGCCCGAGATGGCGTTGAAGTCGTTGCCGTTGTTGGGGCCGGGGGCCACGGCGGCCACGACCGCGACGCCCGGGGCAGCGATGTCGGGCTTGATGATGTCGCTGCCCGCCGCGAGCGTCGGGCCCCGGGAGGAGAACCCGGCGATCTGCGGGAGCGGCGTCGGCTCGCCGCCGGTGGTGTCGCCGACCTCGAAGGCGACCGTCGCGCCTGCGACGGACCCGACGTAGTCCTTGATCTCGGCGCCCGCGACCTCGTCGACGTGGACCGTGGGCACGGAGTGGAAGTCGGGGTCGAGGCTGCTGGGGGCGACGTTGGCGAGCACCGTGCCGACACCGCCGGCCTGCGCGACCGCGAGGGACTTGTCGACGCGGGCGATGACGCCGCGGTCGCAGACCACGACCTTGCCGTCGACGAGGGCGGGGTCGAGCGTGCCGGGGTAGCACAGCGTCGCCTCGTCCGGGTCCGCCCCGGCGAGGGCGACCTCGCTCGACAGGACCGCCTCGGTGGCGGCGAGCGGGGACTGGATGACGCTGGCGCCGAGGTACGTCTCCCCGTTGCCGAGCACGACCGTGCCCTCGTCCCGCTTGAAGGTGGTGGCGCCGACCGTCATGACCCACGGGCTGTTGTGGGCCGTCGTCGACGAGCCGGGGCCGGAGTTGCCGGCCGACGCGGCGACGAAGACGCCCGCGTTGGCGGCGTTGTAGAAGGCGAGCTCGACGGCGTCGACGACCGTGGTCGTCGTGCCGGAGATCGAGTAGTTGAGGACGTCGACGCCGTCGACGACCGCCTGCTCGATGGCCCGGAGGGAGTCGGCGGTGTAGCAGCCGCCCGTGTTCGGGTCGTCGTCCTCCCAGCACACCTTGTACACGGCGAGCTTGGCGCCGGGCGCCATGCCGGAGCCCTCACCGAGGTCGATGCCGTCGATGCTCATCGGCACGCCGTCGTTGCCCGCCGCGGTGCCGGCGGTGTGGGAGCCGTGCCCGTCGCCGTCGCGGGCGGACAGGTACTCGAACTCACCGCGGTTCGCCTCGGGCACGTTCGCGACGAAGGAGTCGGCGAAGTACCGGGCGGTGACGAGCTTGTCGTTGCAGAGGTCGGCGCTCTCCCAGCCCTCGCCGAGCTCGCACTCGCCCCGGAACACGGTGCGGTCGCCCTTCAGCATGTAGACCTCACCGTCGGCGGTGCGGAACGGCGTCCCGACGAGCGGGTTCCGGCCGACGACGCGGCCCTTGCCGTCGGTGCGCAGCCCGTTGCCGGTGCGCAGGCGCTCACCCGCGAACGACGGGTTCTCGGGCCACACGCCGGTGTCGAGGACACCGACGACGACGCCCTCGCCCGCGGCGTCCGGACCGCCGACCTGCTCCCACAGGCCGCCCTCTCCGTCGAGGCCGAGGAACTCGGGGGTCTGGACGGTGTCGATCGAGCGGACCTCGTTCGGGACGACGGCCGTGACGCCCGGGAGGGCGGCGAGCTTCGTCGCCTGGGACCCGTCGAGCTCGGCGGCGAAGCCGTTGAGCGCGACCTGGTAGGTGTACGTCGCCTCGGCGTCGACCTCGTCGAGGAGGTCCGCCTGCGCGGAGGCGAGCCGGTCGGCGTAGCGGCGCACGTCGCGACCGGTGACGTCGACGGCCTCGCCCTCGGCGGGCCGGGTGGCGGCGTAGCCGGGGACGCCGCCGTCGTAGGAGGCGACGGCGGGCTCGTCGAGCAGGACGACGTAGCTGCCGTCGTCGTAGGGCAGCGGCGCGGCGGTCGCGGGGGTGCCCGCGAGCGCGACGCCGCCGACGGCGGTGGCCGTGGCGGCGAGCCCGGCGACGACGCACCGGACCCTTCGGGTGGCAGAGATCACGGTGGGAGTTCTCCTCATGGGCTGGGACCTGCGCTGCGGCGCGGGACAGCGGGACCTTCCGTCAGGGAACTCTCGGGGTCAAGGAGTCACCGGGATGAGTTACCGCCTCGTTACACTGCTGTGACCGAGTGTCACGGAACCGGACATACCGGGGCGATGCGTGCGGACCGGTCCCGACCTGCGACGGCCAACCCGTGGACAACGCCACTCCGGACGCATCACTGGTCACCCTACGTGACGGCCTGGGCTGCGGGGATGCAGGGCCAGATCCTCCGGCCGGGCGCGTTTGCCTCCGCGCACGTCGGGTACCCCGAAGTCGCGCGGCGGGAACCGCGGGTCAGGGTCACAGGAGCGCAGGGGTTGTTGTGAAGGTCCCGGTTCCCGCCGCGCCCACGGGTGCCGGCCTCCGGCCACACGTCAGACCGACGAGGGCTCGCGCCGGCGCCGCAGCAGCGGCGAGTCGTTGCACCCCCGTATCGGGGTCAGGCGGCGCCGCGGGAGCGGTCACGCCGCCCGTGCACCGGGCCCTCGGCCACCTCGCGCGCCGTCCGCCGCAGGGTGGCGCGCGCCTTGAGCGGCGGCAGCGTGAGCAGCTCGAGCACCGACCGCTCGAGCGCGTCCTGGGCGTCCTGGGTCCGCTCCCCCGGGGCCACGTCCGCGCTGCCCTCGGCACCGAGCGCCGCGACGACCGGCGCGATGCTCACCCCGTCCTCCCACAGGTCGACGACCCGCGGGTCCACGTAGCTGCTGCGGGCGACCGCCGGGGTGTTGCCGAGGTGCTCGGCGACCTCCCGCATGACCCCGGCGACGGTCCTCGTGCGTCGGGTCCTCGACAGCTCCTCCGCCGGGCCCGCGTCGGCGAGGGACCGCGCCGCCAGGACGGTCGCGTGCCACGTGCGGAAGTCCTTCGCCGTCGTGTCGGGCCCGACGACCTCCTGGACGAAGTCGTTGACGTCGCCGCTCGTCACGTCCCGCCACCGGGTGCGGCCCCCGTCACGCACCCGCCACGCGAGCAGCTCCTCGCTGCTGTCGCGGCGCCGCTTCAGCGTCCGGACGACCTCGGCGCACGCCTCGTCCTGCAGCACGAGGCGCCGCCGCTGCCCGTGCTTGGCGCGGTAGTCGAAGACGATCCCCTCGGCCGACACACGGACGTGGTCCCGCCG
The DNA here is from genome assembly GCF_037860835.1 of Aquipuribacter nitratireducens. Lineage (NCBI taxonomy): Bacteria > Bacillati > Actinomycetota > Actinomycetes > Micrococcales > Intrasporangiaceae > Aquipuribacter > Aquipuribacter nitratireducens. The sequence continues at coordinate 382,370 of NZ_JBBEOG010000001.1, read as the reverse complement.
CAGGGTGGCGAGGCCGAACGAGCCGTTGTCCGCCGCGTAGCTCTCGCCGCCCACCCGGAACAGGCCGAGGTCGAGCAGGCGGAAGGCCGCCGCGAGGACGTGCTCCCGGGACATGTCCCCGCGCGCGAGGTGGGTCGCGACCGCGCGCCTGGCCTCGGGCAGCCGTGCCGCGATGTCGAGGACGCGCTGGTGCTTCGCCTCGTCCCGGGCGGCCCGCCACTGCGGGTGGTAGAGGTACTGGCGCCGGCCGGCGTCGTCGGTGCCGACGGCCTGCAGGTGGCCGTTCGGCCACGGGCAGATCCACACGTCCGACCACGCAGGCGGGATGACGAGCTCGCGGCAGCGGGCGACGACCGCCGGGTCGTCGACCTTCCGCCCGTCGGCGTCGAGGTACACCCAGCCCCGGCCGGCGCGACGACGGGTCAGACCGGGCTCGGACGGGGTGGCACGGCGGAGGCGGGGCACGGCGCTGCAGTACCCGCAGGACGCGGTCGGCATGCCGCGACGCGCGGGCGGGTACCGCTGTGGCAGCCCGACGACCCGACCGCCGGGTCGACCCCCACCGAAGGAGACACCTCATGAGACGCCAGCTCGTGCGCTGGGTCGCCGTCGCCGTCGCCGTGCCCCTCGCGGCGGCCGCGGCCCGCAAGGTCGCCGACACCGTCGAGGAGCGCCGCGGCCCGAAGTCGAAGGTCGCCCGGGGCCTGCGGAAGGCCGCGGACACGGTCCGACCCGACAAGAAGCGCTGACAGCTCACGACCACGGCCGAGGGGGCCCGCACCGGACGGTGCAGGCCCCCTCGTCGCGTGGTGCGGCGCCTGTCAGCCGTCCGCGGGGACGAGCCTCCGGTGGTCGGCCACCCGGGAACAGCCCGCGCGATGCACCCGTTGCGCCCTCCGTGCGAGCAGCCTTCTTCGACAGCTACGGCGACGCCGACGTGCTCCGGGTCGGGGAGCTCCCCGACCCCGGGCCGGGACCGGACGACGTCGTCGTCCGGGTGCGCGCCGCCGGGGTCAACCCCGTCGACCACAAGATCCGCGCCGGGTACCTCGACGGCGCGTTCCCCTCCGCCTTCCCCGTCGTGCCCGGCTGGGACGTCGCCGGCACGGTCGAGGCGGTCGGCCCCGCCGTCACCGCGTTCGCGGTCGGCGACCGGGTCCTGGGGTACGTCCGCAAGGACCACGTGCAGCACGGGACGACCGCCGAGCTCGTGCGCGCCGCCGTGCGCCACCTCGCGCCCCTGCCCGACGGCGTCGGGTTCGAGCAGGCCGCCGCCCTCCCCCTCGCCGGCCTCACGGCGCTGCAGGCGGTCGAGGCGGCGGGGGTGCAGGACCGCGAGACCGCCCTCGTGCACGCCGCCGCAGGTGGTGTGGGGCACCTCGCCGTGCAGCTCGCGCGGCTGCGGGGCGCCCGCGTCCTCGGCACCGCCAGCGAGGCCAACCACGCGTCGCTGCGCGACCTCGGCGCCGAGCCGGTGACGTACGGCGACGGGCTCGCGGAGCGCGTGCGGACCGTCCTGGGCGGGGCCGCCGTCGACGCGAGCATCGACCTCGTCGGCGGCGACGCGCTCCCCGCCTCCTTCGCCGTCACATCCGACCCGGGCCGCGTCGTCTCGATCACCGACGCCGCGACGGTGCTCGGCGGCGGCGGTCGGTACGTCTTCGTCCGCCCCGACAGCGCGCAGCTCGCCCACCTCGCGCGCCTCGTCGAGGACGGCTCGCTCCGCGTGCACGTCCGCGGGACGTACCCCCTCGAGCGCGTGGCCGAGGCCCACCGCGACGTCGAGGCCGGCCACGGCGCGGGAAAGGTCGTCGTCACCGTCTGACGCCACCCCGACCGGCACCCTGTGTCCGGCCCCCTCGGTAGGTTGAGCGCCGCCGGGAACGGGACGAGGGCTCGACGACGACGAGGGGGTGGGGGCGTGCTGGTCGTGCACCGCGCCGAGCGCGCGACCGCCCTGGCCGACGCCCTCGCCGACCTCCTCGCCGACCCGCTCCCCGACCCGTTCGCCGCCGAGGTCGTCGCCGTGCCCGCGAAGGGCGTCGAGCGCTGGCTGGCGCAGCGGCTGTCGCACCGGCTCGGCACGTCGGGACCGGGCGACGGGGCGGGCGGCGGGCCGGGTGACGGGGTGTGCGCCAACGTCGACTTCCCCTCCCCCCGGCGCATGCTCGACGGTGTGAGCACGACCGCCGCACCCGAGGTGGCGGGAGCCCTCGCGGCGTGGGACCCCGAGCGGCTCGCGTGGCCGCTCCTCGAGGTCCTCGACGAGTCCCTCGACGAGGAGTGGTGCCGCGTGCCGCGCCGCCACCTCCTCGTCGCCGGCACCCCCACCGGACGCCGGTTGAGCCTCGCCACCCACCTCGCCCGCCTGTTCGACACGTACGCGCGGTCCCGGCCGGAGATGCTGAGGCGCTGGGCCGAGGCCGAGGCGGTGGTCCCGTGCCAGGGCGGGTGGACCGCGGTCGAGGAGCACGAGCAGTGGCAGCCCCTGCTGTGGCGGCGCGTCCTCGACCGGGTCGGGGGCACCGACCCCGTGCGGCTGCGGGACGAGGTCTGCGCCGCCGTCCGCGAGCGCCCCGGCGACGTCTCGGCCCCGCACCGGCTCAGCGTCTTCGGGCCGAGCCGCCTGCCGCGCACGGACCTCGACCTGCTCGCCGCCCTCGCGGAGCACCGCGACGTGCACGTGTGGCTCCACCACGCCTCCCCCGCCCTGTGGCAGACGGTCGCGGACCGCCCCGCGGTGGTGCGGCGGGCCGACGACCGCACGCCGGTGCGGAACCCGCTGCTGCGCAGCCTGTCCCGGGACGTGCGCGAGCTCCAGCAGCTGCTCCGCGCCCACGCCCCGGCGGCGACGACCCTCCACCACGAGCCGCACGAGGACCCGCCGGGTCGACCGAGCACCCTCCTCGAGCGGCTGCGCGCCGACCTCGTCGCCGACCGGGTCCCGCCCTCGCCCACCCCGCTCCTCGCGGGCGACCGCAGCGTCCAGGTCCACGCGTGCCACGGCCGCACCCGGCAGGTGGAGGTGCTCCGCGACGTCGTCGTGGGCCTGCTCGCCGACGACCCGACCCTCGAGCCCCGGGACGTGCTCGTCATGTGCCCGGACGTCGAGACCTTCGCGCCGCTGCTCGCCGCGGCCTTCGCGTCCGACAGGGACGGCGGCGGGGACGACGGCGGGGACGACGGCGGGGACGACGGGTACCGCTCCCGGGACGCGCACCCGGCGTCCCGGCTGCGGGTGCGGGTCGCCGACCGCGCGCTGCACCAGTCGAACCCGCTCGTCGCCGTGCTCGACCGGCTGCTGGAGCTCGCGTCCGGCCGCCTCACCGCGAGCGAGGTCCTCGACCTCGCCGGCCACCCGGCGGTCGCCCGCCGCCTCGGTCTCGACGAAGAGGCCGTCGAGCGGTTGCGGGACTGGGTCGGCGAGGCGGGCGTCCGGTGGGGGCTCCACCGCGAGCACCGGGCGGAGTGGCACCTCCAGCACGTGGGGGACGGCACGTGGCGCCGGGGGCTCGACCGGCTCGTGCTGGGCGCGGCGGTCGAGCCCGGCCGCGGCACCGACGCCGGGCCGGTCGCGGGGCTCGTGCCCCTCGACGACGTCGACTCCGCCGACCTCGACCTCCTCGGCCGCGTCGTCGAGCTCCTCGACCGGCTCGACGCGGCCCGCGCCGAGCTGTCCGTGGCCCGCACCCGCCGGTCGTGGGCGGACGTGCTCGAACGCGCCACCCTGCGCCTGGCCGCGCCCGAGCGGGACGCGGCGTGGCAGGAGATCCAGCTGCGGGAGGTCCTGGAGGAGGCGCTCATGCCCGGCGCGCCCGACCCCGGGACGGGGGCGGCGCCCACCGGCGCAGGGGCCGGTCCGTCCCTCACCGTCGCCGAGCTGCGCCCTGTGCTCCGCGACGCGCTCGCGGGCCGTCCGACCCGCACGGGGTTCCGGACCGGCGCGCTCACCGTGTGCACGCTCGTCCCCATGCGGTCCGTGCCGCACCGCGTCGTCGCGCTCCTCGGCCTCGACGACGGCGCCTTCCCCCGCCGGACCGTCCGCGACGGCGACGACCTGCTGACCCGCGAGCCCTGGGTGGGCGACCGCGACCCCCGCAGCGAGGACCGCCAGCTCCTGCTCGACGCGATCGGCGCCGCCGGCGAACACCTCGTCGTGACGTTCACCGGCCACGACGAACGGACCGGGGCCCCCGTGCCGCCCGCGGTCCCCGTCGGTGAGCTCCTCGACGCCGTCGACCGCACCGTCGTCGGCGCGGACGGCAGCCCCGGCCGCGAGGCCGTCACGACCCACCACCCGCTGCAGCCGTTCGACCCCCGGGCCTTCACCCCGGGGGCCCTGGGGACGGACCCCGACGGGCGGCCGTTCGGCTTCGACCCGCGCGCCCACCGCGGCGCCGTCGCCGCCGCCCGCGAGCGGGCCGCACCCCCGCCGCTGCTCGGCCGGGCACTACCTGCGCCGCCGCCGACCGACGTCGCCCTCGACGACCTCGTCCGCCTCCTCGTCCACCCGGCCCGGCAGTACCTCCGCCAGCGGCTGCAGCTGTCGCTGGCCGAGCGCGACGACGACCCCGACGACGCCCTCCCGGTGCAGCTCGACGGCCTCGGGCGCTGGGGAGTCGGGGACCGGCTCCTGCGGGACCGCCTCGCCGGGCTCGACATCGCGACCGTCGCCTCGCTCGAGCACGGCCGGGGCGTGCTCCCCCCGGGCCCGCTCGGCGCCCGGGTGCTGCAGGAGGTCGGCGGCCAGGTCGAGGCCCTCGTCGCGGCGGCCGAGCCCTGGCACGTCCACGAGCCGGAGTCCTACGACGTCGCCGTCGACCTGGGGGACGGCACGCGGCTCACCGGCACGGTCGGGGGCGTCCGGGGCGACTGCCTGGTGTCGGTCGCGTTCTCCTCGCTCGCCCCGAAGCACCGGCTCGCCGCCTGGGTGCGCGTGCTCGCGCTCGCCGCGTGCGGGCCCGAGCGGCCCTGGCAGGCCGTGACCCTCGGCCGGGGCACGGGCCGGGACAGGACCCGCTGCGCGCGCAGCCTGCTGGGGCCGGTCGCCCCCGACCACGCGACCGCGGTGCTCCGGGACCTCGTCGCCCTCCACCGCGCCGGTCTCGCGGAGCCGCTGCCGCTGCCGTGCGCGACGGCCGGTGCGTACGCGGGGCGCCGCCACGAGGGCACCCGGATCACGATCGCCCGCACGGTCGCCGGGCAGAAGTGGGCCGACAGCGACAACGGCTACGGCGGTGAGCAGTCCGAACCCGAGCACGTCCTCGTCCACGGAGGCGTCGTCGGACTCGACGGGCTCCTCGCCGCCCGGGCGACGGCCGCCGACGCCGGTTCGGTGGTCCCGCACGTCGCCGCGGAGGAGGAGGGCGACCGGTTCGGGGTGCTCGCCCGGCGCCTGTGGTCGCCGCTGCTCGCGGCGGAGACGAGGGACGTCCTGTGAGCGCGTCGCCGCTGCGCGGGCTGCTCGAGCCCGATCCGGAGCCGTTCGACCTCGAGGGTCCGCTGCCGGTCGGCACGTCGGTGCTCGAGGCGAGCGCGGGGACCGGCAAGACCTTCACGATCGCGCGGCTCGTGTCGCGCTACGTCGCGGAGCAGGACGTCCCGGTCGACCGGCTCCTCGTCGTGTCGTTCAGCCGCGAGTCCTCCCGCGAGCTGCGGGAGCGGGTGCGCGGCCGGCTCGTCGAGGACAGGGGGGACGCCGCAGCAGCCGGGGCCGACGACCGCGTCGACCGGCTCGAGCGCGCGCTCGCCGACTTCGACGGCGCGACCGTCACGACCACCCACGCGTTCTGCCACGCCATGCTGCGCGAGCTCGGCACCGCCGCGGACCACGACCGGGACGCCGTCCTCGTCGAGGACCCGTCCGACCTCGTCGCGGAGGTCGCCGACGACCTCTACGTCCGCAAGTGGGGCGCGCCGGGCGCCGAGGACCGGCCGGCGCTGGACGTCGACACGTTCCGCCGGCTCGCGCGCGAGGTCGGCCTCGACCTCGCGACCCCGCTCGTGCCCGACCCGTCGGAGGCCGCCGACGAGGCGACCCGCCTGCGCGTCCGCGTCGCCGCGGCGGTCCGGGCCGAGGTGGCCCGACGCACCCGCGCGGGCCGGCTCCTCACCTACGACGACATGGTGCTGCGGCTGGACGACGCCCTCACCGACCCCGCGACCGCCGCCGTCGCCGCCGCGCGCATGCGCTCCCGGTTCACCGTCGTGCTCGTCGACGAGTTCCAGGACACCGACCCCGTCCAGTGGCGCATCCTGCGACGGGCCTTCCACGGCCACGCGACCCTCGTGCTCGTCGGCGACCCCAAGCAGGCGATCTACGGCTTCCGCGGCGCCGACGTCGCGGCGTACCTCGACGCCCGCGCCGCGACGACCGGGCGGGCCACGCTGCCGCGCAACCACCGCAGCGACCCCGGCCTCGTGCGCGGGCTCGCGGGGCTGCTCGGCGGCGCGGCGCTCGGCGACGAGCGGATCCGGGTGCGTCCGGTCACCGCCGCCCACGACGGCCAGGTGGTGGACGGCCCCGCGGTCGGGGCGCCGGTCGAGCTGCGGGTCCTCCGGCGGGAGGGGCTGGCGGCGCACGACCTCACGGGCGCGGGACTCGTCACCGCGCGCGCCGCCCGCGCGGCCGTGCAGGAGGACTGCGCGCGCCGGGTCGTCGAGCTCCTCGACGGCACCACCCTCACCCCCCGGGGCGGTACCGCCCGCCCGCTGCACCCCGGCGACGTCGCCGTCGTCGTGCGGTACAACTCCGAGGCGCTCGCGATCCAGGCCCGCCTGCGCGAGGCCGGGGTGCCCGCGGTCGTGTCCGGCCGCACGAGCGTGTTCGCCACCGAGGCCGCGGAGGAGTGGCAGCGGCTCCTCGAGGCGCTGGAGCAGCCGCACCGCACCACCCGGGTGCGCCGGCTGGGGGTCGGCCGCCTCGTCGGGCTCACCGCGGCCGACCTCGACGGCGACGCCCCCGCCGTCGACGACCTCGCCCTGCGCCTCCGCGGCTGGGGCCGCGTCCACGCCGAGCGTGGGGTGGCGGCCCTCTTCGAGCGCGTGCAGTCCGACCTGCGGGTGCAGGAGCGACTGCTCGCGCAGCCCGACGGGGAGCGCGTCCTCACCGACCTCCGCCACGTCGCCGAGGTGCTCCACGAGGAGGCGGTGGTCGGGGACCTCGGCCTCACCGCGCTCGCCTCGTGGCTGTGCCGGCGGCGCAGCGAGGGCACCGACGCCACGGTGGAGCGCAGCCGGCGGCTGGAGACCGACGCCGACGCCGTGCAGGTCCTCACCTCCCACACGAGCAAGGGACTGGAGTTCGCCGTCGTCCTCGCGCCCTCGCTGTGGAACCACTACACGGGCCGGCCCCCGCTCCACCCCCTGTTCCACGACCGCCGCGGGGTCCGCACCCGGGACGTCGGCGGTCCCACGGGACCCGACTTCGGCGAGCACGTCCGGCTGCACCAGGACGAGGAGGCGGCCGAGGAGCTGCGGCTCGCCTACGTCACCCTCACCCGCGCGCAGGGCAAGGTCGTGACGTGGTGGTGCCCGACCACCAACACGCCCTCGTCGCCGCTGCAGCGCCTGCTGCTCCACGACGACCCGGGCACCGTCGCCCCGTTCCGTGTCCCCGTGCCCTCCGACGCCGAGGCGGTGCGGGCCTTCCACAGCCGCGCGGCGACGACCGGCGCCGCGCTCGACGTGCTCCCCGTGCCGGCGCCCGGCTCCGCGCCGGTCGGGACGTGGCAGCCGCCCCCGCGACCGACACCCCGGCTCGCGCTCGCCCGGCTCGACCGGGCGCCGGACGCGGGGTGGCGGCGCACGTCGTACAGCGCGCTCACGCACGCCGCCCACGAGGCGGTGTACGGCCTCGGGCCCGGACCGGGTGGCCCGACGCCCGCGCCCGCCGACGAGCCGGAGACCGGCCGGACGGACGACGAGCCCGACGCCGGGCCCGGGACGCTCACCGGCGCGCCGGTCCCGCGCCGGGGCGACGCGGGCGCCACCGCCGACGCGCACCTGCTCGACGTCCCCTCCCTGTGGCACGACCTCGCGGGCGGCACGGGCTTCGGCACCCTCGTCCACCTCGCGCTCGAGCGCTACGAGCCCGGCGGGGACGTGGCGGCGCTGGTCGGGCGGCTCGCCCAGGGCGGCGCCGACGTCCCCGCTCTCGTCCGCGCGCTCGACGTCGCGCTCGCGACGCCGCTCGGCCCGCTCGCCGACGGTCTCGCGTGGGCGCAGGTCCCCGTGGCGGACCGGCTGCCCGAGCTCGACTTCGAGCTGCCGCTGGCAGGCGGCGACCGGCCCGACCCCCGCCACGCCGCCGGCGCCACGCTCGCCGGGCTCGTCGCGCTGTGGCGGGAGCACGTGCCGAGCGGGCGACTCGCCGGGTACGCCGACGCCCTCGAGCAGCTGCCGGTCGCGCGCGGCGAGGCGACCCTGCGCGGCTACCTCGCGGGCTCCGTCGACGCCGTGGTGCGGGTGGGTGCGCCCGGGGCGGAGCGCTACCTCGTCGTCGACCACAAGACGAACCGCCTGGCCCCCCGCGAGGAGGCCCTCACCGCCTGGCACTACCGCTCGGAGGCGCTCGAGCACTCGATGGTCGAGGCGCACTACCCGCTGCAGGCGCTGCTGTACGCCGCGGCGCTCCACCGCTACCTGCGCTGGCGCCGCCCGGGCTACGACCCGGAGCAGCACCTCGGCGGCGTCCTCTACCTGTTCCTGCGCGGCATGAGCGGCCCCGGGGTGCTCGACGACGCCGGCGAGGCGCCCGGGGTCCTCGCGTGGCGACCACCCACCGCCCTCGTCGTCGGCCTGTCGGACCTGCTGGCGGGAGGTGCCGGGTGAGCGTGGCGTCCCCGTGGTCGGCGGACCTCGCCCTGCGCGCCGAGGGCGTGCTGCGCCTCATGAACGACGCCGGCGTCCTCACCGCCGCCGACGTCCACGTCGCGTCCCGGCTCGGCGTGCTCGTCGGCGAGGGCGACGAGCGGGTGCTGCTCGCCGCCGCCCTCGCGGTGCGCTCGACGCGGCAGGGCTCCGTGGTCGTCGACCTGTCGACCGTCGCGGCCACCGCCGTCCCGGACACCGACGAGCACGTCGCCGACGCCGGCCACGCCGCCACCTCGTCCGCCACCTCCTCCGCCATCTCCTCCGTCACCTCGGCCGCCACGGACGGCGGGACCACCGGACCGCTGCCGTGGCCGGAGGTGGGCGCGTGGGTGGCGGCGTGCGCCGCGAGCCCGCTGACGGTCGGCGAGGACGCCCCGCTCCGGCTGCGCGGAACGCGCCTGTGGCTCGCGCGCTACGACGCGCAGGAGCAGCTCGTCGCCGACGAGCTCCTCCGGCGCACCGCCGACCGCCCGGACGACCTCGACCTCGCCGTCCTGCGAGCGGGGCTCGACCGGCTCTACCCCGACGCCGACGCCGACCAGCGCCTCGCCGCTGCGGTGTGCGCGCTGTCGCGGGTCTCGGTGCTCGCCGGGGGCCCCGGCACCGGCAAGACGACGACGGTGTCGAAGGTCCTCGCGCTGCTCAAGGAGCAGCACCCCTCGTGGCGGGTCGCGCTGGCGGCGCCGACCGGCAAGGCGGCGGCGCGGCTGGACGAGGCCGTGGCCGCGTCGAGCGGGACGCTCCCGGCGGTCGACCTCGAGCGGCTCGGCCGCCTCGAGGGCACCACGGTGCACCGCCTGCTCGGGTGGCGGCCGGGATCCCGGTCGCGGTTCCGGCACGACCGCGCGAACCGGCTGCCGTTCGAGGTGGTCGTCGTCGACGAGGCCTCGATGGTCCCGCTCACGCTCATGGCGCGCCTCCTCGAGGCGCTCCGCGACGGGACCCGGCTCGTGCTCGTCGGCGACCCCGACCAGCTCGCCTCCGTGGAGGCCGGCGCCGTGCTCGGCGACCTCGTCGACCGCGACGCCCTCCGGCAGCGCACCGCCCGCACCGCCGCCGCCCTCGACGCGGTCGTCCCCGGTCACGGTGCCGTCGTCGTCCCGGCCCGCCCTGCCGCGTACGTGCAGGACGGCATCGCGGCGCTCACCGTCAACCACCGCTTCGACGCCGCCAGCGCCATCGGACGCCTCGCCGAGGCCGTGCGGAGGGGTCGCGTCGACGAGGTCGTCGACCTCCTCCGCTCCGGCGACGAGAGCGACGCGGGTCCCGCCGGCGACGCACCCGGACCGCGTGGCGTCGAGCTCGTCGAGGTCCCCGACGACGCCCCGCCCGGGGCGGAGGCGCTCGCGGCCGTCGAGCGCGACGTCGTCACCTGGGGCTCGGCGATGCGGCGCTCCGCGCTCGCGGGCGACGCGGTCGGCGCCCTCCGTGCGCTCGACACCCACCGGCTGCTGTGCGCCCACCGGCGCGGCCCCCGCGGCGTGCAGCAGTGGGAGGCCCTCGCGCTGCGCTGGCTCGTCTCGGCCGACCCCGACCTGCTGACGGCGCGCGCCGACGGCCACCACCCCGGTGAGCCGCTGCTCGTCACGGCGAACGACTACGAGGTCGCCCTCTTCAACGGCGACACGGGCGTCGTGGTCGCGGAGCCGCCCGGCGCACGCGGGACGGGGCCCCGCGCGTGGTTCGCCCGTGGTCGCGCGCCGGTGGGCATCCCGCTGGTCCGGCTCGGCGCCGTCCGCCCGGTGCACGCGATGACGGTCCACCGCAGCCAGGGCTCCCAGTTCGACCGCGTCACCGTCGTGCTGCCCGCCGCGGACTCCCCGCTGGCGACCCGGGAGACCCTCTACACGGCGGTGACGCGGGCCGTCGCGCACGTGCGCGTCGTCGGCTCGGTCGACGCCGTCGCGGCCGCCGTGCGCACCCCGGCCGCACGCGCGAGCGGGCTGCGCGGACGACTCGGCGGCGAGCCCGGACCCTGACGGGGCCGGTCGACTTCCGACGGCCCCGTCCACGATCCGACTGATCGTTCGACAGGTATTGCCGGGAAGGCGACAGAACGGGTAGGTGTGTGCTGCCAGAACCTGCCGATCGAAGGAGAACACCTCGTGAGAACGCGAGTCGTCGCCGCCTGCGCCACCGGGCTGCTCACCGCCGGCGTCCTGTCCGGGATCGCGGCACAGCCCGCCAGCGCCGAGCCCGCCCACACCCCCGGCGGCCCGTGCCTGCAGGAGGACCAGACCGTCACCCTCAGCAGCGTCGCGGACTACGAGGACGTCGAGCGCCGCCTCGCGACCATCGAGGCGAACAGCGACGGCCGGGTGAGCGTCGAGAGCGCCGGGTTGTCCGGCGAGGGCCGTGAGCTGTACTACGCGACGGTCGGCACGGGGGACACCGTGTTCTGGCTGCAGGCCCGCATCCACGGCAACGAGCTGCAGTCCACGCAGGCGGTGCTCCACATCCTCCAGGAGCTCGGCCGCAGCAACACGCCCGAGGCCCGCAGCATCCGGGAGAACCTCACCGTCGTCGTCATCCCCATGTACAACCCGGACGGCGCCGAGGCCAACATCCGGCAGAGCACCACGCCGACCCGCACCGACCTCAACCGCGACTGGGAGAACTTCGTCCAGCCGGAGTCCGTCGCGTTCTGGGAGCTGTTCGCCGAGGTGCAGCCGGACCTCGGGCTCGACCTGCACCACATGAGCTCCGCGCCGCGGGTCGCCGGGACCGACGACCTCAACCAGTTCCAGATCGGCGCGCGGACCGTCGACCCCGCCCGGCTCACGGACGAGCAGTGGGCCACCGCCCGGCAGATGGCAGAGGTGAGCCTCGACGCGCTCGACGGCTACGGCCAGACGCACGTGGCCCGCTACCCCGACATCGACATCACGAACGCCGCGCTGTCGCGGATGCTGCTCGGCGGCACCGCCCCGGCCGGTGAGACGCCGCTGTCGCAGGACGTCGTCCAGGGCGCGATCTTCTACGAGGTGCGCTCGGTCGGGCAGAAGAGCAACGGCTACCTCGCCACCCTCTTCGAGCGGCCCACCATGGCCGTCCTGGCCGCGGCCGCCGACGGCTCGCTGTTCACGAGCGACTGGGCCGACTACGACGCGCTCCCCTACGCCGACCGCGGCTCCTGCGGCGTCTGAGCCAGCGCACCACCTGCACGACCTGCACCGCCCGCGCCGCCCCCGGTCCGCCCGGGGGCGGCGCGGTCGTATGGGGCGCAGCAGGGGTGGGTGCGGCACGGGCGGGGTACCTCCCCGGAATGAGACGACCGACCAGGTGGCGCCGGGCAGAGGTCCTCGACGTCGGGACGTGGCAGGAGCAGGTCCGCGACGGCACCCGGCCCCGCGCGAGCGTCGTCGTGCTCGACGTCGAGCCGTGGGTCGCGCACTGGCGCACCGGGCAGCGGGAGCTCGACGACGCCGTCGAGCGGCTCGGGCGGGAGTGGGGCGACCAGCACGTCCACGTCGTCACCAACTCGGCGCGCGGCGTGTCCGACGGCCTCCTCCCGGCGTCGTGGCGCTACCTGCGCGTCGCCCGCAAGCCGTTCACGCGCCTGCAGGTCCCGCCCGGCGCCGTCGTGGTCGGCGACCAGCCCCTGCAGGACGGCCTGCTCGCCTGGCGGCTCGGGGCGACGTTCGTCGCGGTGCCGCTGCCGCGGGACGCCCCGCTGTGGGCGCGGCTGCTCCACGCCGCCAGCACGCCCGTGTCCCGGCTGTGGCTGCGCCGGGTCACCGCACCGGAGCCCGAGCAGGTGCACTGACCTGCTGCCCGGTGCGCCTACCGTGGAGCCATGCGGGCAGCGCTCTGCCAGGTCGCCTCGACGTCGGACCCGGCGCACAACCTCGAGCTGGTGCGCGACGGCATCCGCACCGCCGCGGACGCCGGCGCCGAGCTCGCCGTGTTCCCCGAGGCGACGATGGCCCGCTTCGGGACCCGGCTGCGCGACGTCGCGCAGCCGTGCGACGGGCCGTGGGCGGACGCCGTGCGCGAGGCCGCGGCGCGCGCGCACCTCACGGTCGTCGTCGGCATGTTCACGCCCGCCTCCGACGGCGACCGCGTCCGCAACACGCTTCTCGTCACCGGGCCCGGGTGCGACACGCACTACGACAAGATCCACCTGTTCGACGCCTTCGGCTCGCGGGAGTCGGACTGGGTGGAGCCCGGGGACCGCACGGTCGTCGTGAGCGTCGACCACACCCGGGTCGGCGTCGCCACGTGCTACGACGTCCGCTTCCCGGCGGTGTTCACGTCGCTGGCCCGGCAGGGCGCCGAGGTCGTCGTGCTGCCCGCCTCGTGGGGCGACGGTCCGGGCAAGGCCGAGCAGTGGGAGCTCCTCGTCCGGGCCCGGGCGCTCGACTCCACGTCGTGGCTGCTCGCGTGCGACCAGGCCGAGCCCACGACCGCCGGCCTCGAGCCGCTGCCCGGGTCCGCCGGCGGCATCGGGGCGAGCCTCGCGGTGTCCCCGACCGGGCAGGTCGGGGCCCGCGCCGGCGCAGCCCCGGAGGTCCTCGTCGTCGACGTCGACACCGACGAGGTGGCGGCCGTCCGCCAGCGCCTGCCCGTCCTGCGGCACGCCAGGGGGCTCCACCCGCCGGGCTGAGCTCCGGCGGGTGCACGGGCGGCCCCGCTCTGCCAGCCTCGTCGCCGTGGCCCCGGACCCGCCGCACGCCGGCGTCGTCGTCGACGTCGACGACCTCGCGGGCCTCGCCGGCCTCCGGCACCCGCTCGTCGCCCTGTGGCGCGCGACGTCGCAGACCGGGGCCGACCGCACCCCCGGGCACGGGGTGCCCGGGCTCGTGCGGCACCTGTCCGGCGTCGGGGAGGGCAGCCCGCCCGGTCCGGTGGTCTACCTGTGCCGCTGGCCCGGACGGCTCCTCCCCCGCGTCCGGCGCGCGCTCCACGCCCGCGGGCTGCCGCCCGGCCGCGTCCTCGTCACGACCGACCCCGGCGGCGATCTCCCCCGCGTGCTGTCCGACGGCCCCCACCGCTGGTACCTCGTCGGCGACGACACCGAGGACCTGACCGCCCTGTTCCTCGACTCGGCCGGTGAGCACCCCGCCCGCGTGGCCGCCGTGCTCCTGCGGCAGACGGCCCCCCACGGGGGCGTCCGGCTCACCGGGCCGGACCTCGTCGACCGGATGGGCGAGGTGCCGGTGGTCCGCGCGCCCGACGGCGGAGCGCTCCGGTCACGACTGCAGGAGCGTGAGGACGCCGAGCCGGCGGACCCCGCCGTCGCCGCGTGGCTGCTCAGCGCGCACCAGCTCGGCAACGACCGCTCCCGTGTCCCGCTGTGGTGCACGGGCAACCTCGTCGAGCCCCTCGTGCACGGCCGCACGTACTTCCCGGCGCTGCTCGAGGCCCTCGCCGCAACCGGTGAGGGCGACCTCGTCATGCTGTGCGACTGGCGCGGCGACCCCGACGAGCGGCTGACGGACGACGGGCCGACCGTCGTGGAGGCGCTGGCCGCCGCCGCGGACCGCGGCGCCGTGGTGAAGGGCCTGCTGTGGCGCTCCCACTGGGACCGCCTGCAGTTCTCCTCCGAGCAGAACCGGAACCTGTCGGAGGGCCTGGTGGACCACGGCGCCGAGGTGCTCCTCGACCAGCGGGTGCGCCCGCTCGGCAGCCACCACCAGAAGGTCGTCGTCATCCGCCACCGCGACGACAGCCGCCGCGACGTCGCGTTCGTCGGCGGGATCGACCTCGCCCACAGCCGCCGCGACGACGCCGACCACGGCGGCGACCCGCAGGAGCAGGTCTTCGCCGACCCGTACGGCGGATCTCCCGCGTGGCACGACGTCCAGGTCCGGCTCCGGGGACCGGTCGTGCGCGCTGTGGAGGACACCGTCCGCGAGCGCTGGCAGGACCCGGCCGTCCTGTCGCGCCTGCCGTGGCACGTCGTCCCCGACCTCGTCCGCGGCACGGACCGCGACCCGGACGCGCTGCCGCCGCCCCGACCGGAGCCGCCGCCCGCCGGCAGCGCGACCGTCCAGCTGCTGCGCACCTACCCGAACCGCTGGCCCGGCTACCCGTTCGCCCCCGACGGGGAGCGCACCGCCGCGCGCGGGTACGCCAAGGCGCTGCAGCGCGCCGAGCGGCTCGTCTACGTCGAGGACCAGTACCTGTGGTCGACGGACGTCGCCCGCGTCTTCGCCGCGGCCCTGCACCGCTGCCCGCGCCTCCACCTCGTCGCCGTCGTACCGCGCTTCCCCGACCAGGACGGCCGGCTGGCGGCGAGGTCGGCGCTGCTCGGGCACGTGCAGGCCCTCGAGGTCGTGCGCTCGGCGGGTGGCGACCGCGTCCACGTCCTCGACGTGGAGAACCGGGCCGGGGAGCCGGTGTACGTCCACGCGAAGGTGTGCGTCGTCGACGACGTGTGGGCGACGGTCGGCAGCGACAACTTCAACCGCCGCTCGTGGACGCACGACTCCGAGCTCACCGCCGCCGTCCTCGACGGCGAGCGCGACGAACGGGAGCCCCGCGACCCCGGCGGGCGGGGCGACGGCGCCCGGCGCTTCGCCCGGGACCTGCGGCTGCGGCTGTGGCGGGAGCACCTCGACACCGGCGACGACACCGGGCTCCTCGACCCCGACGAGGCGGTCGCGACGCTGACGGCGAGCGCCGCCCGGCTCGACGCGTGGCACGAGGGCGGCCGCCAGGGAGCGCGGCCGCCGGGACGGCTCCGCCCCCACCGGGTCGAGGCGCCGCCGCGCGGGCTGCGGCTGCTCGCGTCCCCGCTCTACCGGACCGCGTTCGACCCCGATGGCCGGCCGCCGCGGATGCGGTGGCGGGGGCTGTACTGAGCGACCTCGACCGACGCTGTCACACCGGGAACGGCCGGACGACCTCCGGCATGGGCGACTGCGTCGACAGGGTCCGCTTCAGCGGGGCGACCCGGACGACGTTCGGGCCGCTCATCGCCTCGACGAGCCGTCCGTCGCCGAGGTAGATCGCGACGTGGTTGATGCGGCCGGTCGAGGTGTTCCGGTAGAAGACGAGGTCGCCGCGACGGGCCCGGGCCAGCGGCGCGTGCACCAGCCGCGGGTGGCGGTAGAACTCGTAGGACGTCCGGTACGTGGGCTCGACGTGCCGGTCGACGGAGATCGGCTGCGGGTCCAGTCCCGCCCGGTAGAGGCACTGCAGCACCAGCCCCGAGCAGTCGACGCCCTCGTGCGGGCGGCCGGCCCCGCCCCACACGTACTCGTGCCCGACGTACGTCATCGCGTGCTCGACCATCGTCTCGACGCGACGGGCCCGCCCCGCCGACAGCCCCCAGCGCGGGGTGGCCTGCCACCGGTCCATGCCCCAGCTGCGACCGGTCGCCATCGCCCCCCACGTCCGCCAGTCGACGACACCGTCGACTCGCAGGCCGTTGGCGCGCTGGAAGTCCTTCACCGCCGCGAGCGTCGTGGCGTCGACCGCCTCCCAGCTGCTCGCGGGCAGGCCGAGGCGGTGCTGGACGACCTTCACCTTGATGCCCGTCCAGCCCGGGACCAGCGGGTGGTGCCCCTTCGCGGGGGTGATGCTCGCGACGGGCGCGAGCGGCGTGACGGCGGCCGACGCCGGGCCGGTCAGGAGCCCGGCCCCGACCGCGCCGGGGACGAGGACGGCACCACGCAGGAGGGAACGACGCGACAGGCTCATGCCCCCTCATCGGGTCGCCGGACCTGCGGCTGGAGGGGTGCCGCCGGACTCGTCGCCCCTCAGACGGGCGGCACCTGGCTGAGCCGCGGCGGCGGCGCCGGCACCCCGGCCGCGAGGTGTGTCGCCGCGTCCGCCTCGCCCGCGCTGTCGAGGAGCCGGGCGACGTCCCGCCAGTACGTGTCGACGTCCGGTGCGAACCAGTGGGCGTCCGTGCCCGGCAGGTCGGGGTCGCCGGTCAGTCCGTCGCGGAGCTGCGACAGCCACGGCGCGCCGCCGTCGAGGACGTCGCCGTACACCGGCCGCGCCACGGCGAGCCGACCCCGCAGCTCCTCGACGTTCGCGGCGGAGACCCGCAGCCGCAGCCAGCGGTGCCGGTCCCACTGCCCCGGGTCGGCGTAGCGGACGCGGAGCCGCGCCCCGGCGAGGGCGCCGCGCAGCGCGAGCGCCGCGATGGTCGTCCGCGCCATGAACAGGTTCGTGCCGCCCTCCCCCTCGTGCTGCCGCACCCACGCGACCCGGCTGCGGTAGCCGGGCATGGCGGTCTGCAGGTTGTCCCGCCAGTTGCGCGCGCACGTGAGGACGGCGCCGAGCAGCGCGGGCAGGCCCGCACCCAGCCGGTCGGCCGGGACGAGGGCGGACTGCCAGTCCTCCGGCAGCCACACGTCCTGGACGGGCTGACCGGGGACGTGCTCGCCGAGGTTGAGCCCGAAGCTCGGCCAGCGCGGCAGGTAGCTGTCGAAGAGGTGGACGGGGAAGTTGCTCGTGATCCCGCCGTCGGACAGCCACAGCTCCTCCGCGACCTCCGGCGGCTCCTGGGAGCACACCGGCCGGGACCCGGCGCCGCGCCCGTGCACGACGAGCCGACCGAGGTCGTCGCGGACCCGGCTCGGCCGGCGCAGCCGGTACAGCCGCACCGCGGACAGCAGGACCGGGAGGGCCCCGCTGATGCGGACCGCGAGCACGACCGGCAGGTTCCACGGCTGCGGCAGCCGGTACAGGGTCACGGCGCCCGAGCCGTCGGCGCGCGGCACCGTGCGGACGCTCGCCCGGGTCACGTCGACCATGAGGTCGACGACGTGGCGCGGCAGGACGTCGGTCCCGCCGCGGTCGGGGTCCCACGAGGCGGTGAGGTCGGCGGGGTCGAACCACAGCGAGAGCGGGTCCGCGGCCGCGTCGCCGTCCTCGGCCGGCGCGTCGGTGCGCCACGGGTCGAGCGGGAAGGTCCACGGCCGCTTGCGGCTGAGGTCCGTCGTCATGACGACGAGGTTGACGAGGCGCGCGGCGGGGTCGTCCGCGGCGGCGCGGACCGCTGCCTCCTCCGGGAGCGGGCGGGCGGCCCGGTCCTCGGGGACGGGGCGGAAGTCCGGTCCCTGCCACAGGTGCCCGAAGCAGAGGACCGCGTCGCCCCGGCCGCCGTCGGCGGTGGGGGCGGTGGGGGCCGTGGGCGCCGTGGGCGCCGTGGTGAGCCCGGCGAGGTCGGCGAGCGCGTCCGACAGCCACGTCGACAGGGGCCGCGTGTCGTCGCCGCGCCGGCCGGCGCCGACGAGGCGGTCGAGGGGGCTCGGCGCGCGGTAGGGCGTCGCGCCGGGCACGAGCCCGTAGGAGCGACCACGGGCCCGCAGCGCCCACAGCAGGACCGCCACGCCGACGACGGCGAGCAGGACGAGGACGAGCGACAGCCCGCCGAGCACGGCCACGGTCCGCTCGGCCGCGCCGTACGGGCGCAGGAACGCCGCGCTGCCGAGGGCGAGGAGCGCGACCACGAGGAGACCGCCACCGTCGCCCTTGCGGTCGAGGCCGAGCCGGGGCCGGCTCGTCGAGTGCTGCTGCAGCCGGTTGACCTCCTCGGTCGTGAGGGACAGGTCGGCGCGGACCCGACGGCGCCGCCGCAGCGGCTCCAGCAGAGACGGCGCGAGGAGGAGCGCGGCGGTGACCGCGCTGACGGCGAGGACGCCGCCCACGAGCAGCCCGGCGCCCCGCAGCGCGGTCGCGACCCACGTGCCGTCGGTGCCGGCGAGGGACGAGGTGACGACGGCGAGGGACCACACGCCGAGCGCGACCGCGACGAGCAGCGCGACCTGGAAGAACCACCGGAGGGCGGCGAACGCGGCGACCGGCGCGGCCCACACGCGCCGGCGCATGACGGCGACGGCGATGGCGAAGAGCCGGCGCTGGTCGGCCGCGGGCCGGAACAGCGCGGCGAGGCGGTACTGCTCCCTGTCGTCCGGGGCGTCGGCCTGGACGAGCCACGCGACGAGGTCGGCGAGCCCGGGGAAGCCGCTGCGCAGCCGGCCCGTCGGCGCGGGGCCGCTCGGGGCCGCCCCGGTGGAACGGCCGAGCTCCGCGGCGGCGGCGGCGGCCGCGGCGATGGCCCCGGCGGACGCGCCGCCGACGTTGCGCAGCCTGCGGTCCTTCGCCAGCTCGCACACGGCGAGCGGGTAGACGACACCGGACGTGGTCCCGCCCCGCATCGCGATGTCGGCGCTGTGCCGGGCGTACAGGCGCTGCTCCTCCGGGTCGAGGTCACCGACCCGCGCCGGGGGCGTCGTGAGGAGACGCCGTCGCAGCCGCGCGTCGTCGACCATCTCGTACTGCGCGGGGTCGGACCACGCGCCGGCGAGCGGCACCGAACCGCCGGGGGCCGGGTGCCACAGCCACCGCTCGGGCTCCTGGAGGTCGAGCGCGGGTCCGCCGGCGGCGTCGGCCGCCGGCACCGCGTCCCGGTCGAGGAGCGCGTCCGGCACGGGCGCCGCGGTCGACATGAGCTCCCCGAGACGGCGCAGCCCGTCGGCGCCGAACCGGACGGTCACGACCGCACCTCCTGGCCGGGCACGCGTGCCGCCGGGCCCCGGTCGACTCCAGGCGGTGGCGGGTCCGGCCGAAGGCCGACGACGTCCACGTGCCGGCGCAGCAGCGTCGCACCGGAGACCGACAGCTCCGCCGTCGCCGACGCACGGCCGGGCGAGAGCCGCTCGACCCGCCCGCCGCTCACGGTGACGAGCAGCGCGTCCACGTCGAGGGTCACCTCGAGCGTGAGGCGCAGCACGGGCCGGCGTCCCAGGCCCTCGACCGACAGGTCGACGGTCGGTTCCTGCGTGCTCGTGACGGTGTGGTGGAACAGCTCGACGACGACCCGCTCCCCCGGGTGCTCGAGCGTGCGCCGCCGGGCGGCGACGACGGCCCGCTCGCCCTGCCACGCCCGCACCGCGAGGTTGCCGACGGGGACCGAGAGCAGCTCCCGGACGACGTCGACGAGGTCGTCGACCGGCAGCCGGAGGCCGTCGACGCCGAGGTCCGGGACGGCGCGCAGCGCGGCCGCGAGACCGCGGGAGAGGGCGGCGGCGCCGTCGTCGGTGTCGACGCCGAGCAGGTGCGTGACGGTCGTCATGTCGTGCCTCCTGTCGTGCGGCCCGCCGGGGTCGTGCGGGGTGTCGTGTCCTCGTGCAGGTCGGTGCGGGGCGACGGCGCCCACGCCGTCGCGGTCACCAGCGGGGCGCCGGCGCCGCTGACGCGCTGGGAGCCGTCGTCGCGGGTGACGTCCCAGCGTGCCCGCGGAACGGGGTCGCGGGGGGGTCGGCGCCGCTCGACGCGACGACGGGCGACGCGGCGCTGCAGGAGCGCACCACCGAGACCCGCGACGAGGAGCAGCACGACGAGGAGCGCGCCGCCGAGCGCCACGGGCGTCGCCGCCAGCAGGTCGAGACCGGGTGCGACGGTGTCCCCGGGCTGCTCCGGTGCAGGTTCCGGTACCGGCTCGGGTGCCGGCTCCGGCTCGGGTGCCGGCTCCGGCTCGGGTGCCGGCTCCGGCACGGGTGCCGGCTCCGGCTCGGGTGCCGGCTCCGGCTCGGGTGCCGGTTCCGGCTCGGGTGCCGGCTCCGGCTCGGGGACGACCGCGGGCACGGTGACGACGGCGCGCGCCAGCGGACCCGTCCCCTCGGAGCCGACCACGAGGAGGACGTCGAGGTCGTCCGTCACCTCCCCCGCCGTCAGCCGGAGGGCGCACTCGCCACCGGGTCCGAGGTCGCCGTCGCACGCGGACGCGTCGACGTCGAGACCGTCACCGGGGTCCGGGTCGAGGGTGATCACGATGCCGGTGAGCGTCGTGCTGCCCGAGTTCGTCGCCACGACGGTGGCACCGCTGCCCGGCTCGGCGAGCGTGACCGCGCTCGCGGACAGGTCGAGGGCGGGGCGTGCCGGCTCGAGGACGAGGTCGTCGACGACGAGGACCGCGGCCTGCGCCTCGGCCGGCGCGACCAGCCGCACCCGGACCGTGCTCGTGCGGCCCGCCGGGTCGCGGAGCGCGACGGACCGTTCCGCGTCGGGGTCGAGGGGCAGCCCGACCGCGAGCGGGAGCGCGGTCCCCACCGGCTCGACGGTCGCGTCGCCGGAGCTGTCGAGGCCCTCGAGCAGCGCAGCCGGCGCAGCGGGGACCAGCGCCGGCGCGGCGACGACCGCGGCGCCGCTCGCGACGGAGTCGGGGACGACCACGGCGACGCTCACCTGCACGGACACCGCCGGTCCCGGCAGGCGCAGCTCGACGGCGTCGGGGCAGGCGGCGCGGCACACGGTCGGCAGGAAGAGGACGCCGTCACCGCCGACCTCCGCGCGCTCCCCACCGACGACCTCCACGCCGGCGTCGCGCGCGGCCGTGCCGGTGTCGAAGTCGACGACGACACGACCGTCGGCGGGCTGCGCGAGCGCAGCGGGACCCACCACCCACATGCCGAGAGCCAGCGCGAGGGTGAGGAGCCACGGCAGCGTCCGGGCAGGGTGGGCCCGGTGCTGCTGCCGTGGGCTCGTGTCCACCCGCGCCTCCTGGGTCGCCGGTCACGTGCCAGGAGCCCGCCGTCGCGCGAGTGATACCGCCGGGGGCGGATCGTGGGTCAGGGACCGGCGGTGCGGAGTGCGACGCCGCTGACGACGAGGTCCGCCCGCTCCCGCGTCGCGTCGATGAGGACCGCGTTGGACCCGTCGACGGTGTCGGCCCACGCGCGCGCCGCCTCGGGTGAGCGGCCGCCGGCCTCGTGCCGGACCACGAGCCTCGCCGTGCGCTCCTGCGGCGAGGCCTCGACGAACCACGCCTCGGCGAGCAGGTCCCGCACCTGCGACCACGGCTCCCGGTCGACGAGGAGGTAGTTGCCCTCGACGACGACGAGGCGGGCTGACGCCGGGACCGCGTGGACGCCCGTCACCCCCTCCTCCACGGCCCGGTCGAAGCCGGGGGCGTAGACGGTGTGGTCGGTCTCGGCGGCGAGGCGCCGCAGCAGGGCGACGAAACCCCACCCGTCGAAGGTCTCGACGGCGCCCTTGCGATCGCGCAGCCCGAGCCGGTCGAGCGTCGCGTTGGCGAGGTGGAAGCCGTCCATCGGCACGTGCACCGCGACCGCGCCGCCTTCCTCGCCCTCGCCGTGGAGCGCCTGCACGCGCTCGGCGAGGGCCGCCGCGAGCGTCGTCTTGCCCGCGCCGGGGCTGCCGGTGATGCCGAGCATGGCCCGCCCGTCGGTCGGAACCAGCTGCCACGCCCGCCGTACGAGGTCCTCGAGGTCAACCACGGGAGACATCCTCCCCGCTCCTGCCGCCGGCCGGACGGCCGATCCCACTCGACGGCCGGCGTACGGCTCGTGTCACGACGGCTCGCGCGAGCCGACGAGGCGGCGGACCCCCTCGTCGAGCACGTCGTCGCGCTTGCCGAAGGTGAACCGCACGAGGTGCCGCCCCTCCCCCGGCGTGGCGTAGAAGACCTGCATCGGCACCGCCGCCACCCCGACCCGCTCCGGCAGGGACCGGCAGAACGCGAGACCGTCCTGCTCCCCGGCGACGGGCCGGATGTCGGCGGCGACGAAGTACGTGCCCTGCGAGCGCTCGACGCCGAACCCGGCCTCTTGCAGCCCCGCCACGAGCCGGTCCCGCTTGCCGCGCATGCTCGCGGTGAACGCGTCGAAGTAGTCGTCGCCGAGGCCGAGGGCGAGGGCGACGGCGGGCTGGAACGGGGCACCGTTGGTGTACGTGAGGTACTGCTTGACCCGCATGAGGGCACCCGTGAGTACCGCGGGCCCGCACGCCCAGCCGATCTTCCACCCGGTGCAGGAGAACGACTTGCCGGCCGAGGACACCTGGAGCGTCCGGTCCCGCATGCCGTCGAACGTCGCGAGCGGGACGTGCTCCCCGTCGAGGACGAGGTGCTCGTACACCTCGTCGGTGACGGCGAGGACGTCGTGCTCGAGGCACAGCTCCGCCACGAGCGCGAGCTCCTCACGGCTCAGGACGGTGCCCGTCGGGTTGTGCGGGGAGTTGAGGAGGACGAGCCGGGTGCGGGGCCCGAACGCGCCCCGCAGGTCGGCCTCGTCGAAGGCGAAGCGCCCGTCCGGCCCGGGACGCAGCGGCACGGGGCGCACGACGGCGCCGGCGAGTGCCACCGCCGCCGCGTAGGAGTCGTACAGGGGGTCGAGCACGACGACCTCGTCGCCCACCTCGCACAGCGCGAGCACCGCCGCCGTCACGGCCTCGGTCGCTCCCGCGGTGACGACGACCTCGCTCCCGGGGTCGTAACCGAGCCCGTGGAAGCGGAGCTGGTGCGCGGCGACCGCCCCGCGCAGCTCCGGCGTGCCCGGTCCGGGCGGGTACTGGTTCACCCCTGTGCGGATCGCCTCGCGGGCGGCCTCGAGCATCTGCGGCGGACCGTCGAAGTCGGGGAAGCCCTGCCCCAGGTTGACCGCCCCCGTCGACGTCGCGAGCGCCGACATCTCGGCGAAGATCGTCGTCCCGAACCCGCGCATGCGGGCGACGAGCGGGTCGGTGTCCACTGCCATCCCGGCGAGGCTACGCCCCGGGCGCGGGGCCGGTCAGCGGGCGCGACCCCGCCGCGGCCGGTGCGCCATCGCGCTGCCCGCCTCGGGCATCCCGGCCGCCTGCTCCGCGGGCATGTCCCGCCGCACGCGGGCGTACCAGCGGCCGTAGCGGGCCGCCCCCCACGACGCGCTCGCGCCGTGCAGGACGATGCTCGCCGCAACGGTCCACGTCACGACGGAGAACAGCTCCTCCGACGCCGGCACCTCCGCCTCCAGCACGAGGAGGCCGAAGAGGATCGAGGCGAGACCGCGGGGACCGAACCAGCCCACGAACAGGACGGTGGCGCGTCGCGCCCGCGAGCCCAGCAGGGACACGGCGACGGGCACGAGCCGCATGAGCGTGAGCGAGAAGAGGGCGAGCACCGCGACCTGCCATGTGAGGTCGACCGCGAACTCCGCGAGCAGCACGTTGCCGAAGGCGAAGAACGCGACGACCGCGAGCAGCTGGCCGGTGTCCTCGGTGTACTCCGTCGGGGCGCTGTCGCCCGTGTGCCCCACCCGGCGGGACACGACGCCGACGGCGAGACCCGCGACGAAGGCGGCGATGAAGCCGTTCGTGCCGAGCGTCTCCGCCGCGGCGAGCGTGAGTCCTGCGAGCGCGAGCGTCCCCAGCTGCCGCCAGAGGCCCTCGACCCAGCCGGCGCGGGCGGCACGTGCGAGCGCCCAGCCGCCGAGGGCCCCGACGCCGATCCCGAGCAGCGTCCCGCCGCCCACCTGACCGAGGACGAACGCCGCCCAGTACGCCGGGCCCTCGCCTGCCCCGTCCCCTCCGCCGAGCGCGGCGAGGCAGAAGAGCACGACGGGGAGCACGAGGCCGTCGTTGAGTCCCGACTCGACGGTGAGCCCCTGACGGACCCGTTGCGGCACGGCGGGGTCCTCCACGACGGCCAGCCCGAGGGCGGCGTCCGTCGGGGCGAGGATCGCCGCGAGCAGGAGGGCCCCGAGCAGGCCGAGCCCGGGCGCGACCGCCCACATGACGACGGCGCCGAGCAGCAGCGTGAGGGGCAGACCGAGCCCGAGCAGCCGCAGCGGCAGCCCCCGTTCGCGGGCGAGGGCGCGCACGTCGATGCGGGCCGCGTCGACGAAGAGGATGACCCCGAGCGCGAGCTCGGCGAGCACGGCCGTCGCCGTCGGCTCGACGCCGAGGCGTACGAGCCCGGTGACGGCGCACAGCAGCCCGAAGGCGGCGAAGACCATCGGCATGGTGAGCGGCCACGGTGCGGTGCGGCGCGACACGACGGCGAAGGCGACGACACCGGCGGCGAGCACGGCGAACTGCGCGGCGAGCGACGACTCCTCCACGCGGTCAGCCTGCCGCCGGGGGCCGGACCCGTCGAGGGGGACCTCGGTCCCGGGTCGGCCGCTGGGCGCTGCGGGTGCAGGCGTACGCGACGCTGCTCGTCACCGACCGGTACCCGCCGTTCCGGCTGTCGTGACACAGTACGGCCGTCCGCGCCACCTGTTCGTCGGCGACACCGGACGGCCCCTGCTCCCGGACGAAGGAGTCCACCGTGAGTCCCCTGTCACCCCCTGCCCGCCGACGGCGTGGCGTCGCCCGGCGGGTCGTGCCCGCCGTCGTCGCCGCCGCCGGTCTCGTCCTCGCCTCCGCGGTCACCGCCACCGCGGCGCCGCCGCCCACGACCTCGGCCACCGACCCGGACGTGGGCTCGGCCGTCGTCTTCGACCCCAGCATGCCCGTCAGCGAGATCCAGGCCACGGTCGACGCCGTCCACGCCCAGCAGGTGAGCGACGAGATGGGCTCCGGCCGGCACGCGTTCCTCTTCCTGCCCGGCACCTACGGCACCGACGCCGAGCCGCTGCAGGTGAAGGTCGGCTACTACACGGAGGTCATCGGCCTCGGCGCCTCCCCCGGCGACGTCGTCATCAACGGCGCCGTCGAGGTCTACAACCAGTGCTTCGACGACCCGACGAACCCCGAGTTCGTCGGCTGCTTCGCCCTCAACAACTTCTGGCGCGGCATCTCCAACCTCACGATCGACGTGAACACGGCCGGGCAGGGCGGCTGCGAGGCGTCGGCGAACTTCTGGGCCGTCTCCCAGGCCGTCTCGATGCGTCGGGTCGACGTGCAGGGCGCCAACCTCACGCTGATGGACTACTGCACGGGCCCGTCGTTCGCCTCGGGTGGGTTCATCGCCGACTCCCGCGCGGGCGTCGTGATCAACGGCTCGCAGCAGCAGTGGTACGCCCGCAACAGCGAGTTCGGCACCTGGACCAACGCGGTGTGGAACCAGGTGTTCTCCGGCGTCGTCGGCGCCCCGGACGACAGCACGTACCCCGACCCGCCGTACACGACGCTCGAGACGACGCCGGTCAGCCGGGAGAAGCCGTACCTCTACGTCGACGACGCCGGCGCCTGGCAGGTCCGGGTCCCCGTCGCGAAGCAGGGCACCCGCGGCATCACGTGGGCGGACGGCATGACGGCCGGCCGCTCGATCCCGATCACGCAGTTCTTCGTCGCGACGCCGGACGACTCCGTCCAGGAGATCAACAACCAGCTGGCCCGCGGCAGGCACCTGCTCCTCACCCCGGGCGTCTACGACGTCTCCCGCAGCATCCAGGTGAAGCGGCCCGACACCGTCGTGCTCGGCATCGGCCTCGCGACGCTGCACTCGGTCGGCGGGGCGGTCCCGCTGACCGTCGCCGACGTGCCGGGCGTCGTCGTCGCGGGCGTCACCGTCGACGCGGGCGAGGTCGAGTCGCCGGTGCTCCTGCAGGTCGGGAAGAAGAACACGCCGAAGGCCGCCCGGAAGTCGAGCGGCTCGAACCCGACGACGCTGTCCGACGTGTACTTCCGCGTCGGCGGGCCGTACGTCGGCAAGACCGACATCGCGCTCGAGGTCAACAGCGACGACGTCCTCATCGACCACACGTGGGTGTGGCGCGCCGACCACGGCATCGAGGGCTTCGACCGCACCGACGGCGTCTTCGGCGACAACGAGCGGTGGCGGACCAACATCGGCCGCAACGGCGTCGTCGTCAACGGCGACCGGGTCACCGCGACCGGGTACTTCGTCGAGCACTTCCAGGAGTACAACAGCGTGTGGAACGGCGAGGACGGGTTCGTCGTCCTGTTCCAGAACGAGCTGCCGTACGACCCGCCGTCGCAGGCGGAGTGGACGCAGCCGGACGGCACGCTCGGCTGGGCGGGCTACAAGGTCGCCGACGACGTCGAGCGGCACACGCTGTGGGGCGGCGGTGTCTACGCGTTCAACCGCAACGACCCGACCATCGTCACCGAGGACGGCTACGAGGTCCCCGAGACCCCGGGCGTCGTGCTCCACCACATCATGACGAAGAACCTCAGCGGCCCGGGGATCATCGCCCACGTGGTCAACGGGGTCGGCGGTCGCGTCGACGGCATCCCGGACCCGGGTGACCCGGACGACTACGAGGACCCGGAGTACGTCGTGCGCTACCCGCTTCCCTGACGGTTCCTCGCCGCACGGCACGCGACGGGCCCGTCCCTCCTCGGAGGGGCGGGCCCGTCGCCGTCCGCTGCCGGACGGCGGGAAGGAGCGCACGGCGCGGGCGGTTGGCACCGGACGTGACCGTCCCGCTCTCCGTCCTCGACCTCGCTCCCGTCGCCGAGGGGCAGACCGTCGGCGACAGCCTCCGCGCGAGCGTCGACCTCGCCCGCGCGGCCGAAGCCGCCGGCTACCGCCGCGTCTGGTACGCCGAGCACCACAACATGCCGACCATCGCGTCGTCGGCGACCGCGGTGGTCGTCGCGCACGTCGCCGCGCACACCTCGAGGATCCGGCTGGGCGCGGGCGGGGTCATGCTTCCGAACCACTCCCCGCTCGTCGTCGCCGAGCAGTTCGGCACCCTGGCGTCGCTGCACCCGGGCCGCATCGACCTCGGGCTCGGCCGCGCACCGGGCAGCGACCGGACGACGACGTACGCGCTGCGGCGCGACCCGGCCGCCGCCGAGCGCTTCCCCGACGACGTCGTCGAGCTGCAGGCCTACCTCGCCGGTGAGTCCCGCGTGCCGGGCGTGCAGGCGGTGCCCGGCGCGGGCACCCGCGTGCCCCTGTACGTGCTCGGGTCCTCCCTCTACGGCGCGCAGGTGGCGGCGGCCCTCGGCCTGCCGTACGCGTTCGCCTCGCACTTCGCGCCCGCGATGCTCGAGCAGGCGGTCGCGCTGTACCGGCGCGACTTCCGGCCGTCGGAGCAGCTGGCGGAGCCGTACGTCCTCGCCGCCGTCAACGTCGTCGCCGACCACGACGCCACCGACGCGCAGCGGCAGCTCGCGACCGTCCGGCGGTCGTTCGTGAAGCGGATCCTCCAGCGCGGCCCCGACGCCCCGCTGCTGGGAGACGACGAGGTCGACGCGCTGCTCGCGAGCGCACAGGGCGCCCAGCTCGCCGACATGCTGCGGTACAGCGTGGCGGGCACGCCTGAGGAGGTGCGGGAGTACCTCGACCGCTTCGCCGCCCACGCGGACGCGGACGAGCTGGTCGTGGCGTTCCAGTCCCCCGACCCCACCTCCCGGGTCCGCTCGCTCGAGCTCACGGCCGCGGCGACCGCCGTCGCGGCGTAGGGCACGTCAGAAGAACACCGTCCCCACCCCCGTCAGAACCGGTTGTCGGCCGTGTTGAGGAGCCAGCCGCCGAACCGGGTGCCGTTCGGCGCCATGAACGGCGCGTCGAAGGTCCCCCCGTTCAGCCGCAGCACCCCGATGCCCCACGGGCTCTCGACGAGGACCTCCGCCTGACCGGTCCGCGTGATCGGCGCGAACCGCCGGAACGCGTTGTCGCCCGTGTTGAGCAGCCACCCACCGAAGCGGGTGCCGTTGGGCTGCAGCATGACGCTCGTCAGCGACCCGCCGGCCAGCCGGAGCACGCCCACCCCCCACGGGCTCGTGACGAACAGCTCGTCCCGGCTGTCCCCGTCGAGGTCGGCGGCCGCCCGGAAGCGGTTGTCGAAGGTGTTGAGCAGCCAGCCACCGAAACGGGTGCCGTTCGGCGCCATCGTCGCGGCGGACAGGGTGCCGCCGGAGAGCTCGAGGACACCGACACCCCAGGGGCTCGCGATGACGAGCTCGTCGCGGCTGTCGCCGTCGAGGTCCCCGGCCGGGCCGAACCAGTTGTCTGCGGTGTTGAGCAGCCACCCGCCGAACCGGGTGCCGTTCGGCGCCATCATCGCGGGGGCGAAGGTCGTGCCGGACAGCTTCAGCACGCCGATCCCCCACGGGCTGCGCACGACGACCTCGTCGCGGCCGTCGCCGTCGAAGTCGCCGACCGGACCGAACACGTTGTCGGCGGTGTTGAGCAGCCAGCCGCCGAAGCGGGTGCCGTTGCGGGCCATGACGACCGTGGAGAACGTGCGCCCGGTCAGCTTGAGGAGGGCGATCCCCCACGGGCTCGTCACGAGCACCTCGTCGCGGCCGTCACCGTCGAAGTCGCCGACCGGACCGAACCGGTTGTCGGCGGTGTTGAGCAGCCAGCCCCCGAAGCGGGTGCCGTTCGGGGCGAGCATCCGGCCCCGGTAGGAGCCGCCGGAGACGTCGAGGACGCCGATGCCCCAGGGGCTGGTGACGAACAGCTCGGAGCGGCGGTCCCGGTCGAGGTCCCCGAGGACGGGGAAGCGGTTGTCGCGGGTGTTGAGGAGCCAGCCACCGAAGCGGCTGCCGTTCGGCGCCATCGACAGGTGGGTGAGGCCGCCGGCGCGGTACTCGAGGGTCCCGAGCCCCCACGGGCTCACGACCGGGACCTCCGCGAGCCCGTCGCCGTCGTGGTCGGTGTCGACGCCGGAGCGCTCGGCGACGGTGCTGAGCGCGTGGACGACGGCCCGGAACGCGTTGACGCGGCCGTGGCCGTAGTCGAGGTTGTGCCCCGCCGCGTCGTAGGTGACCCCGCCGACCTTGTCGCACGTGCGTCGCATGATCGTGCGGACGTCGTCGGCCGACAGGTCGGGGTTCACCGCGAGCAGCAGCGCCCCCACCCCCGCGGCCAGGGGCGCGGCGAAGCTCGTCCCCGTGTCGGTGCGGGTGCCACCGCCGGAGGCGGTGCTCACCACGTTGACGCCGGGCGCGAGGAAGTCGAGCTCCTCGCCGCGGGCGCTGTTGTCCTCCAGGTCGGTGCGACGGGACCGGCCGACGGCGATGACGTCGCGGTGGGACACGACCTGGTCGAGGGCGATGTCCACGTTGCCGTTGCTGCTCGCCCAGAAGATCGGCGTGCCGCGGCCCTCCCTGCCGGTCTGCGCCGCGAACTCGATCGCGTTCTGCAGCACGCTCGTGAGCGCCCAGTTCGCGCCGTTCGGGCCGAGGCTCGACACGATGACGTCGGCGCCGTCGGCGGGGTTCGCCGTCGCGACCTCCGTGCGCGGGTCGGCGGCGTACGCGACCGCGCGGGCGAGGGTCGCCTGCGTGCCGACCTGGTCCCCCCGGGACGCGACGAGCAGCAGGTCGGCCAGCGGGGCGGAACCGGACCCGTCGAGCGTGTTCTGGCGGGCGGCGGCCATCCCGGCGCAGAACGTGCCGTGGTCGCTGTCCGGGTAGCCGGTGAGGGTGCGGCGGAACGTGCCGGAGCCGTCGAAGAAGCCGCAGCCGGCGGTGAGGGCGGGCGAGAGGTCGCCGTGCGTGACGTCGAAGCCGTTGTCGATGACGGCGACGGTGACGCCCGCGCCGCGGGTGACGTCCCACGCCTGCTCGGCGGCGATGTCGGCGCCCGCGACACCGCCGGCGGCACCGGTGTTGCGCAGGTGCCACTGCTGGGCGTACGTGGGGTCGCCGGGCCGCAGCCGCTGCCCGATGTACTCGACGAAGGACGGCTCGGCGAAGACGGTCTCCCCGCTCTCCTGCAGGTCGTTCGCGACCTCGAGGACGTCCTCCCCCGCCGCGGCCGCGACCTCGAACTGGTTGGGCGCGAAGCGCAGCTCGCGGACGATCGTGAGGCCGCGCTGCGCCGCCCGGGCGCGGGCCTCCTCCTCGCTGAGCTCGGGGTCGAACTGGACGACGATGCTCCGGGTGCCGATGAGGACGTGCCCGTCCGCCTGCGTGAAGACGGTCCCGACGTCCTCCGCCGCCTCGGGCAGGTCGCCGCCTCGGGCGGTGAGCCCCGCGACGGGCCGCACGAGCAGCCAGCCGGACTCCCGGAGTCCGCGGGCCTCCTCCGCGTCGACGTCGAGCTCGGCGTCGGTGACGCGGGGCCCGGTGGCGGGCGCGCCGAACAGGCCGCGCACCCGCTCGTCGCCCGCGGGGTCGCCGTCCAGCAGCGCCTGCCGCTGCTCGTCCGCGACCTGCACGGCGACGACGCCGTCGACCTCGGTGACCGGGACCCGCTCCCCGCGCCGGTAGAAATACCGCTCCATGTCCGTGTGCCTCCTCGTGTGCGTCTGCGTGTCCCGCAGCCCTCACCAGGAGCGGGTCACCGGTCGCGCTGATACGTGCTGACAGGTGATCGGACACGTCCCGGGACACGCGACCGCGCCCCGCCGCCGGGTGGGCGACGGGGCGCGTGGTCGTGCGCGGGGAGGGTGCCGGGGTCAGCGGGCGCCCGCCGTGGTGCGCGAGCGCTGGCCGACGAGACCACCACGGCCGTCGTCGGTCGTCTCGGTGGCCGCGCCGTCGGTCGACACCGTGAGGTCGACCTCGGCGGACCCGGAGGACCCGGCGACGAGCCCGCCCATGCCGTCCTCCGCCTGGTCGCCGCCGTCGGCCGCGGAGGCGCCGCTGGTCGCGGGGGCCTCGTCACCGCTCACGAGACCGCCCATGCCGTCGCCGCTGTCGGCGGACGCCGCCGTGGGCTCCTGCGAGGGGTCCGCGCCGGCGAGCACGAGACCGCCCATGCCGTCGCCGGCGTCCTCAGCCTGCGGGGCGAGGCGACTGTCGGTGGTCTCGGCGGCCTCCTCCACCATCGGGCTGCCGTCCTCGGCGAACACGCCGCCGAACCCGTCCTCGAGCACCTCGGCCGTGACCGGGAGACCGGCACTGTCGAGGTCGGCGGCGTCCTGGCTGATTGTGAGCTCGTAGTCGACGAGACGCAGGCCCTTGCTCGCGTTGTCCTCCCACCGTGCGCGGAAGGCCTCCCACGGTGCGTTGGCCCACAGGTAGTAGCCGTCGGTGCCCGGCAGCCACACCCCGGAGTAGCGGGTGTCGGAGCCGCTGCGGTGGACGTTGATGTCGACGAGCCGCAGGCCCTGGCCGGCCCACTGCTGCCACTTGGCGACGAACGACGCCCACGACGCGTTCGCCCACAGCGCGTACCCGCCGGTGCCGGGCAGCCACACCCCGGAGTAGCGGGTGTCGCCGCCGTGCCGCTGGACGTTGACGTCGACGAGCCGCAGGCCCTGGGCACCCCACTGCTGCCACTTCTGGACGAAGGAGTCCCAGGAGGCGTTGGCCCACAGGGCGTAGCCGCCGGTGCCGGGCAGCCACACCCCGGAGTAGCGGGCGTTCGCGCCGCTGCCGTGGCTGCTCATGTCGACGAGCCGCAGGCCCTGGGTGCCCCACTGCTGCCACTTCTGGACGAACGACTCCCACGTGGCGTTCGCCCACAGCGCGTAGCCACCCGTGCCGGCGCGCCACACCCCGGAGTAGCGGGTGCTCGAGCCGGCCTTCCGGACGTCGATGTCGACGAGCCGCAGACCGAGCCCGGCCCACTGCTGCCACTTCTGGACGAACGACTCCCACGTCGCGTTGACCCACAGCCCGTACGCGCCGCTGCCCTGCCGCCACACGCCGGTGTGGCCCTTGCCGGTGAAGCGGGAGTACATCTCGGCGATGGTGAGCCGGTCGCCGACGCTGAGACCGGCGCGCTGGCCGATCGTCACGCCCCTCTTCTTCGGCACGATCGTCGGCTGGCCGTTGGTGGAGAACGCCGTCGGGCCGTAGTGCATGATCGAGTCGTAGTCGTAGTCGAAGTAGTCCTGGAACCCGGCGCAGAACCGGTCGAAGTTGCTCTCGAAGTCGTCGTCGATGTTGGCGAAGTTGATCGTGACGTGGGCGTCGCGGTCGCACCGGCTCTGCTCGTGGAGCACTCCGAGGGTGTGGAAGCACTCGTGGACGACGGTGCCCATGCTGGCGCCGTCGGAGATCCGGATGATCTGCTCGCCGCCGCGGCGGCCGATCGGCGAGGAGCTCCACCCGACGTTCGGGTTCCGGACGAAGCGGACGTAGTCGTTCTGCGTCGTGCGGGGGACGAAGCGGATGGGGGTGTTGTCGCGCAGGTGCGCGACGGCGTCGGTGATCCGCTGCTGGTTCGGCAGCCCGCCGTCGACGACGAAGGGCACGACGCCGTTCGTCCAGAGGTCGGAGGAGCTCGGCGGGCGGCCGATCCCCCTCGCCTCCAGCTCGATGCCGTCGAGCGACGCGCCCTCGGGGTCGGTGCCGGTGGGGTCGGGACCGCCGAGCGGCAGGTCCATGCGCTGGGCGACCTGGGCGCGGACGTCCTCGGTGTGGGCGCGGACCTCGTCGACGGGGCCCATGTCGATGCAGCCCTGGTAGAACGCGTGGCCGTCGTGGACGGAGTAGCGGACGGGGACGTCGGTGAAGCCGGGACCGGACAGGTAGCCGGTCTCGACCTGCGACGACGCGCCGGACTCGTCGGCGACGTGGACGGTGGGGTCGGGGGTGGTGTTGTCGTTCTCGGTCATGAGGAGCCTCCTGGCAGGAACTCGGGCGTCAGCAGGAGGCCGCGGCGAACGGGGGTGATACGTCCGGTTCGTTCTCAGCCGGTGGCACGGTGCAGGACGAGCCGTGCGCGCGGGTGGTCGGCGGAGACGGCGACCCGCGTCGTCGTCGTGAGGTCGCCGGGGTCCGTGCCGCCGGTCCCCGCGAGGTCGGCGACCGCCCGGACGACGTGGTCGCGGGACGGGTCGAGCGCGACCTCGACGTCGAGGGTGACGGGTTCGTTCCCCAGTGCCGCCTCCGCCAGCGTCGCCCGCGACACCCGGCGCGCGGGGGCGTCGTGCTCGGTGACGTCGAGGACGTCGACCCGGAGCTCCGCCGCGACGACGGACGCGACGCCCGGCGCGAGGACGACCTCGACGCGGACCCTCACGGCACGCTGTGCTGGGCGGGCGCGTGCGGCTTGGCGACGGCGACCGCCGCCGCGGCGCTCGAGACGCCGAGCCGTTCCCGCACGTGCTCCATGTGTGTGCGGACGGTCGCGGTCGACACGACGAGCCGCGCCGCGACCTCGGGGTACGAGAGCCCGCACGCGACGAGCACGAGCACCTCCCGCTCCCGCGGCGTGAGGCGCGGCACCCCCGTCCTGCGCCGCTCCGCGTCCTGCACGATCTCCACCACGTGGGGCCGGAGCCGGGTGAGGACCTCCCGGTCGCGCTCGTCGGACGCTGCGCCCTCCTGCCGCATGAAGCAGATCCGGCGCGCGTGCCC
The DNA here is from genome assembly GCF_037860835.1 of Aquipuribacter nitratireducens. NCBI lineage: Bacteria > Bacillati > Actinomycetota > Actinomycetes > Micrococcales > Intrasporangiaceae > Aquipuribacter > Aquipuribacter nitratireducens. The sequence goes on along the minus strand of NZ_JBBEOG010000001.1, from coordinate 348,638 downwards.
CGGCTCCGCGGGAAGCGACACGATCATGCAGTCGCGGAGCTCGTCGTCGGCCGACGTGGCCGCGAGGCGGTCGCGCTCCAGCGGGTGGACGTCGTACGTGTGGACGACGCTGCGGAGGTCGCCGGAGCGCTGCGGCCAAGAGCAGGCGCTCGTCCACCAGCCCAGCCACCACTCGTCCTCGACGTGCTCGACCCCGACCGCGTCGCCCACGGCCTCCCTGCCGTGATCGAGGTCGACGGCCTGGATGAGCTCCGTGCGCTGCCGTGCGTAGTCGTGGTGCTGGTAGGAGACCTCGAGGTCGCACGGGTCCAGCCGCTGGAGGCCGGTGAGCAGCGTCCACGGGGCCGCGGGTCCCGGGTCGGGGTCGTCGGCGACGTCCCCGAGCAGCTGCAGCATGCGGTCGGCGTCGTGATCGCGCAGGTGACCCGTCATGGGCGACCTCCTGGGAGGGACTGGTGCGTCACCACCGTAGGAGTCGGGTGACCGGGACGGAATACGCACGATGACGACTACCGGACGGGCGAGGGCGGGTCGAGGCTCGGGGCACCGGTATCACCGGGGGCCGGCGACCCGAGAGGAGCCGTCATGACCACCGTCGCCACCCACCACAGCGCTCCCGCCCGGACCGCGGTGCTCGTCACCGCCGTGGTGCTCGTCGCCACCCTGCTCGTGCTCGGCGTCGTCATGCTGCTGACGCCCGGCAGCAGCTCCGGCACCGCGCCCGCGACGTCCGAGGGCGGCCCCGTCGCCGTCTGCCCAGCGCTGCCCGTCTCCGCCTGCTAGGCCGGCCCGCCGCTGGCAGGGTGGCGGCCATGACCGAGGACGCGACACCCCGCCCTCCCGTCGTGGTCGTCACCGGCGCCAACGGCCTCGTGGGGGCCCGCGTGTGCGCCGCGCTGGAGGGACGCGGCGCACACGTGCGGGCCCTCGTCCGGCGGCCGGGGACGGCACCGTCCGGGCCGCACGTCACCGAGCACGTCGGCGACTTCGCGGACCCGTCCCTCGCCGCGTCGGTCGTCGAGGGCGCCGACGCCGCCGTCACGACGGTGCACCCCATGGGTTCGGACCGGCGGACGCAGGAGCGCGTCGGCGTCGACGGCACGACGGCGTTCGCGCGGGCGGCACGCGACGCGGGCGTCGCGCGGCTCGTCCACGTGTCGACGGCCGGCGTGTACGACCGCTCCCCCGCCGCCGGCGACGTCGTCGAGGACAGTCCCCTCGTCGGGGACGACGACGGCGACTACGCCGTGACGAAGCGCGACACCGACGCGGCGCTCGCCGGGGTCGACGGGCTCACGACGGTCCTCGTGCGGCCGCCCGCCATCCTCGGCCCCGGGCCGACGTCGGTGTGGAACACGCTGCGGCCGCAGCAGGTCCGCGACGGCGACCGGGGCGCGAACCCGGCGAAGTCGTTCGCGTGGGTCCACGTCGACGACCTCGCGGCGCTCCTCGCCGACCTCGCGGTCGGGGCGGTCCGACCTTCCGGTGACCCGGAGCAGGGGCCGGTGGCAGGCGGCACCACACCGGTGCTCGTCGCCGGCGAGCCGGCGACCTGGCGGGACTACCACGGCACGGTGTGCGACGCGCTCGGCGTCGAGCCGGAGTGGACCGACGAGCCGGTCTGGACGGGACGCATCCGCCCCGACCGCGCCGCGCGCTGGGGCTGGGCTCCGCGCGTCGACCGTGCAGTTGCGCTCAGCGAGCTGCGGCGCGACGTGGCCGGCCTCCGGTACTGACGTCGTCCCGGCGGGGACGGTCCGATCGACGCGGGGCCAGCGCGGCGACCGCCGCGACGGCGACGACGCCGAGCGACACCAGGACGGCGGGAACCAGGGACAAGCCCAGCACGTCCCCGAGCTCCTGGGCGAGCACGAACCCGCCCATGACGACGACGAACCAGCCGAACGCCCGGCGCAGGGTGTCGGCCGGGATCCGCCCGGTGAGCGACCCGCCGACGAGCGAGCCGACGACGGCCGCGCCGGTGACGGCGAGGGCGAGCGGCCAGTCGACGTCGACGCTCGCGAGGTAGCCCGCGAGGCCCGCGAACGACTTGAGCGCGATCACGAGCAGCGACGTGCCGACCGCCGCGCTCATCGGCAGCCCGCCGAGGAGCACGAGCGCCGGCACCACCAGGAACCCGCCTCCTGCCCCCACCATCCCGGTGACCAGCCCGACGACGGCGCCCTCGAGGAGGACGACGCCGACCCGCAGCCCGTGCTCGGTCGCGCTGACCGCGCGGCGCCCGCGGATCATCGCGACGGCGGTCGCGAGCATCATCGCGGCGAAGAGCAGGAGGAGCACCGGTCCGGGCACGAACGCGGCGAGGCGGCCGCCCGCGTACGCGCCCGCCATGGCCGCCGCTCCGAAGAGCAGTCCCGTGCGCCACCGGACGCGCCCGGCGCGGGCGTGCGGCACGAGCGCCGCGAGGCTCGTCGTGCCGACGACGAGCAGGGAGGTCGCGATGGCCTCCTTCGCGTCGAGACCCGCGACGTACACGAGCAGCGGCACCGCGAGGATGCTGCCGCCGCCGCCGAGCAGCCCGAGACTGAGCCCGACGGCGAGGGCGAGGACGAGGACGAGCCAGAGCACGCTCAGCCCGCCCGCCGTGCGGCGCGGCCCGGACCGTCGCCGGCGAGCCGCGCGATCTCCCGTTCGAGGTCGTACGAGGTGTCGCGGTTGTACGGCAGGGCCATGAGGGCGCGGCCCATGAGGCAGCTGTTCGACAGCGCGGCGAAGGCGAGGCCGGCACCGATGGCACCGGCGACGACCTGGGCGCCCGGCACGACCGCGGACGCGACGACCGACGTGAGGACGATCGAGCCCGCGACGAGGCGGACCTGCCGTTCGAGCTCCCACCTCTGGCGGCCGCGCCGCAGCTCGCCGCCCGCCTTCTCCCAGGCGACGATCCCGCCGTCGAGGACGCGGAGGTTCGGCAGGCCGACGCCGGCGAGCGCCTGCTCGGCCTGCGTCGCCCGGACGCCGGAGCGGCAGACGAGGACGACGTCCTCGTCGAGGTGGTTGCGCAGCTCCTCGCGGTGCTCGCGCAGCGTGTCGAGCGGGACGTTGTACGACCCGGGCACGTGGGCCGTCTCGAACTCCGCAGGGGTGCGGACGTCGAGGACCCGGACCGTCCCGGCGTTCACGCCCTCCCGGAGGGCGGTGACGTCGAGGCGGCGGGGCTCGGCGGTGGCGGTCATGCGGTCCTCTCGATGGTGAGGCCGGCGGTCCCGGCGTTGTCGAAGGAGTCGTCGACGAGGACGACGTCGACGCCGGCACGGTCGAGCACGGCGGCGGCGATGGAGGAGCGGTAGCCGGCGGCGCAGTGCACCCAGACCGCCTGGCCTCGGGGCACCTCGTCGACCCGCTCGAGGAGCTCGTGGAGCGGCACGTGCTGCGAGTCCGCGACGTGGCCCGCGCGGCGCTCGTCGTCGCGGCGGACGTCGAGCACGTGCGGGTCGTCGCCGGCGGACCGCAGCCCGGCCAGGTCGGCGAAGGTCCTCCTCGGGTAGGTGGCGAGCAGCTCGTCGCCCGCCCAGTCCTCGACCCGACCCGAGGCGGCCGCGGCGGGCCGTTCGATACCGATCCGGACGAGGTCGCGCTGCGCGGCCTCGAGGTCCTGGGGGCTGTCGGCGAGCAGCGTGAGGGCGGTGCCCCACGGCACGAGCCACCCGAGGTACGTGATGAACGAGCCGTCGTTGCCGAAGTTGAAGGCGCCGCGGAGGTGGCCCGCCGCGAACTCGGTGCGGCGGCGCAGGTCGACGACCCACTCCCCCGCGTCGATGCGACGGCGCAGCTCCGCCGGGTCGGCCGGGGCCGCCGGCGACAGGTCGGGGGCCCCGGGGCCGGCGCTGTTGGCCGGCGCCATGTGGACGTAGTAGGCGGGGTAGGCGGTGAGCGAGGCGAGCGTCTGCTCCACCCACTCCTCGACGTCCTGCTGCAGCGCGGGGTTGCTGTCGCGCTGGCTGCCGATCGTCGAGGCGTCGCCCGAGGTGGGGGTGGCGGCGCAGAAGCTGCCGAAGCCGTGCGTCGGGTAGATCTCGGTGGCGTCGGGCAGCTCGTCGACGAGACGACGGGCGGAGGCGTGCTGGTGACGGGCGAGGGCCTGCGTGTGGTCCGGTCCGAGCAGGTCGGGCCGGCCCGTCGAGCCGTGGAGGAGCGAGCCCCCGGTGAAGACGACAGGTCCGTCGTCGTCACCCGGCGCGTCCACGGCGTAGGACAGGTGCGTGAAGGTGTGCCCGGGCGTGGCGAGCGCGCGGACGCGGAGCGCGCCCGTCGTCCACTCGTCCCCGTCGCGCACGGGCGTGCGCTCGTACGACACCTCGTCCTCGCCGTTGACGCAGTACTGCGCCCCCGTCGCCTGCGCGAGGGCGTACCCGCCGGTCACGTAGTCGTTGTGGATGTGCGTCTCGAGGACGTGCGTGAGGCGGAGCCCGCGCGCCTGCAGCACGTCGAGGACGCGGTCGTGGTCGCGCTGCGGGTCGACGGCGACCGCGACGGTGCCGTCGGTGACGACGTAGCTGCGGTCGCCGAGGCTCGGGGTCTCGATGGTGACGACGTCGATCACGGCTGGCTCCCTGCGGTGACGGGGTTGCCGGCGGCGACCCAGCCCTGGGTGCCGCCGGCGACGGACACGGCGTCACGCCCGGCCCGTCGCAGCACGTCCGTGGCGGCCTTGCTCCGGCCGCCGCTCGCGCACACGACGTAGAGGCGGCCGTCGGGCAGCCCGCCGGCGCGGCTCGCGACGGTGGACAGCGGGACGTTGAGCGCGCCGGGCACGTGGCCGGCGACGTACTCCGACGGCTCGCGGACGTCGACGACGACGGCGCCGTCGCGACGGGCGCGGGCGAGGTCGGGGATGTCGGTCTGGGGTGTCATCGGTCTCCTCCAACGGAACAAAGGCACGACGCAAATGTACGTACATTGTGGCGCGATGTCCAGTCGTAGGGTGAGGGGCGTGGGAGCGCTGGGGCCAGGAGCGGGACCGCTGTGGCGACGACTGCAGGACGACGTGCGCCGTCGCATCACCGCCGGGGAGTTCAGCGACGGCTTCCCCGGCGAGCTCGCGCTCGCCGCCGAGTACGACGTGAGCCGTCACACGGTGCGCGAGGCGCTGCGCGAGCTGCGCGGCGAGGGGCTCGTGAGCGCGGCGCGCGGGCGCTCGCCGCGCGTGGCCGAGGACGGGGTCCTCCACCAGCCGCTCGGCGCGCTCTACAGCCTCTTCCGCTCGGTCGAGAGCAGCGGGCGGCGACAGACGAGCGTCGTGCGGGCGCTCGAGGTCGTCACCGACCCCGAGGTCGCGGCACGGCTCGGTCGCAGTCCGCGCCTGGAGCTGCTCCACCTCGCCCGCGTCCGCCTCGCCGACGGGGACCCGCTCGCCGTCGACGACGCCTGGGTCCCCGCCGCCCGCACCCGCGCGCTGCTCGAGGTGGACTTCACGCACACGGCGCTCTACGACGAGCTGCGCACGCGGTGCGGCATCACGATCTCCGGCGGGTCCGAGCAGATCAGCGCCGGTCTCGCCGACGCCGCGACACGCGAGGCGCTCGACCTGCCCGACCCCTCGGCCGTCGTCGAGGTCGAGCGGGTCGGGCTCGTCGACGGCCGCCCCTTCGAGGTGCGCCGCACCCTCGTGCGCGGGGACCGGTTCGTCCTCGGGGCCGAGTTCTCCGCCCGGGACGGCTACCAGCTCGCCCGCTGAGCGCCGCTCGACGCTGAAAGGGGGATCCGTCCCGCGACACGCCGTACCCGGCGGGACAGATCCCCCTTTCGAGATCGCACGACAGCTCAGCTGGTCGTCGGGAACCCCAGGTCGAGCCCGGCGTGGCTGGGGTCGAGCCAGCGGGTCGTCACGACCTTGGTCCGCGTGTAGAACCGGAACCCGTCGAGGCCGTGGGCGTGGCTGTCGCCGAACAGCGACGCCTTCCACCCGCCGAAGGAGTAGTACGCCATGGGGATCGGGATGGGCACGTTGACGCCGACCATGCCGACCTCGACCTCCTCGCTGTACCGCCGCGACGCCCCGCCGTCGTTGGTGAAGATCGCGGTGCCGTTGCCGTAGGGGTTGGCGTTGACGAGGGCGAGGGCGTCGTCGAAGGACTCCACCCGCACCACGGACAGGACCGGGCCGAAGATCTCGTCCGTGTAGATCGTCATGTCCGGTGTGACGTGGTCGAAGAGCGTCGGGCCGAGCCAGAAGCCGTCGCGTGCGCCGTCGACCTCGGGGTCGCGCCCGTCGACGACGAGCCGCGCCCCCGCCGCCTCGCCGGCGTCGACGTAGCCGCGCACCCGGTCGCGGTGCTGGGCCGTGACGAGCGGACCCATGTCGCAGCCGCGCCGCCCGTCGCCCGTGCGCAGCCCCCGCGCGCGCTCGGCGATCTTGTCGACCAGCGCGTCCGCGACGCCGCCGACCGCGACGACGGCGGAGATCGCCATGCACCGCTCCCCCGCCGACCCGAAGCCGGCGTTGACCGCGGCGTCCGCGGCGAGGTCGAGGTCGGCGTCCGGGAGCACGACCATGTGGTTCTTCGCCCCGCCGAGCGCCTGCACCCGCTTGCCCGCCGCAGTCCCGCGCTCGTAGACGGCCTTGGCGACCGGCGTGGAGCCGACGAAGGAGGCCGCCGCGACGCCGGGGTGGTCGAGCAGCGCGTTGACGGTCGTGACGTCGCCGTTGAGCACGCTGAGGACGCCGGCCGGCAGCCCGGCCTCCTCCCACATCCGGGCCAGGAGCAGGGACGCGCTCGGGTCCCGTTCGCTCGGCTTGAGGATCACGGCGTTGCCCGCGGCGAGGGCGACGGGCACGAACCACAGCGGGACCATGGCGGGGAAGTTGAACGGGGTGATGACGGCGACGACACCGAGCGGCTGCCGCAGCGAGCGGATGTCGACACGCGTGGAGACGTTCTCGTTCGCCTCACCCTTGAGGAGGTGGGGCAGCCCGCACGCGAACTCGACGACCTCGAGGCCGCGGCTCACCTCGCCGAGCGCGTCGGACAGCACCTTGCCGTGCTCGGCGGTGATGACGGCGGCCACCTCCTCCGCGCGCGACTCGAGCAGCTCGCGGAAGCGGAACAGGACCTTGGTGCGTCGCCCGAGCGAGAGCCGCCCCCACGCGGCCCCTGCGGCCGCCGCGGCGTTCACGACGTCGTCGACCTCGTCGGGGTCGGCGAGGTCGACGTGCCCCGTCACCTCGCCGGTGGCGGGGTCCGTCACCGGGTGCGTCCGACCGGATCGGCCCCGGACCTCGGCGCCGGAGAGCCAGTGGCCGATGCTGCGGACCTGCCCGGGGGCACCGTCGGATGTCGAGCCGGGACGGGTGTCGGTGAGGGAGCTGGTCATGCGAGAGCCTCCTGGGGCGTGTGGGGTCGGGGGGCGGGTGCGCTGCCGTGGAGCCAGCGCAGGGCGTTCGTCGAGGTCGCGGCGAGGTCGGCACCTGCGGTGCGGGCGGCACCGACGGGGTCGACGCAGCCCATGTCGAAGGGGTAGTCGCTGCCGAGGACGACGTGGGCGGCGCCGAAGGCCCGGGTCGTCGCAGCGGCGGTCGCGGGGTCGTGGGTCAGCAGGTCCGCGTACACCTCGTGGGCGCGCAGGAGCCGGGAGGGCGCGTCGGCGAGGGCCGGCCCGGTCTCGGGGCGCACGCGCCACCCGTGGTCCCATCGCCCTACGACGGCGGGCACGCAGCCGCCGCCGTGGACGGCGAGCACCCGCAGGCCCGGCGTGCCGGTGAGTTCCTCGAACAGCAGCGACGCCACGCCGACGGCGGTCTCCACCGGGTTGCCGAGGAGGTTGCGGAGGTAGTGCCGACCGAGGCCGGGCCCGGGCGCCTGCACCGGGTGGAGGAGGACGGGCACGGCCGCGGCCGCGGCGGCGAGCAGGGCCGCGCGACCGGCACCCTCACCGACGGGCACGTCACCGACGAGCGGTGGCAGGGCGATGCCGCGCGCGCCGGCGGCGACCGCTGACCGCACTCCGGACACGGCGGCAGCCTCGTCGACGACGGGCACGGTCCCGAAGGGCACGAGCCGGTGCGGGGCTGCGCGGCACGCCCGGACGAGCGCGGCTGTGACCTCTGCGCACCACTGCCCGGCCCCCGCCTCGGGCGCTCCGAGCTGGAAGGCGTACGGCGGGGGCGAGACGACCCGGACGTCGATGCCCTGCCGGTCCATGTCCGCGAGCAGCACCTCGACGTCGGCGAGCGCCGTGACCTCGACGGCCATGGGGAAGTCACCGAGGTGCGCCCACCCGTCGACGTCGCGGACCCCGCCCGCCACGCCCGGCACGTGCCACACCTCCCTCGGCAGGAGGTGGGCGTGGGTGTCGACGACGGGCGGCCGGCCCGGGGGCAGCCGCTCAGGCACCGCGGCGGAGGGAGCCGACGACGAGGCGGTCCCGCGCGAGCTCGTGCGCCTGCTGCTCGGTGAGGGAGGCCGCCACCCGCAACATGTCCCGGATCTCCGCGTGCACCCGCGGCGGCCGTGCCAGAAGTGCGGCGACACGTGCCGCCACGACGTCCTCGAGCCGCTCCGCCGGCACGGCCTCGTTGAGCAGGTCGAGCTCGACCCCGCGCCGGGCGTCGAGCGCCTCGCCGGTGGCTGTCAGCCAGAACGCCTGACGCCGCCCCACGACCCGCGCGAGCCACGCGAGCACCAGCGTCGGCGCGAGGCCGATCCCGACCTCGGGGAACCACAGCCGGACCTCGTCGGACGCGACGGCGACGTCGCACAGCGCCGCAAGCCCCACACCGAAGCCGGCGGCGTCCCCGGCGACGACGGCGACGCTCACGAGCCGGCTGCGGCTGAGGGCGTCGTTGACGGCGACGAGGCTGTCGACCTCGCCGGGGAGCTCGTGCGCGGTGGCCGCGGTCCGCTCGCGGCCGAGGCAGAACGCCGAGCCGGCCGAGCGCAGCACGAGCACGTGCGCCCCCTCGGGGGGCTCCCGCAGGAGCCTGGCGAGGCGGTCGGCGGCCGCGAGCGGCAGCAGCCCGTCGGGCAGGTCGAGCACGACGGTGAGCACTGCCCCGTCGAGTGCGACCTCGAGCCCGTCGCCGGACAGGCCGAGGTCGCGGGCCTCGGTCACGGTCATCAGTTCAGCCGTCCCGTCGCGCGTCCCGCGTACCAGTCGACGTCGTCGGCAGCCGTCCGGACGGTGACCGCCCGGACGTGCGTGAAGTCGTGGAAGGACTCCCACCCGCCCTCGCGGCCGTGGCCGGAGTCCTTGACCCCGCCCCACGGGCTCGAGGGGTCGAGGCGGTGGTGGTCGTTCACCCACACGATGCCGTGCTCGAGCCGGGAGGCGACCCGGTGCGCCCGCGCGACGTCGCGGGTCCAGATGCCCGAGCCGAGCCCGAACGGCGAGTCGTTCGCGATGGCGACCGCCTCGTCCTCGTCGTCGAACGGGATGACGACGAGGACCGGCCCGAAGATCTCCTCCTGCGCGACCCGCATGGAGTTCCGCACGCCCGTGAGCACGGTGGGGGCGACGAAGAAGCCGCCGGGCAGACCCGGCACGTCGACCGCGTGCCCACCGGTCGCCACCGTGGCGCCCTCGGCGACACCGGTCGCGACGTAGTCGAGGATGCGCGTGCGGGCCCGCTCGGAGATCACGGGGCCCAGCTGGGTGCTCGCCTCCCGCGGGTCGCCGACGACGATGCGCTCCGCCTGGTCGACGAGGCGCTCGACGAACGCGTCGTGGATCGTGCGCTGCACGAGCAGGCGCGTCCCGGCGATGCACGTCTGGCCGGCGCCGATGAACCCGCCGAAGGCGGTGCCGCGGGCGGCGACGTCGACGTCCATGTCGTCGAAGACGAGCACCGGGCTCTTGCCGCCGAGCTCGACCGTCGACTTCGCGAAGCGGCGCGCGGTGGCGACGGCCACGGCACGGCCCGGCTCCGTGCCGCCGGTGAAGACGGCCTTGGCGACGAGGGGGTGCTCCACGAGGGCGGCACCGCCGACCGGGCCGAGCGCCGGCACGACGTTGAGCACGCCGGCGGGGATGCCCGCGTCGAGGGCGAGCCTGCCGACGAGCAGCGCCGTCAGCGGCGTCTGCTCCGACGGCTTGAGGACCACGCTGTTGCCCGTCGCGAGAGCGGGCGCGAGGCTCTTCGAGGCGATCATGAGCGGGTGGTTGAAGCTCGACAGGATGCCGACCACCCCGATCGGGAAACGCGACGTGTAGGAGTGGTACTCCCCGCTCATCGGCACCACCGCGCCGCGGTCGGCGAGCAGCAGCGCGGCGTTGTACCGGTACCACTCGGGCAGGCGCGTGATCTGCGCCTTCGTCTCGGTGATGGGGCGGCCGTTGTTGACCGCCTCCAGGCGGTACAGCTCCTCCATGTTGTCGGCGAGCAGGTCGGCGAAGCGGTTGAGCACCCGCGCGCGCTCGTGGATCGGGAGGTCCCGCCACAGGCCGCGCTCGAACGCGGCGCGGGCGGCCCGGACGGCGACGTCGACGTCGTCCGCGTCGGCGCAGGCGGCGCGCGCGAAGACCGCGCCGGTGGCGGGGTTGACGATGTCGAGGACGTCGCCGTGGCCGTCGACCTCGCGGCCGTCGACGAGCATCCGGTGGTAGGGCAGCGCGGCGGCGGACGTCGTGTCCGGTCGGCTGGCGGTCGTGGTCATGGTGCGGGCTCCTCGGCTCCTGGTGCGGCGGGCGGCTCAGACGGTCGCGGGCTGGCGGCGGGCGGCCTCGAGCTCCTCGAACCGGCGCAGGACGGTGGACTCGAGCACGGCGACGTCGGGGTCGGAGGCGCGACGGGGGCGGGCGAGGTCGATCTGCAGGTCCTCCACGACGTGGCCGCCGGCGAGCATGATGATCCGGTCGGACAGCTCGACGGCCTCGCCGACGTCGTGGGTGACGAAGACGACGGTCTTGCGCGTGCGGCCCCACAGCTCCTGCAGGTGCTCGCGCAGGCCACGGGCGGTGATGGCGTCGAGGTGGCTGAAGGGCTCGTCCATGAGCAGCACGTCGGGTTGCACGCTGAAGGCGCGGGCGATGCCGATCCGCTGCTGCTGCCCGCCGGACAGCTGGGAGGGCCACTTGCGGGCGGAGTCCGCGAGCCCGACGAGCTCGAGGGCCTCCATCACGCGGTCGTGCGCGTCGGCGTCGCCGCGCGGCTGCACGTACATGAGGTTGTCGTGGATGGTCCGCCACGGCAGCAGGCGCGGCTCCTGGAACACGTAGGCGAGCTTCGCCTCGTGGTCACCGGCGACGTGGCGCACGGAGCCACGGGTGGCGTGCTCGACGCCACTGATGATGTTGAGCAGGGTCGTCTTGCCGCAGCCGGACGGCCCCACGAGGGACACGAACGAGCGGTCGGCGATCTCGAAGCTGACGTCGTCGAGGACGGTCTGCTCCCCGCCGGCGGAGACGAAGGTCTTGGTGAGGTGGTCGACGGTGACGGTGGCCATGACGGCACTCCTTCTGTGGGGGCGGCGCTCAGGCGGCGGCGCGGGACACGGGCTGGGCGTCGGTCGCGTCGCGCCAGGCGAAGGCCCGGCGGCTGATGCGCTCGAGCACGAGCCGGTCGACGACGAGCATGAAGACGATGAAGAGGACGACCCAGGCGAGGAACCCGGGCATGCGGTTCGCGTCGTACCAGTAGCGGGCGCGGAAGCCGACGCCCTCGGAGGCGCCGAACCACTCCGACAGCAGCAGGCCGTTCCAGCCGGACATGACGGCGAAGCGGATGCCCGTGAACAGGTACGCCGACACCGCCGGCAGGACGACGTGGCGCATGTGGTGCCGCCGTGGGACGCCGAAGCTGTCGGACATCTGCGTGAGCGGCCGCGGTACCGCTGCGGCGCCGGCGGCGACGTTCACCGCGACGAACGGCACGGCCGACAGCACGACGGTGACGATGGGCGCGAGGTCGCCGAAGCCGAACCACATGACGCACAGCAGCGCCCAGATGATGGCCGGGATCGCGAGCCCCGTGAGGTTGATGTCGCCGAGCACGTCCCGGCCCACCTGCGAGGAGCCGATGAGGATGCCGAGCGCGGCACCCGCGACGACGGAGATCGCCATGCCGATGCCGAAACGGCGCATGCTGACGGCGAAGTTCTCCCACACCTGCCCCTCGACCGTCTCCAGCCACAGGGCGCGGACGACCTCGCCGGGGCCGGGGAAGGTCGCGCTGGCGACGCCGAGCACGACCCACCCGAGGAGGAACGCGACGAATGCGGTGAGGCTGGCGCCGACGGGTCCGGTGAGGAACAGGCGCAGACGGGTGGCGTTCACGAGCGGGTCCCCCTCCAGGCGAACAGCCGCTGCTCGAGGCGTGCGAGGAGCACCCGCTCGACGAGCAGCATGAAGATGACGAAGAACGCGGTCCACGCGAGCACCCCGGTCACGGAGAACTCCTGGTACTCGGCACGGATCTGGAACCCGATGCCGCTGCGGCCACCGAACACCTCGGTGAGGGCCTCGACCTTCCACGCCATCGCGAAGCCGTAGCGCAGGGCCGCGAAGAGGAACGGCAGGACGGTCGGGACGACGACGCGCCGGACGACCTCGCCGCGGCTGCGGCCGTAGACCCGGCTCATCTGGACGAGCTGCGGGTCGACGCTGCGCACGCCCTCGGCGACGTTGAGCGCGACGTACGGCATGGAGACGAGCGCGACCGCGACGACCGGGCCGACGGCGCCGATGCCGAAGAGGACGAGCGCGAACACCGCGTAGGTGAGGCCGGGCACGTTGCCGAGGACGAGCACCGGCTGGGTGAAGAAGTTCGTCCAGTACCGGCTGCGGCCCATGAGGAGGCCGACGGGCGCGCCGAGGAGCGCGCCGAGGGCGAAGCCGGCGGTGATCTTGCCGATCGAGCTGCCGAACTGGACGAACGCCGCGCCGGTCGAGACCAGGTGCCACATCTCGGCGGCGACGGTCCACGGCGGCGGGAGGATGAAGGGGTTGAGGAGGACGAGCGAGACGAACGTCCACACGGCCAGCAGGGCGACGTAGCCGGCGAGCGCGAGGAGGACCCGCCGGACCCGGTCGCGGCCCGGGCCCCGGCCCCGGGGGGCCGCGGCCGGCGGTGCCGACCTGCCTCCCCGGGGTCGGGTGCCTGCGGCGCCCGCGCTCGGGCGGTCGGAGGTGACGGTCATGCGGCTCGCCTCAGCCCGCCGCGCTCGTCATGAAGTCGGGCGCTTCCTGGCCCTCCTCCATGAAGCCGGTCTCCTGCAGCAGCCCGAAGATCTGCGACTCGCCCTCGACCCAGTCCTGCTCGAAGCGGACGTCGTCGACGAACCAGTCGTGCTCGGCGACGTACTCCTGGACGAACTCGACGTCGGCGGGGTCCTCGACCGCGAAGTGCTGCGGGTACGTCTCGATGATCTGCGCCTGGTTGGCCTCCCACTCCTCGAGGCCGCGCTGCCACACGTCGAGGAAGAACTCGACCTCCTCCGGGTGCGACTCCGCCCAGTCCTTGCCGGCGAGGAACACGTTGATCATCGGGCCCTCGTGGCCGTCGACGACGACGTCGCTGTAGATGTCGCTGGACGACTTGCCGTCGTAGAGGACCTTGAGCTCGCCGCTGCGCAGGCCCGGCGCGGCGAACTCCGGCAGGCAGACGCAGGCGGCGACCTCGCCGCGCTCGACGAGGTCGGCCTGGTTCTGCGGGTCGGCGACGACGAGGTTGTAGTCCCCGCCGCCCGTGCGGAAGTCGACGCCGTGCATCTTCTCCGCGTACGCGCCCCACACGAGGGTCGCGGAGACGGCGGTGAAGACGCTGATGTCCTCGCCCTGGAGGTCCTCGAGCGTCTCGGCCGGGTTGTCGGCGCGGGTGATGATGACCGATCGGTCCTTGTTGTAGCGGCCGATCGTGAGGGTGTCTCGCCCGGTCTGCTCCTCGATGATGGGGATCTCGTAGGAGGCGGTCGAGACGACGTCGGCGTGGCCGCCGGCGAAGATGCCGAACTCGTCCCACGTCGAGGAGGCGATGACGCGCATCCCGCGCTCCTCCTCCATCTCCGCGAGAATCCCCTCGTCGGTGATGTAGTCCCAGACGGGGTCAGGGGCGAAGGTGAACCGGACGACGCCGGAGTCGGCCTCACCGCCTGCGGCGGCGGCCTCGCCTCCCGCTCCGGCACCGCCGCACGCGGCAGCGGTGACGGCGAGCGTGGCGGCGGCGGCCGCGACGGCCATGGACGTCCTACGAGGGTGCATGGGGTGTCCTCCTCATCGAGAACGACGGGCTCCTGGTCGGAGCCGGTCGGCGGGGCTGGGCAGGGGTGGTGGGTCAGTCCTGGGGGCTGGTGACCTTCACGCCGTCGGGGCTCACGGCGTTCTCCAGCAGGTAGCGCAGGATGAACTCGTGCGAGGTCTCCAGGTGGGTCCTCGTCACGGCCTCGGCCTCGGCGGCGTCGCCGCGCTCGACGGCCTCGAGGATCCGCGCGTGCTCCTCCTGCAGGTGGCCGGTGTGACCGATGACCTTGAGGTGGAGGTGGAGGTAGCGGTCGACGAGCTTCCGGAGCCGTTCGACGAGCTCCACCATCCGCGGGCGGTTGGCCTGCATGTAGACGCACGCGTGGAAGGCGGCGTTGGCCTGCAGCCAGGTACGGGCCTCGGTCGCCGTCTCCATGACGTCGAACTGCTGGCGCATCCGCAGGTGCGCGGCCCGGCCCATGTTGGGCACTCCCAGCCGCGTGGCGACCGGCTCGATGGCGACGCGCATCTCGTAGAGCTCCTGGAGCTCGTCGATCGACATGCCGCGGACGACCGCGGTCGCACCTGACACGAGGTCGACGAGCCCCTCCGCGGACAGGACCTGCAGGGCGTCCCGCACCGGGATCCGGCTGACGCCGTACTGCTCCGCGAGCCGCACCTGGGACAAGGGCGACCCCGGCGCCAGCTGCCCGTCGAGGATCACCTCTCGGAGCGCGTCGGCCACCCTGGTGGCGGCGGTGTCGGTCATCGGTCCTCCTGGATACGACGTCGTCGTCGTGCAGACACCTGTATACAGGCGTAGCCAGGACGTGTCCAGGGTGTCGCAGGAAGAAACTCAGGCACCCCCGGAGGTCAGCGCCACATCACTCCGGGGTTCATGATCCCGTCGGGGTCGAAGGCCGCCTTCACGCGCCGCTGGAGGTCGAGGACGGTCGCGTCGAGCTCACGGACCAGCCCCTCCCGCTTGAGACGGCCGACGCCGTGCTCGCCCGTGATGGTGCCGCCCAGCACGAGCGCGTCGTCCATGATCTGCTCGAACGCGGCGGCGGCCCGCGCCTCGCCGTCCCTCTCGCGCGGGACGACGACGAGCGGGTGGAGGTTGCCGTCGCCGACGTGCGCCAACGTCGCGATGGTGAGCCGGTGCTCGCGGGCGACGGCCTGCACCCGCTCGAGCATCCGCGGCAGCACGCCGACCGGCACGCACACGTCCTCGGTCAGCAGCGGCCCGAGCCGATCGACGGCGGGCCACACGAGCCGGCGCGCGTCGAACAGGGCCTCGGCCTCCGCCTCGTCGCTCGAGCGGCCGGCCCACGTGGCGCCCGCGGCGGCGAAGCACGCCTCCACCGTCGCCGCCTCCGCCTCGCCCGCGTCCCCCGGCGCGTCGAGCCGGGCGAGGAGCACGGTGTCGGCCTCGTCGGCCAGACCCGTCCGCTTCCACGCGTCGACGGCGCGCAGGCAGTGGGAGTCCATGAGCTCGAGCGCCGACGGCACGACGCCCGCGCGGGCGACCGCGGCGACGGCCTCACCGGCGTCGACGAGGGAGCCGAAGAACCCGGCGACCGTCCGCTCGGGCGGCCGCGCCGGCCGCAGCCGCACCGTCACCTCCGTGACGACGCCGAGCGTCCCCTCGGAGCCGACGACCGCCCCGAGCAGGTCGAGGCCGGCGACCCCCTTGGCGGTGCGCCGCCCGAGCCGGACGAGGTCTCCCGCCCCGGTGACGAGCTGGACGGCGAGGACGTGGTCGCGTGTGACGCCGTACTTCACGCAGCACAGCCCACCGGCGTTCGTCGCGACGTTCCCGCCGATGCTCGAGATGGCGGCGCTCGCGGGGTCCGGGGCGTACCAGAGGCCGTGCTCCGCGGCCGTGGCGCGCAGGTCGGCGTTGAGGACGCCCGGCCCGACGACGGCGAGCCGCTCGACGGGGTCGACCGCGATCCCCAGCAGCCGCTCGGTGCTGACGACGACCCCGCCGTCGACCGCGTTCGCGCCGCCCGCGAGCCCCGAGCCCGCGCCGCGGGGCACGACCGGCACGCCGTGACGGCGGCACGAGACGACGACGTCACGCACCTGCTCCGGCGTCGACGGACGAACGACGGCGAGCGGCACCCCGGCCTCGGCCCACGCCGCCTGGTCGTGGCGGTACCTCTCGGTCGAGGTCGCGGAGTCGAGGACGGCGCCGCCCGCGGGCAGCGCCGCCCTCAGCTCGTCGAGCAGCGGGTGTGCGCTCAGCCGTCGACCCGCATCTCGCCGAGCTCGGACCAGCCGTCCTGCTCGACGCTCTGGCTCACGATCTGCGGGGTCCGCTGCAGGTACCGGGGCAGCTCCGCCTGGGCGTCGCGGAAGTGCTGCGACCCGACGTGCGCGCCGCCGGCGTCGCCGTCGCGGAACGCCTCGACAAGCACGTACTCCGTCGGGTCGTCGAGCGAGCGGGACCACTCGAACCACAGGCAGCCCTCCTCGGCGCGCGTCGCCTCGGTGAAGGCCCGTGAGAGCGCAGGCCACTCCTCCGCGTGCTCGGGCTTGACGGGGAACTTGGCGGTGATGAAGATCATGAGGCCATCCTCCCGTCCCGAGACCGGCCGCTCACGCCGGGGTGGCGAGGAGCTCGCCGAGGTGCTGGTCGAGCTCGTCGAGGTACGTCTTCTCGAACCCGAACAGGCCGAAGTGGCCCGCGACGCTGTGGAGCACACGCAGCTCGGCACCCGGGACGAGGCGCTGCTCCGCCTCGCAGTCGCGCGGCGGGAAGAACATGTCCTCGTCGATGGGCAGGACGACCGTCTTCGCGGTGATCCGGCCGAGCGCCGCCGCGAGGTCGCCGCCGGTGTGCCGCGCGACGTCGCCCCGCTGCCACTTCCAGCCCATGGTCAGCAGCGCGTTGGGGTCCATGAGCTGGAACAGCCACTCGTGGAAGCGCCGGTGGAACTCGACAAAGTCGGCGTACGGCGGGCCGCCGTCGAGCGGCTCGAGCCCGCGCCAGAACTCCGTCTTCCAGAACTCCGTGGACAGCCCGACGACGGCCCACACCCCGGCGTGGCGCGCGAGGCCGTCGGCGACGTCGGTGTTGCTCGCGTACTCCCCGCCGGCCCAGCCCGGGTCGCTCGTGACGGCGTCCATCAGGCTCTGGGTGAAGAGGAAGTCGTGCGGCGTGTTCTGCGCGGTCCCGGCGATCGGCGCCGCCCGCTTCACCATGTCGGGGTACGCGACGGCCCACTCGTACGTCTGCTGCGCGCCCATCGACCCACCGACGACGAGGGCGATCTCCGTGAGCCCGAACAGCTCGGTGACGAGCCGGTGCTGGGCTCGCACGTCGTCGCCGATGCGGACCTTCGGGAACCTCGACATCGCGATCGACGGGTCGCTCGTCGTGTGGGGCGACGTCGACAGCCCGTTGCCGATCTGGTTGATGACGACGACGAAGTACCGCGTCGGGTCGAGCGCCCGCCCCTCCCCGATGTAGACCTGCTCCCACGTCTGGTGGGTGCCGGAGAACCACGTCGGGATGACGATCGCGTTGTCCTTGGCCTCGTTGAGCTCGCCGTAGGTCGCGTACGCGAGCTCGAGGTCGGCGATGTGGCCGCCCTCCTCCAGGTCGAACGGCCCGATGCGGTGCATCCGGTAGGGGCCTTGGGCCTCGGGTGTGTAGAAGGGGTTGTCGTACACGAGAGCTCCTCACGTCGTCGGGAGTGCAGGGGTCACGGAGCAGGGGTCGACCCCGCGGGGCGAGGTGCGTCCTCGCCCCGCGGGGAGCCTGTCAGGGGACGAGGATGGCGCGGCCGCGCACGGCGCCGGCGTCCAGGTCGCTGATCGCCGTCTGGAAGTCGTCGAGGGCGTACTTCTGCGTGTGGAGCGTGACGAGGCCGCGGGCGGCGAGCTCCATGAGGTCGCAGAGGTCGTTGTAGGACCCGACGAGGTCGCCGACGATGCTGATCTCGGTCGAGATGATGTCGATCGTCGGGACCGCGATCGTCTCCCCGTACCCGACGACGTGGTAGTCGCCGTGCCGGCGCAGCATCCGCACGCCCTCGGCGGTCGCCCCGCCCTCGCCGACGAAGTCGATGACGACCTCCGCGCCGTTCCCGTGCGTGGCCTCGAGCACCTGCTCGACGTGGCTGCCGTCGGCGGTGATGCCCTGGTCGGCGCCGATGGCGACGGCGAGCGCGACGGCGTCGGGGTTGCGGTCGACGACGACGACCCTCGACGCCGTCAGGGCCTTGAGGACCTGGATGCCGATGTGCCCAAGGCCCCCGGCGCCGATGACGACGACGGTGTCGCGCGGGGTCAGCCGCTTCGCCGCCTTCGCCGCCGCGTGGTACGCGGTGAGGCCGGCGTCGGCGAGCGCGGCGACGTCCGACGGCTCGAGCCTCGGGTCGATCTTCACGACGGACCGCGCGGACGTCTTCAGGTGGTCCGCGTAGCCACCGTCCGTGTCGATGCCGGGGAAGGCGGAGGACTCGCAGTGGACGTCGTCGCCGGAGCGGCACGCGCGGCACAGCCCGCACGTGACGAGCGGGTGGACGATGACGGTGTCGCCCTCGGCGACGTTCGTCACGGCCGAGCCGACGGCCGCGACCCAGCCCGCGTTCTCGTGCCCGATCGTGTACGGCAGGGCGACCTGCGACTTCTCGGCCCACTGCCCCTCGAGGATGTGGAGGTCGGTGCGGCAGACCCCGGCTCCGCCGATCTTCACGACGACATCGAACGGGCCGGTCGGCTCCGGCACCGGGACCTCCGTCATCTCGAGCTTCTGGTGGTAGCCGACCACCCGGACGGCGCGCATCGTGCTCATGGGGTGTCCTTTCCGGAACGGATCACGGTGAGGGGGAGGGCCCGCGCGTAGCGCGCGTCGGCGGGTTCCGCGCCGTCGCTCCGCTCGACCTGGTCGGCGCCGGAGCCGTCGTAGCGGGTGCGGAGCAGGCCGCGGCAGAAGTGGGCGTTGCCGTCGATGGACACCCGCGTCGCGCGCGCCTTCCGCAGGAGCAGGCCCGCGTCGGCGGGGGCGCAGCCGGCCCCGGTGTGGTCGACCATGACGCGCGCGTCGGGGTCGACGACGGCGTCGGCGGGCAGTCCGAGGGCCCCGCGACGGCGCAGGAGCGCGTCGGTGTACCGGCCGGCGGGCAGGTCGGCGAGGGTGACGTCGGCGAGCGACTCCACGCCCCGGGTCGGCTCCGCCCGCAGCAGCGCCGTGAGGCACCGCTCCATGGCGGCGGTGTGGGCCTTGCGACGGAACGTCTCGCGCAGCTCGGCGAGGTCGTGCTCGGCCTCGTGGCGGAACGTGCCCTTGTACCCGGCGTCGGCGGCGAGCCCGGCGTTGATGAGGTCGGAGTCGTGGTGGTCGTCGAGCTCGACGACGACGTGCTCCGCCCACGGCAGCGCCCGCAGGGCGTCCTTGGCGTCCGACGCCATGAGGTAGGCGAAGTTCGGGGAGCAGAACGACGTCGGCAGCCGCAGGTGCACGACGACCGTCGCCGGCGCGCCGGCGCCCAGCACGTCGACCGACCGCACGAAGCCGAGGTCGGTGACGGGCTCGTCGAGCTCGGGGTCCATGACCGCCCCGAGCGCGTCGAACGCCTCCCGCTCCCGCGCCGTCGCCGTGCGCTCCTCGAGCAGGGCGACCGCCATCAGGCGGGGACCAGGTCGTCGGCGCCGCGGGGGCCGGTCTCGGTCTCGTCGGCGTCGGGCAGCCGCAGCTCCGCCGGCACGGGGATGTCGTACATCTTCGCGGCGTTGAGGCCGAGGATCTTCTTCTTCTGCTCCGTCGTGATGGCGGCGTACTCCGTCATGTCCTCCGGGATCCGGAAGTCGACGAAGGACTCGACGAGCCACCTGGGCGTCCAGAGGGCGTAGTCGGAGGAGAACTGGATCCGGTCCTCACCGACCCAGTAGAGGAGCTCGCCCATGATCTGCGCGAAGTAGCGCGGGCGGGTGTGGATGAACGGCATCGCGACGGCGAGGCCGGCGTGGACGTTCGGCTCCTGCGTCGCGATCCAGCAGAAGTCCTCCAGGCGCGGCAGCCCGCAGTGCTCGACGACGAAGTTCAGCTCGGTGAAGTCGGTCGCGGCCTTGTCGATGTCGGCGACGTCGAAGGCGTCCCGGTCGAGCGGGCGGATCGTCGGGCCCTTGTGGATGTGGATGTTGCGGATGCCGAGCTCCTGCGCGGCCTCGAGGTAGCGGTAGGACCACGGGTCGTCGAGCTTCCAGCCGCGGGAGTCGCCGTACCACTCGGCGGTGTAGAGCTTGACGCCCTTGAGGCCGAACCGCTCGGCGTCCTCGCGCAGCTGGGCGAGGCCCCGCTCGCCGTTGCGCGGGTCCCAGTAGTGGTTGTACGTCAGCCTGTCCGGGTGCGCCGCCGCCAGCGCCGACGCCTCGTCGGTCTGCCCGAACCCGCGGTGGTAGAACTCGAAGAGGTAGGCGGGCTGGAAGATCGCGTGGTCGACGTAGCCGTCCTCGAAGAGGTCCTTCATGAGGCGCTCGCCGCCCTGGTAGAGGTACTCCTCGTACGACCACTGGGCGTGCTCCGGCGACAGGTTGCGGTGGTAGTCGTAGAAGCAGTCGATGAACTGCTTGCCGTGGACGTTCCGCTGGTTCTCCGGCCGGCCGTCCCACAGGGCCACGTGCGCGTCGACGATGAAGTAGTCCTCGCCGTCCTTGCTGTACATACGGACCTCCCAGTCCCCCGCGGCTGCTCTGCCGTCCGGGTGCGGCGACGGTAGGGACGCCACGGCCGGGCAGTCACCGGGGTCGGTGTCTCACTTCGAGACACCGACGCCTGTGCAGGCCCGACACGGCGCCGTACCGTGGGTTGCGCCTCGCCGACGAGGCGTCACGAGGAGGTGGCGATGGCGGACGGGACGCTGCCCCGCCGGACCGCGATCCACGCCGAGGTGTCGCACGACGACGCGCCGTCCCCGGTCTCCGGCCGCCTGCTCGCGTCGTGGCAGCGCAGCGAGGACTACGGCGTCTCGCTCGACAGCGTCGACCCGGTCTTCTCCGGCACCTACGACACGGAGTCGCTGTTCTTCCGCTGCGGCGCACAGGTGCTCGCCGACCTCCACGCGACCCTCGTGGGCGAGCCGGTGTCGCTCATGCTCACCGACCCCGACGGGCTCGTCCTCAACCGCCTGTCCGGGGACACCTCCCTCCTGCGCTCCCTCGACGCCGTCCACCTCGCGCCCGGGTTCAGCTACGCGGAGCGCGAGGCCGGCACGAACGGCCTCGGGCTCGCGCTCGCCGACCGCGTGCCGACCCTGGTCCGGGCGAGCGAGCACTACGCGGTGAGCCTATGCACGTACACGTGCGCCGCGGCCCCCGTCCTCGACCCCCGGACGGGCCGGGTCGAGGGCGCCGTCAACCTCACGACGTGGTCCGACACCCGCTCGGACCTCCTGCTCGCCCTCGCCCAGTCGGCGGCGGGGAACACCGCCGCCCTCATGCTCGCGCGCGCCGGCGGCCGCACGCCGCGACCGGCGCCGCCCGGTCGCGTGTTCCGGGTGGAGCCGGGCCGGCTGGAGCCCGGGTCCGGGTCGCTCGACGAGCTGTCGACAGCGTGGACGGACGCCGTCGCGGGCGCCGCCGCCGCGCTCGGGCACGACCGGGTGGTGGTGGCGGTCGGCGAGCCGGGGAACGGCCGGGCGACGCTCCTCGCACAGGCGGAGCGCCGCCTGCGTCGTCACGACCGGATCCTGTCGGCGGCACCGCCCGCGCCGAAGGACGTCGAGACGTGGCTCGACCTGTGGGCGCCGGAGCTGCGCCACGACCACACGGCCGTCGTCGTCCGCGACGTCGACACCCTCCCGCTGTGGGCGGCGGAGCGCCTGCGCGACCTCGTGGTCCGGGCCCGCTCCGAGCGCGGCGGGGCCACGGGCGACGTGCTGCCGTTCGCCATGACGGCGACCCGCTACGACGACGTCCCGGAGCCCCTGGCGGCGCTCGTCGACACCGTCGTGCCGCTCGCGCCGCTGCGCGAGCGCCCCGACGACGTCCTCCCCCTCGCCCACCACGCCGCCCGGGCCGCCCGGGGGCGGGACGTCACCATCACCGCCGCGGCTGCGACGGGGCTGCGCGGGTACGCGTGGCCCGGCGGGGTCGCGGAGCTCGTCCGGGTGGTGCGCGACGCCGCCGTCCGCGCCGACATCGTCGACGTCGCGCACCTGCCCGCCGACCTGTTCAGCGGCAGCGCGCACCGGCTGTCCCGCATCGAGCGGTTCGAGCGCGACGAGATCGTCCGGGTGCTGTCGCGGTCCGAGCTCACGATGCGCGAGGCCGCCGAGGAGCTCGGCATGAGCCGGGCCACCCTGTACCGGAAGGTCGGGCAGTACGGGATCCGCGTCCCGGGCCGGTAGGCCGCCGGGACCTAGGTCCGGAGCCGGGGCCGCGTCCGCCTCCTAGCGTCGTCAGCAGGACGATCACAGGAGGTCGACATGCGACGGCTGCTCATCCTGGGGGCGGGGACCGCGGGCACGATGGCGGCGAACGTGCTGCACAGGCGTCTCGACGACGACTGGGAGGTGACGGTCGTCGAGCCGAGCGGCGCGCACCTCTACCAGCCCGGGCTGCTGTTCCTGCCGTTCGGCCGCTACGACACCGCCGACCTCAAGCGCCCCACGCACAGCACGCTCCACCAGGGCATCCACCGGGTGCGGGGCGAGGTCGAGCGGGTCGTGCCCGAGGCGGACACCGTCGAGCTCACCGACGGGCGGCGCCTGCCCTACGACGAGCTCGTCATCGCGACCGGGACGACCCCGCGCCCGGACCAGACCCCCGGCATGCTCGACGGCGGCGAGTGGCACCGCAGCGTCCACGAGTTCTACACGCTGCCCGGCGCGCTCGCGCTGCGCGAGGCGCTCCGCGGCTTCCACGGCGGGCGCCTGCTCGTCCACATCACGGAGATGCCGATCAAGTGCCCGGTGGCGCCGCTGGAGTTCACGTTCCTCGCCGACGCGTTCTTCGACGACCTCGGCATCCGCGACCGGGTCGACATCACGTACGTCACGCCCCTGTCGGCGGCGTTCACGCAGCCGGTCGCGGCCCGCGAGCTCGGCCACATGCTCGAGCGCCGCGGCATCGCACTCGAGACGGACTTCGTCGTCGAGCGGGTCGACGCGGAGCGCAAGCGCCTCGTGTCCTTCGACGAGCGGGAACTGCCCTTCGACCTCCTCGTCACCGTGCCGCTCAACATGGGCGCCGACTTCGTCGCCCGCTCCGGCCTCGGCGACGAGCTCCACTACGTCCACGTCGACCGGCACACGTCGCAGTCCCCCGACTGGCCGAACGTGTGGGCGCTCGGGGACGCCGCGGACCTGCCGACGTCGAAGGCCGGTTCGGTCGCGCACTTCTCCGTCGAGGTGTTCGTCGAGAACTTCCTCCAGCACGTCGCCGGCGAACCGATGACGCACGCCTTCGACGGCCACGCCAACTGCTACGTCGAGTCCGGGCACGGCAAGGCG
This sequence comes from Aquipuribacter nitratireducens, assembly GCF_037860835.1. Classification (NCBI taxonomy): domain Bacteria; kingdom Bacillati; phylum Actinomycetota; class Actinomycetes; order Micrococcales; family Intrasporangiaceae; genus Aquipuribacter; species Aquipuribacter nitratireducens. The sequence continues at coordinate 325,041 of NZ_JBBEOG010000001.1, read as the reverse complement.
ATGCTCATCGACTTCAACTACGACACCCAGCCGCTGACCGGCACGTACCCCGTGCCGCGCGTGGGCCCCTTCCGGCTGCTGGAGGAGACCCGCGTCAACCACCTCGGCAAGCTCGCGTTCCGCCACCTGTACTGGAACGTCCTGCTGCCGGGCCGCCCGCTGCCGTTGCCGGCGCACATGTCGATGGCCGGCAAGCACCCTGAACCGTCGCACGAGACCGTGGAGGTCTGAGCCATGCCCGTCACCACCATCAACGGATCGTCGGTCCACGTCGACGCCGAGGGCTTCCTCACGAGCTACGACGAGTGGACCCCCGAGCTCGCCGGGTCCCTCGCCGAGGCGATCGGGATCGACCTCACCGACCGGCACCGCGCCGTCGTCGACTTCCTGCGCCGGGACTTCGTCGAGAGGGGCGAGACCGCGACCCTGCGCCGCGTCTCGACCGTCGGCGGCTTCCCCACGAAGGAGCTCTTCACCCTCTTCCCGACAAAGCCCGCCAAGAAGATGGCGTACGTCGCCGGGCTGCCGAAGCCCCGCGGCTGCGTCTGAGCAGCCGAGGAGGCAGCACCATGACCGAGACACTCGCCGCACCGCTCGTCCCGTCGTTCGACGACGAGGAGGACACGGGCCGGAAGCTGGCGATCATCTGCTCGAAGGGCTCCCTCGACATGGCCTACCCGGGCCTGGTCCTCGCCAACGCGGCCCTCGGTGAGGGGGTCGAGACCCATCTGTTCTTCACGTTCTGGGGCTTCGACCTCATCAACAAGGCGACGATGGACGACCTCAAGTTCACGCCGCTCGGCAACACCGCCACCCACATGCCGCAGGGCCTCGGCGGGCTCCCCGGCATGACGGCGCTCGCGACCGCGCGGATGAGGAAGTCGATCGCCGAGATCGGCGTGCCCGAGATCCCCGAGTTCCTCCAGCAGGTCAAGGACTCCGGCGCCCACCTGTGGGCGTGCCGGATGTCCGCCGACATGCAGCACCTCACCGAGGACGACCTGTGGGACGGCGTCGACGCGATCATCAGCGCGGCCGACTTCATCGAGAAGACGGACGGCGCGCAGGTCATCTTCGTGTGAGGCCCGGCGGCGCCGTCACCGGCGCCGCCGGTCGTGCTCGTCGTCCGGTCAGTGCTCGTCGTAGTGGCCCTCGTGCTCGGCGTGCCGGTGCCCGTCGTGGACGTAGTCGACGTGACCCTCGTGCTCGACGGTCTCGTGGCCGCAGCCCTCGCCGTGTCGGTGCTCCTCGACCGTGTGCTCGGCGCCGTGCTCGTGGCGCTCGTCGGTGGTGGTCATCCCTGCCTCCTCTGTCGGCGGGCCCGCACCGGACACCCGCTGCGGGCGTCGTCCCACGGAACCACCGGCCCGCGGGCGCGGCAAGGCTGTGCGGCACGGTCGCTGCGGAGCGCCGCGTCCTGGTGGGAGAGTGCCGCCACAGATCCGGGGCACGGCGGGAGGAGAGCCATGGGCGGCACCGAGGTGACGTACTCGACGACGCTGCACGCGACCGGGAGGAACACCGGCATCGTCGTGCCGCCGGAGGTCCTCGACCGACTGGGCGCGGGGAAGCGCCCGCCCGTGCACGTCACGGTCGACGGCTACGAGTACCGCAGCACCGTCGGCTCGATGGGTGGCCGCGCGATGATCAGCGTCAGCGCGGCCGTGCGGGAGGCCGCAGGGCTCACCGCCGGGGACGTGATCGACGTCACGCTCCGCGTGGCCGACACCCCGCGCGAGGTGGACGTGCCCGCGGACCTCGCCGCCGCGCTCGCGGCGCGGCCGGCGGCGGCGGCGTTCTTCGCGGGCCTGTCGAACAGCCTGCAGCGCTACCACGTCGACCAGGTGAACGGCGCGAAGACGGACGAGACCCGGCAGCGGCGCATCGCGAAGGCGGTCGAGCTCTTCCTCGCCGGACGGCAGCGCTGAGCCTCTCGCGCGAGGGTGGGCGCATGACACGCACCCTCTTCACCGGCGGCACCGTGTTCGACGGCACCGGGGCGCCGCCCGCGGCAGCGGACGTCGTCGTCGAGGGCGGTCGCGTCGTCGACGTCGGACCCGGTCTCGACGGCGACGTCGCCGTCGACTGCGCGGGCACGACCGTGCTGCCCGGGCTCGTCGACTGCCACGTCCACGTCATGCTGAGCAGCGTCGACTCCCTGCGGATGGCGTACACCCCGTTCAGCTACGCGTTCTACGAGGCGGCGCGGAACCTGCAGCTGACGCTGGCGGCGGGGATCACGACCGTCCGGGACGCCGGCGGCGCCGACCTCGGGGTGAAGCAGGCCGTCGACGACGGGCTCGTCGTCGGGCCCCGCATGCACATCTCCGTCGCGCCGCTCAGCATCACGGGCGGGCACGGCGACGAATGGGTCCCGTCCGGCACGCACCTGGAGTTCTTCGTCCCGCACCCGGGCCGCCCGTCGGGCCTCGTCGACGGCCCCGACGAGGTGCGCCGGGGCGTCCGGCAGATGCTGCGCGCGGGCGCCGACGTCATCAAGGTCCACACCACGGGCGGGGTCCTGTCGCCGACCGACGACCCCCGTCACGCGCACTTCTCCCCCGCCGAGCTCGACGTCATGGTCGCCGAGGCCACGACACAGGGCCGCCCCGTCATGGCGCACGCGCAGGGCGCCGCCGGCATCACGAACGCCGTCCGGGCGGGCATCCGCAGCATCGAGCACGGCATCTACCTCGACGACGAGGCGATCGACCTCATGCTCGAGCGCGGCACGTGGCTCGTGCCGACGCTGTCCGCTCCGCTCGCCGTCATCCGCGCGGCCGACGCGGGCGCGTCGATCCCGGAAGCGAGCATGGCGAAGGCCCGCGAGGTCGTCGACGTCCACCAGCGGTCGTTCGCCGCCGCCGTCGAGGCGGGCGTGCGGATCGCCATGGGTACCGACGCGGCCGTCGTCCCGCACGGCACGAACCTCGACGAGCTGCCGCTCATGGCCGCCGGTGGCATGAGCCCGGAGCGGGTCCTCGCGGCCACGACGTCCAGCGCGGCGGAGCTGCTCGGGCTCCAGGACGAGATCGGCCGGCTCGCACCCGGCATGCGCGCGGACCTGGTCGTCGTGGCCGGTGACGCGCTGGTTCTCGACGGCCTGCGGTCGCGCATCCGCGAGGTGTGGAAGGACGGCGTCCGCGTCGTCGGGGGCTGACAGCCGCCGTCGACGACTGTTCACCTGCGCGTCACGCACGGATTCCCGACCACGCGTTCGGGTGACCTACATTCTCGGCGGCTCCACCCACGCCTACCGAAGAACGGGGTCCCCGACCACATGCGTCGTTCCGTCACCACCGCCTCGATCGCCGTCGCCGCCCTCGCGGTCACGGCGGTCGCGCCGCTCCACGCGGCGGCGAGCCCGGGCCGCTCCGGCGCCCACGAGCTCGAGCTCACCGTCCTCGCGACGACCGACCTCCACGGCCGGGTCCAGGACTGGGACTACTTCCGCAACGCCCCCTACTCCGAGCGCTCCGGCGACGCGACGGGCCTCGCCCGCGTCGCCTCCGTCGTCGAGGCGGTGCGCGCCGAGCAGGGCGAGGACCGCGTCCTCGTCGTCGACAACGGCGACTTCCTCCAGGGCACGCCGCTCACGTACTTCTACGCCAAGCAGCAGCCCGTCACCGGGACCGGCCTCGAGCACCCGATGGCCGCCGCCTACGACGCCATCGGCTACGACGCCCAGGTCGTCGGCAACCACGAGTACAACTACGGCCTCGACCTCCTCCAGGCGTACGAGGACGACGCGGAGCACCCCGTGCTGGGCGCGAACGTCGTCGACGCCGCGACCGGCGAGCCGTACCACCAGCCCTACACGCTGCAGCGCGTGCAGGTGCCCGGCCACAAGCCCGTCACCGTCGGCGTCCTCGGGCTCACGACGCCCGGCTCGGCGATCTGGGACAAGGGCAACGTCGAGGGCCGCGTCGAGTTCCTCGACATAATCGAGACCGCGCAGCGCTGGGTGCCGGTCGTCGACGCCCAGGCCGACGTCGTCGTCGTCCTCTCCCACGCCGGCACCGGCGGCGGGTCGTCCTACGGCCCCGAGCTGCCCGCGGAGAACCCCTCCGACGTCGTGGCCCGGACCGTCCCCGGCATCGACATGATGGTCGTCGGCCACACCCACCGCGACGCGCCCTCGCAGGTCGTCGTCAACGAGGTGAGCGGCGAGGAGGTCCTCCTCACCCAGCCCTACCGGTGGGGCGCCACCGTCTCCCGCGTCGACATCGCGCTGGAGAAGGTCCGCGGCCAGTGGGACGTCGTCGCGAAGGACGCGACCGCGCTGCGCACCCGCGACTACCCGGAGCACCCGGCCGTCCTCGCCGCCACGCAGGAGTACCACGAGACCGCCGTCGACTACGTCAACCAGGTCGTCGCGACCTCGACCGAGGAGCTCTCCGCGGTGACGAGCCGCTACGAGGACACCGCCATCCTCGACTTCATCCAGCAGGTGCAGACCGAGACCGTCGACGCCGCCCTCGACGGCACCGCCTACGACGACACCCCGGTGCTGTCGATCGCCGCTCCGTTCAGCCGCGAGGCCGTGTTCCCCGCCGGCGACGTCACGATCCGCGACATCGCGGGCCTCTACATCTACGACAACACCCTCGAGGCCGTCGAGATGACCGGCGCGCAGGTGCGGGACTACCTCGAGTACTCCGCGAAGTACTTCACGCAGGTCCCCGCGACCGGTGCCGTCGACCCGGAGGCGATCACGAACGCCGGCGGCACGCCGGACTACAACTACGACCAGCTCGCGGGCGTCGAGTACGACCTCGACGTCAGCCGTCCGGTCGGTGAGCGCGTCACCCGCCTCGTCCACCCGGACGGGACGCCCGTCGCCGACGACGACGTCTTCGTCGTCGCCGTCAACAACTACCGCCGCTCCGGCGGCGGCAACTTCCCGCACGTGTCGACGGCCCCGGTGGTCTACAACGAGCAGCAGGAGATCCGCCAGCTGCTCATCGAGTGGGCGCAGGCGCGCGGGGTCATCGACCCCGCCGACTTCGCCGACGAGTCGTGGTGGCTCGTGCGCGAGGGCGAGCGCCTGCTCCCCTGAGCGGGTCCCGGCACGCGACCGGAGCCCGGTCACCCCGCGTGGGTGGCCGGGCTCCGTTCCGTCAGCGGTACTCGGGGTTGGGGTGCCCGGCCCGCTCCCCGGCGTCCCACGCCGACCTGCTGTTGCCCCCGACGGGGAAGCCACCGCTGCGTCGCAGCAGCAGCGCGAGGTGGAGCAGGTTCCACGCCATGAACGTCGCGTTGCGCTGGGTGAAGTCGTTCTCCGGGCCGCCGGAGCCCTCGTCGAGGTACGACGGGCCGGGGCCGGCCTCCCCGAGCCACGCGGCGTCGGCCTGCGGCGGGATCGTGTAGCCGAGGTGCTGGAGGGAGTACAGGACGTTCATCGCGACGTGCTTGGCGCCGTCCTCGTTGCCCGTCACGACGCACCCGGCGACGCGCCCGTAGTAGGCGTACTGACCGGCGGCGTTGAGCTGCCCGGACATGGCGTAGAGGCGCTCGACGACGCGGGTCGCGACGCTCGACTTGTCCCCCAGCCAGATCGGGGAGCCGACGACGAGGATGTCGGCGGCCAGCACGCGCTCGGCGAGCAGCGGCCAGTCGTCGCTGCGGGCGCCGTGCTCGCGCATGTCCGGCCACACGCCGGGGGCGATGTCGTGGTCGACGGCGCGGATCTCGTCGACGACGACCCCCTGGTCCCGCAGGATGCCGACCGGGACCGCGAGCAGGCCCGCGGTGTGCGAGCGCTCGGGGCTCGGCTTGAGGGTGCAGTTCATGACGCACGCGCGCAGGTCGCGCGCCTGGACGGTCTCGTCGGGCGACATGCTGTCCGGTGTCGCGGGCGACGCCGGCGTTACGCGGGGGCTCCCGTCGTGGCGCCCGCGGACCTACCGTGAGCACGTGCCCACCGTCCGGCCGGACGCCGAGCTCGTCGAGCGGCTGCTCGCGGGCGACGAGGCCGCGTTCCGCGCCCTCGTCGAGCAGTGGTCGCCGGGCATGCTGAGGCTGGCCCGCACGTGCGTGCGGACCGACGAGAGCGCCCGGGACGTCGTGCAGGACGCGTGGCTCGCCGTCGTCGAGGGCCTCGACGGCTTCCGGGCGGAGGCGAGCCTGCGGACGTGGGTGTTCCGGATCGTCCTCTACACGGCACGCCGACGCGGCACGACCGAGGCGCGGACCGTCCTGCTGCCGGAGCAGGACGGCGGCCCGAGCGTCGACCCGGCCCGCTTCCGCACCGAGGACCCGTGGCGACGGCACTGGACGGACGCCGGCGCACCCCGGCCGTGGCACGAGGACCCCGAGGACGCCGCCGAGCGCGCCGAGACGCGCGCCGTGCTCGCCCAGGCTCTGTCGCAGCTGCCACCGCGGCAGCGGCTCGTCGTCCTGCTCCGCGACGTGGAGGGCCTCACCGCGGAGGAGGCGTGCGCCGTGCTCCAGGTGTCCGCCGCCAACCAGCGCGTGCTCCTGCACCGGGCGCGGGCCGCGCTGCGTGCCATCCTCGAGACCCGGCCTGTCGGGCCGACCCGGACGAAGGAGGCGTCATGACGAGGCCGTGGGCGCTCGACGAGTGCCAGGACGTCGTCGAGGCCGTCACCGACTACCTCGTGGGGGCGCTGCCCCCGGACGAGGCTGCCACCCTGCGGGCGCACCTCGCCGAGTGCGAGGACTGCGCGACGTACGTCGCCCAGGTCCGGCGTGTCTGCGGCGACCTCGAGCACCTGCCGGACGGGCCCGCCGACCGCCTTCCCCCGGCGCTGGTCGACGCGCTCACCGAGCGGTTCTCCGCCCGGCACCCCCGACGTCCGTAACGCCGCGCGGTCCTCGCCGCACCCTCGTGCGTGGAGGACCTCAGCGGCCTGCTCGTCGTCATGGTCGTGGCGGCGCTCGCCGGGCTCGCGCGCGCGGTCGTGCCGGCGCGGCTCGTGCCGGGTCCCGTCCTCGAGCTCGTCGCCGGCATCGCGCTCGGTCCGTCGCTCCTCGGGCTCCTCGTGGTCGACGACGCGGTACGGACCCTGTCCCTGCTCGGCCTCGCGGTGCTCCTCCTGCTCGCCGGTTCCGAGGTCGACCCGACGACGCTGCGGGGCCCGACGGGGCGTCGCGCCCTCCTCGCGGCCGGGGTCGGCGTGGGCCTCGCCGCCAGCCTCGGGGCGGGGCTCGCGGCATCGGGCGTCGTGGCCGGGCCGGCCGCCCTGCTCCTGGCCGTGACGCTCACCGGCACCGCCCTCGGCCTCGTCGTCCTCGTCGTGGTCGACGCCGGCCGCGCCGGGACACCCGCCGCCCAGGCGGCGTTCGTCGGCTCGTCCCTCGGCGAGATCACCGCCGTCCTCGGGCTGTCCCTGCTCTTCGGCATGGGCGGAGGCGGTCCCGCGGGGCGTGCCACCCTCCTCGTCGCCTTCGCCGCGATCGCCGTCGTCGTGCTCGCCGCGACGGCGGTCGGCGCCCGGGTCCCGCCGCTTCGGCGCGCGGTGACGGCGGGGCCTGCGGCCGGCGCCGAGACGGCGGTGCGGCTGCTCGTCGTGCTCCTGCTCGTCCTCGTCGTGCTCGCGACCCGGCTGGGTTTCGAGGCCGTGCTCGGCGCCTTCGTCGCCGGGCTCGTGCTGCGCGCGGCGCTGCCGCACGGGATGCGGGAGGGACCCGTGCTGCCGTCGGGGCTCCGGGCGCTCGCGCAGGGTCTGCTCGCCCCGGTCTTCTTCGTGGCCGCCGGGGCGTCGCTCGACGTCCGCGGGCTCGCCGTCGACCCGTCCGCCGCCGTGCTCGTGCCGGTCGTCGTCGTCGGGCTCCTGCTCGTGCGCACCGTGCCGGCGCTCCTGCGCACCGACCTCGCGCCGCGCGAGCGCGTCGCCGCCGGGCTCCTGCAGGCGGTGTCGCTCCCGCTGCTCGTCGTCGCCGGGACCCTCGGGCAGGAGTCGGGGCTCCTCGACGGCGCCCAGGCCGCGGCCCTCACCCTCGGGGGCCTCCTCACCGTGCTCGCCGTCCCACCGGTGGCGCTGCGCCTCCTGCCCGTCCCCGCCCCGGCCGACCGGTCCTCCCCCGCCGCCGTCCCCCTCGCGAAGGAGCACGTGTGACCACACCGTCGTCCGACACCGGCGCCCTGCGGCCCGGGGCGCGCCTGCCCGACCTCACGCTCCTCGACTCCGACGGGTACCCGCGGCGCCTGCTCGACCTGCCGGGCGGGGACCCGCTCGTCCTCCACCTGCACCGCGGCTGGTTCTGCCCGAAGGACCGGACCTACCTGCGCCGGGTGCTCCTGCCGTTCGCCGGGGAGCTCGGGGTCGCGTACGCGCGGCTGGTGTCCGTCAGCGTCGAACCGCCGGAGGTGCAGGCGGCCTACCGCGCGGGGCTCGACGCGACGTGGACGTTCCTCGCGGACCCGACACGCGTGCTGCAGACCACGCTCGACCTCCGCGAGTGGACGGACACCGTCCACGACCCGTACGTGCCGACGGTCGCGGTCGTGCGTCCCGACGGCATCGTCCACGAGACGTGGAACGGCTACTGGTACCTCGGGCGACCCGGCGCGGACGAGCTGCGCCGGTCGCTGCGCGAGGTGACCCGGCAGGTGCGCCGCGACTGGGTCGTCGAGCGGCCCGCGGGGACCCGTGCCTGACGCCGTCGCGTGGCTCGCGCTCCTCGACGAGCCGCCGGCCTCGGCGAGTCGCGCGGTGCCCGTGTCCGACGGGGCCGGTCGCCTCACGTGGCTGTGCGCGTGGCACGTCGTGCTGGGCGGCGGGGCGCCGGACGCCGCGTACTGGCGGCGCCCGTCCGCGGACGCGGTCCGCGTCGACCCCGACGTGCTGGCCGACGGGGCCACACCCGACGAGGGACCGTCGCTCGTCGTCGCGTGGACCGTGCCCATGCGACGGGCACGGCCCCTGCACGACGACCCGGCCGTCGTGGCGGCGACGCGGCGGGCGCTGCGCGACGGCGGCGGCCTGGCGTTGTGCACGGCCGCCGTGGCGGACACGGTCCACTGGGCCGGCGGGCTGAGCGCGGTCACCGAGGACGTCGCCGCTGCCTGGCCGGGGTGGCGGTCGCTCGACCCGTGGCGAGGACTCGCCCCGACGTGCGTGCTCGGCGTGCCGCCTGGTGTCCTCCGACCACGGGCGCTGCCGCCCGCCCCGGGCCTGCAGCGCCGGGCCGGGGCACCCTGGCCGGCCGGCACGTTCGCGACCGCCGGGGACCCGACGACAGGAGGACGACGATGACGGACGGGCGAGAGCAGGACGAGGCAGGGGCGGAGGCAGACGTCGAGGTCGACTGCGTCGTGGTCGGGGCCGGCCCCGCCGGGGAGGTCGCGGCCGGCAGGCTCGCCGACCACGGCATGGAGACCGCCGTCGTCGAGGTCGAGCGGGTCGGCGGGGACTGCTCGTTCTGGGCGTGCATCCCGAGCAAGGCGCTGCTGCGCCCCGGCCACGCCCGGCACGCGGCCCTGCGGGTGCCAGGTGCGGCGCAGGCCGTGACGGGACCGCTCGACGCGGACGCCGTCCTCGCCTTCCGCGACGAGGCCGTGTCCGGCTACGACGACTCGGGGCAGGTGCCGTGGCTCGACGGCAAGGGGGTGCGGCTCGTGCGCGGCGAGGGCCGTCTCGTCGGTGAACGCGTCGTCGAGGTGCGCGGGAGCGACGGCGGGACGACGCGTCTCACCGCCCGGCACGCCGTCGTCCTCGCGACCGGCTCGGCGGCCGCCGTCCCGGACGTGCCGGGCCTGCGGGACGCCGCCCCGTGGACGAGCCGTGACGTGACGTCCGCACGCCGCGTGCCCGAACGGCTCGTCGTCATCGGCGCGGGCGTCGTCGGGCTCGAGATGACGCAGGCGTTCACGCGGCTCGGGTCGTCGGTCACCCTCCTCGAGCGGGGCGACGCCCTCCTCCCGCGCCTGGAGCCGGTCGCCGGGCGGCTGCTCACCGAGGCGCTCACGGAGGACGGCGTCGACGTCCGCTTCGGGGCCGATGTCCGTCGGGTCGCGCGCGATGCCGACGGGACGGTCACCGTGACCCTCGCCGACGGGGAGGTCGTCGCCGACGAGGTCCTCGTCGCCGCTGGACGACGGCCGCGCACCGACGCGCTCGGCCTCGAGGTCGTCGGTCTCGAACCCGGCCTGGCGGTGCCCGTCGACGACACCCTCCGCAGCGAGCGGGCACCGTGGCTGTACGCGATCGGTGACGTCAACGGCCGCGTGCTCCTCACCCACCAGGGCAAGTACCAGGGCGGTGTCGCCGCCGACGCGATCGTCGCCCGCGCCCGGGGCGGGGAGCCGCCGACGACCGCGTGGGCCGACCACGCCGCCGTCCCGCAGGTGGTCGTCACCGACCCCGAGGTCGCCGCCGTCGGCCTCACGGCGGCACAGGCCCGCGACGCCGGGCACGAGGTCCGCGTGCTCGAGCACGACATGTCGACCGCCGGCAGCTACCTGCACTCCCCCGCCGGCTACCGCGGCGGCGCCGTCCTCGTGGTCGACGCCGCCCGTGACGTCGTGCTCGGCGCGACGTTCGTCGGCCAGGACGTCGCCGACCTCCTCCACTCCGCCACCGTCGCGGTCGTCGGCGAGGTTCCCCTGTCGCGGCTGCGGCACGCGGTGCCGTCGTTCCCCACGATGAGCGAGGTGTGGCTTCGGCTGCTCGAGGAGGCCGGGGTCTGAGCCGGCGGGCTCACGCGGCGGCGTCGCGCACCCGGTCCGCGGCGCCGTCGTCGAGCGTGACGCGGGTGCACGCGGCGGCGAGCCGCGGCAGGTCGTCGGGGGACACGAGCCCGGCCAGGGCGTCCGCGTCGTCGGGGAGCCCGACCGCGCGGGCGCCGTCGAGGACGCGGTCGTCGAGGAACGGGGCGACCTCGGGCCGGACGCCCTGCACCTCGCGGCAGTAGATGGCCGAGCCGGTCGGGCCGATGCCGGGCACCTCCTCGAGCAGCCGACGCAGTCCCTGGACGTCGTCGGCGGAGCCGTGCATGCGGCGCAGGTCGCCGCGCCAGCGCTCCTGCACGAGCTCGGCGGTGTCGCCGAGCATCGTCGCGGTGCGTTCGTCGTAGCGGCGGTACCCACCCTCGCCCAGAGCGTCGACGCGTTCCTGCCACGTCGCCTCCGCCATCGCCTTCGGTGTCCTCATGCCCGCCGAGGACAGGGCCCGTGCGGACGCGACGGCGATGCCGGCGTCGATCCGCGCCGACAGGAGGTTCGCGAGGACGAGGAGCCGGAACAAGGGCGACGGCGTGTCCTTGAGCCGGATGCCCGCCTCGGCCGCGTACGTCGTGCCGTGGGCGTCGAGGAGCGCACGGACGAGGTCGGTGCGGGTGGGGCTGCTCACCCGGTCATCGTGGTCGCGTCGGGCGTCGGACGCAGGTCCTCGCACGTCGTCGGACGAACTGTGGCCAGGCTCCCGGCACGGGATTCGAGGACCTGCCCCCGGACGTCGACGAGCGCTCGCTCACCGAGCCCACCCTCGTCGCCGACGTGCTCGACCTCGTCGTGCTCGAGCGCGACCGGCACGGCGGCGCGATCGCGGTGCTGCTGTGCGACGACGACGCGCGGCTGCGCGTGCCCGTCGTCGTCGGTGACATCCCGCCCGGGCTCACGCTCGCCGAGCGCACACGGAGCCCGAGGGCCTGAGCGTGCGGGCCGACGACGAGCTGTGGGCTCGCGCGGCCGTCGCCGCCTGCGCCTCCGGCACGCGCCTGCTCGGGGTCCACGTCATCACGCTCGAGGGGTCGCGACCGGTGCCCGTCCCTGCCTGACGACCGGGACGACACACGCCGGGCGGCTGGGCGGGCGCCCGGGCGGGTGACGTGCGCCACGCGCCCGTTGACACCCGCCCGGACCGTGCGGTTCCCTCGTCGCACCCATCCAGAGCGGCCGAGAGACGTGGCTCGTCGACGCCGCAGCAACCACCCTCCGGGGAAGGTGCTCCCGCCACGGCCGATGGAGGAGTCCATGCGCACCACGACCGAGGTCGTCACCACCCGCACGTCGCACCGGGTGCGGGTCGAGGCGGCGATGCGGGCGACGGAGTCCTGTCAGGCCTGAGCCGCCTGCCGGCACCGCGGCCCCAGCCGCGCGCTGTCGCCGACCCGTCCCTCGCAGACCTGCGCTGCGGCACCGTCGTCGTGCCCGCGCCCCGTGGAAGGCCCATCCGTGCCCGAGTCCCCCCGTCCCCGACCGCTCCCCTCGCCTCGTCCCCAGCCGCGCGGCTTCGCGACCGACCAGGTCCACGCCGGCGCCGACCCGGACGCCGCGTCCGGCGCGCGCATCCCGCCCATCCACCTCACCGCGGGCTTCGTCTTCGACAGCTTCGACACCGCCGCCGCCCGGTTCGCCGGCGACGACGACGGCTACACGTACTCCCGCGTCGGCAACCCCTCCCACACCGCTCTCGAGCGACGTCTCGCTGCCCTCGAGGGCGGCGACGACGCGATCCTCGTCGGGTCCGGGCAGGCCGCCGTCACCGTCGCCCTCCTCGGCGTCCTCGCCGCCGGCGACCGCCTGCTGAGCAGCGCGAGCCTCTACGAGGGCTCGCGGGGGCTGTTCCGTGACAACTTCTCCCGCTTCGGCATCGGTACCGACTTCGTCGACACCCCCACCGACGTCGAGGCGTGGCGACGGGCGATCCGGCCGACGACCCGGGCGCTCTTCGTCGAGTCGATCCCCAACCCGTCGAACGACCTCCACGACCTCGCCGCGCTCGCCGACCTCGCCCACGAGCACGGGCTCCCCCTCGTCGTCGACAACACCCTCGCGACGCCGTACCTGCTGCGCCCGCTCGAGCACGGCGCCGACGTCGTCGTGCACTCCGCGAGCAAGTTCCTCGCCGGGCACGGCGCCTCGCTCGGCGGGGTCGTCGTCGTCGGTGGCGACCACGCGTGGGCGCGCCGGGCGGACATGCACCCGCACCTGCACGAGCCGTCGGCGCTGCTGCGCGGTTCCTCGTGGACCGACGCGCACGGCGACGCGGCCTACGCCCGCTTCACGCGCGACCTCGTCGCCGCCCGCCTCGGCCCGACGATCTCGCCCGTCCACGCGTTCCTCCTCCAGCAGGGCGTCGAGACGCTGTCGCTGCGGGTCGCGCAGCACAGCCGCAACGCGCTCGCCGTCGCGCAGTGGCTGCACGCGCAACCCGACGTCGTCGACGTCGGCTACCCGGGCCTGCCGGGTCACCCGTCGCACGCGCTCGCGCAGCAGTACCTGCCGCGGGGGGCGGGCTCGGTGTTCACCGTCACGCTCGCCGGCGGCACCGACGCCGCGCGGGCGTTCGTCGACGCCCTCGCGCTCGTCAGCCACATGACGCACCTCGGGGACGTGCGCACGCTCGTCCTGCACCCGGCGTCGACCACCCACGCGCACCGCACGTCGGCGGAGCGGGCCGCGGCCGGCGTCCACGACGGGACGCTGCGGCTGTCCGTCGGGATCGAGGACGTCGCGGACGTCGTCGCCGACCTCGCCCGCGGCCTCGCCGCCGTCCGCGACGCCCTCACCGCCGCGCCCGCGGCCTGACCCCCAGGAGCAGGAGCATGGGACGACTGCAGCACCTCGGCTGGTTCTTCTCCCGCGGGTTCGGCCCGCAGGGCTGGGGCCGCGAGGACCACCGCTGGGGGTACCGCTGGCAGGAGCCGCGGCTGTACCAGCAGGCGGTCCGCGAGCTCGAGCAGGCGGGGCTCGACCTCGTGATCATGGAGGACGCGGTGTCGCTCGGGAACCCGGAGACCCTCGACCTGCGGGTCCGCGAGGCCTACGGCGGACCGAAGCACGACCCGCTGCTGCTCGCGCCGTACCTTTTCGACGTCACCTCGCACATCGGCCTCGCACCGACGGTGAACGCCGGCATCACCCCGCCGTACCTCGCGGCGCGGCAGGCGGCGACGCTGCAGCACCTGTCGGGGTACCGGTTCGGGCTCAACGTCGTCACCGACGTCGGCAGCGCCCGGCACGTCGGCGCCGCCCCGCTGCCGCACGACGCCGCCTACGACCGGGCCGAGGAGTGGGTCGGCGTCGTCAGGCGGTTGTGGCACTCGTGGGGCGACGGCGCCTTGGTCGCCGACGAGGGGACGTGGCGGTTCGCCGACGGCGACCGGATCGACGCGTTCCGGCACAGCGGCGAGTACTTCGACGTCGCCGGCCCGCTCAACGCCGTGCCGTTCGCGGACGGCGACGACCCGGTGGTGGTCTCTCCCGGCGGGTCACCGCGCGGGCTCGCGTTCGCCGGCGCCCACTCCGACGTGCAGCTCGCCCTCGCCCCGCTCGACGTCGACAGCGTCCGCGCCTACCGGCGCCGTGTCCTCGACGCCGCCGCGGCCGCCGGGCGCAGCGACAAGGACATCCGCGTCCTGTTCGTCGTGAAGCCGGAGATCGTGGCGAGCCCGGAGGAGGCGGACCGCGTCGTCGAGGCGTCCCGGCACCCGAGCGAGGCGGACCTGCTCCGCATCGCCGTCGGGCAGTCGAGCGACCTCGAGACCGACCTGACGCGCCTGCCGCTCGACGAGCCGGTGCCCGCGTCGGCGTTCGGGGACCACGTGTCGCAGGGCACGATCCGCGGGCTGCTCGGCAGGGACGGCGAGCTGGGTCGGGACACGCTCCGCGAGGTGCTGACCCGGAAGGCGCGGAAGGGCCGCCTGGCGGACCGGACGGGGTTCGTCGGCACGGCGGAGGAGCTCGCCGACTACGTCGAGGGGATGGGCGACGACGCCGGCAACAACGGCTGGATCCTGTCCGGCGACCTCCACCCGACGACCGTCCACCGGATGCTCGACGACCTCGTGCCGGTGCTGCGGCGCCGCGGCGTGCTGCGGAGCGAGTACGGGGACGGCGGGGTGCGGGCGAACCTCTTCGACTTCTGAGGGGTGCTCACGCCTGCCCGGCCGGCACGCCCTCCGCCTGCCGCGCGGCGGGCACCCGCAGGTCGATCTCCTCGCGCGCGCCGATGCCCTCGACGTCGTGCAGCTCCGGCCGGGGCGTGGTGAGCAGCGCCGTCACGACGAAGACGACGAGCGAGGCGCCCGTGGCGAGGAAGACCGGGTAGCCGTCGAACCCGGCCGTGACGAACGAGTTCGGCACGTACAGCAGGTCGTTCGGTGCCCCGTAGATCGTCGGGGTGAGGACGAACGTCGTGAGGCGCACGACCGCCCCGGTGAGGATCGCCGCGAGGGCGGCCGCGGGCGTCGAGCGGGCCCAGTAGACCCCCAGCGCGAACGGAACGAGCAGGCACGCGCCCATGACGTCGAACGCGAGGGTGAGGAGGATCCCGGTCTGCGGCACCTGGATGGCGAGCAGGATGCCGATCCCGACGACCGGGAGCATGAACAGCCGCACGAGGCGGAGCTGGGTGTCGGTGTGCCCGTGGCCGGTGCCGAGGCGGCGCTGGCCGACGATGTTGCGCGTGATGACGGACGCGGTACCGAGCACGGCCCCGTTCGCCGTCGAGCACGACGCGGCGATGATCCCGGACAGGACGAGGATGGCGAGACCGATCGGCGCCGCGTCCGTGATGATCGTGAAGAGGACCGGGCCGTCGGCGGGGTCCACGGCGGTGCCCGCGGACAGCGCGATGAGGGCGTAGAGGACGCCGACGAACGCAGTCCCGGCAGCCCCGACGAAGCACGCGCGACGGGCGATCGACGGGCTGCCCGCGGAGAAGATCCGCTGCATGAAGTCGAGCGCGACGATGTCGCCGAGCGCGAGCGCGAACAGCGTCCCCCAGTTGATGGGGGCGCCCTGCGCGGGGTCGGTGAGCTGGCCGAGGTCGAACGGCCCCATGCCCTCGGGGATCGAGATGCCGTACGTCGTGGCGACCCACAGGAAGAGCGCGACCACCGCGACCAGCGTGATGATCATCTGCAGGGCGGCGGTGTACGCGTCGGAGATCATGCCGCCGGCGACGGTGTAGGTGAGGATCACCGCGACGAGCAGGACGACGCCGAGCGCGTAGCCCGTGCCGAGGAACCGGTCGAGGATGAGCCCGCCCGCCACGAGGTTGCCCGCGAGGAGGATGCCGAAGCTCACGACCATGAGGACGGAGCTGAGGACCTCCACGAGGCGGCCGTAGCGGCGCCGGTAGAAGTCGCCGAGGGTGTACAGGCGCATGCGGTTCATGCGCGGCGCGAAGAAGATGCCGGTGAGCAGCAGGCACAGCGCGAGCCCGAGCGGCAGGGACGCGCCGGCCCAGAACCCGAACGACGCCGTGAGGTCGGTGTTGCCCAGCGTCGCGTTCGAGTCGACGGCCTGGCCCATGAGCCCGGCCGCCGCCAGCGGCAGGGGCAGGGCCCGGCCGGCGACGAGGAAGTTGGTGGTGTCGCCGTCGACGCGTCGGGCCACGACGAGCCCGACGACGAGGACGGCCACGACCGTGAGCGCGACTCCGAGGATGATCATGACGATGACTCCTTGCGCGGTCGGTGGCGCCGGGGTGGGAGGAGGGGTCTAGGCGCGGCCCTTGGGGAGGTGGCCGGAGCGCACGAGGCAGCCCAACGTGTCGCAGATGACCCGGGTGGAGATCAGCGCGGTGATCTCGGCGTTGTCGTAGGGCGGGGAGCACTCCACGACCTCGATCCCGGCCAGCGGCCGGGCGTCGGCGATGATCTGGATGAACTTCAGGACCTCGCGGGGGAGGAACCCGCCGGGCTCGGGCCAGCCGGTGCCGGGCACGAACGCGGCGTCGAGGCAGTCGACGTCGAACGACAGCCACACGGCCTCGGCGCCGTCCCACGCGACCTCGAGCGCGCGCTCGGCGGCGGCCTCGATACCCATGTCGACGGCGTCGGTGAGGGTCATGATCGTCGTACCGCGCTCCCGGCCGACCTGCACCCCGGGGCGGGGGGCCTGCCAGCCGCCGATGCCGATCTGGACGAGGTTCTTCGGCGGCACGTTGGGGATGTCCGTGGCGTGGAACCACGGGGTGGTGTGCATCCGCTCGTCGAGGTCGGTCTCCTGGGTGTCGACGTGGCGGTCGAAGTGGATGATCCCGAGGTTGCCGCCGAGGTGCTCCGCGACGCCCCGGGTCGTCGGGTAGCCGATGGAGTGGTCGCCGCCGAGCACGACGGGGAACGCCCCGGAGGCGAAGACGTGCCCGACGGCCTTCGACACCTGGTCGAACGTCTTCTCGATGTTGCCCGGGATGGTGAAGACGTCCCCGAGGTCGCCGATGGTGATGGTCTCGCGCAGGTCGACGCCGAGCTCGAAGCTGTACGGGCCGTAGAGGGCGGAGATCCTGCGGATGCCCTGCGGTCCGAACCGCGTGCCGGGGCGGTAGGTGGTGCCGCCGTCGAAGGGAACCCCGAGGACGGCGACGTCGTAGTCGCCGGCACGGCGGACGTCCTCCACGTACGGGGCCTTGAGGAACGTGTTGATGCCGGCGAAGTGGGGCAGCTCGCCGCGGGAGAACGTGGGGATGCGCTTGTCGACGATGGAGTCGGCGCCGGGCAGCCCGAGCTCGAGCCCGCGGTCGATCTCCTCCTGCCACTTGCTGAGCGGCAGCGTCGACTCGGCCTCGACCGCGTAGCGCGCCTCGGGGCCGTAGTGCTCGTGGCCGGGTGCGGCGCCGGGGTGGTGGCCGTCGGGGTGCGGGTGGTGGCGGTGGAAGGCGCCCACAGGAGACTCCTCGCGTCGGCGGCGGACCTCGTCCGTCGCGTCCTTCGGGTCTCCCGGGCTTTTGTCCCGCCGTGGCGCGGCGCCGGCGGCCGGCGTCACGTGCCCCTCTCGGACCAGCCTCCCGGCGGGGAGCGGAACCCTAGGAGCGCCCCACCGTGGGGGTGGGTCGGCGCCAGCCAAGCGGCCGGCGGTGTCACCGGCGTCTCGGGATCGTTACGTTCGCGTTGCCGTCGCCTCGCGCACACCGGCAGGCCACGTGTGCTCGTGCACGCCGAACATGTCGTCGTCGTCCACGACGTCACCAGAGGTGCCACGGTCAGGTTCGTTCGGCGGCCGGTCCGGCGGAGCGGTGTCGCGCCAGAGGCGGCTCGCGCGTTGCCGCCACGCGGGTCGGGGTCGTCGTTGCGGGTCGACCCACCGGGGTGGGGTGACGGTCACCTGCTGGGCCTCGTCGATCGCGACCGCCCACGTGCCGGCGTGCACCGCGGTGTGGTGGCCCGGGCACAGCAGGAGCAGGTTCGCGAGGTCAGTCGGGCCGCCGTCGGCCCAGTGCACGACGTGATGGGCGTCGCAGATCGCCGGCGCCGCGCCGCAGCCGGGGATCACGCACCCCTGGTCGCGGCCGGCGAGCGCCCGACGCTGGGTGAGGGTTGCGAGGCGCTCCTCCTGGCCCACGTCGAGCGGCCCGGCGCTCGGGCTGTCGACGATCCGCTGCAACACTGCGTCGCACGCGAGCCGGCGGGTCGCCCACGGCGGGATCGGGTCCCCGCCCTCCACCTCGGCGAGCCCGACCGGGCCGGCCGAGGCACGGTGGCGGTGGTCGGCGAGCTGCTCGGGGGTGACGTGCACGACGACCCGGGGGCGCTCCCCGCGGCGCGGGTGCGCGACGCCGAGCGCCGTCTCCACCAGGTGCGCGAGGGCGTCCGCGCGGCGTTGCCGCGGCTGGCGCCGGTCCCGCTCCCCGTCCGCACCCGGCAGGCACCCGTCCGCGCACTCGCCGCGCCCCGGCACCGACGCCCGCCGAGGACCGTCGCCCGCCTCACCCGTCGGGTCGGGGCCGGACCAGCGGTTCAACGCCGCGCGCAGCGCCGCCCCGGTGACCGGGTCCAGCTGGAACCGACCCACCGTCATCCCGGTGGCGTCGGTGGCGAGGTCGAGGAAGCGCCGGTTCACCGACTCCGCGTCGAAGGCATCCGCCCGCTCCGGCGCCAGCGTCGCCAGCAGGTGCCGGCACGCGCGCTCGAGGTCCAACGGGCTCGCGTCGCTCGTCGCGAGCAGGAGGTAGGCGGCCACCTTCTCGCCGGCGCCCTCGCGGTCCAGCACGTGCTGCGGGATCCGGTCCAGGCACCGCACCGCCGTGTCGACGTGCGCCCGCGTGCAGCGACCCTCCGCCAGGGCACCAGCGAACGGCGCCAACGGCTCCCCCGGCGCCAGCGCCCGCGCGGCCGCCACGTCCCGACGAGCCTGCGAAGGACCAACCAGGCACGCCGTCCGCAGGAACCCCTCCGGCGACGTCGCCACCGGTGACGCCTCCGCCACCCCCCGCTGGTCCACCTCGCGCACCAGGCGCAGGTGCACCGACTCCAGCAACGCCCGCGACCGCGCGAGCTCGGGGATCGCATCGAGCACCTCGCGGTCCGTCACCTGCCACGCCGCACCCTCCTCCACCGCGTCGGCGAGGTCGACAAGAGCCGAACGGAGCCGCCCGAGGCGCGCACGCAGCGTCGACTGCGACTCCTCGCCCTCGCACGGACCCATGTCGACCCCCTTGCTCCTGCGACCACTCTACTCGAACATACGTTCGATTGCGAGGGGGACACTGGACGATGTGGACGACGTCCGCACCCCCTCAACGGCCGGCCCCGATACTGACCGCCGTGCACCTGCGGGAGCTCCGGCCCACCACCGACGAGGCAGTCGCCCACAGCCTGCTCGTGCTCCAGCGCGAGGCCTACGCCGTCGAGGCGCAGCTCCTCGGCGACGACCGCATCCCCGCGCTCCACGAGTGCCTCGACGCCCTCCGCGCGGCCCCGCTCCACTGGCTCGGCGCACTGGGTGACGACCACCTCCTCGGCGCCGTCGCCTGGTCGGCCACGGACGCGCTCGTCGACGTCGACCGCCTCGTCGTCTCCCCCGCCGCGCACCGTGGCGGCATCGGCACCCGACTCGTGAGCCACGTCATCGACCTCGCCGGCAGCCGCGACGTCAGCGTCTCCACCGGCAGCGGCAACGCCCCCGCCCGCGCACTGTACGAGCGCCTCGGCTTCGCACGCGTCGACGACGTCGAGGTGCTCCCCAGGCTGTGGGTGACGCGCTACCGGCTCACTCCCTCGGCTCCCCGGCCCGGACGAGCCCGTGCTCGTACGCCAGCGCGATGACCTGCGGGCGGTCGCGCGCGCCGAGCTTGTCGAGCACCCGTCCCAGATGGGTCTTCACCGTCGTCTCGCCGAGGTAGAGCCGGGCGGCCACCTCCGCGTTCGACAGGCCGCGCGCCACGAGGCGCAGGACGTCGGTCTCCCGGGGTGTCAGCCGCTCGAGCAGGGGTGACGCGGGCGCGGCGGCGGGCCGCGCTGCGTAGGCCTCGACGACCCGCGGCACGACGGCGGGGTCGAGCACGCCCCTGCCGGCGGCCGCCTCGCGGACGGCCTCGAGCAGCCGCTCGGGCGAGGACGACTTGAGGAGGAAGCCGGTGACGAGCTGGCGGAGGGCGGCGTCGACGACCGGGTCGTCGTCGAAGGTCGTGAGGATGACGATCCGCGCGGCGGACCCCTCGGCCCGCAGCCGGGCGGCGGCCGCGAGTCCGTCGAGACGCGGCATCCGCACGTCCATGAGGACGACGTCCGGACGCAGGCGCGTCACGACCTCGACGGCCTGCAGACCGTCGACCGCCTCCCCGACGACCTCGATGTCGTCCTCGCCGTCGAGGAGCATGCGCAGCCCGGCGCGCACCATCGCCTCGTCGTCGCACACGACGACGCGGACCGTCCGCCCCTCGCCGGTCACGAGGGCACCGGCAGGGAGGCGCGGACGGCGAACCCGCCGTCGCGGCGCGGTCCGGCCTCCAGGCGGCCGCCGAAGAGGGCCACCCGCTCGCGCATCCCGACGAGCCCGTGCCCACCGGAACCGTCGGAGGCCCGCGACCCGCCCGGCAGCGGCCGGGCCGGTCCGTCGTCGACGACCTCGAGGCACAGGCCGTCGCCATCCCAGCGCACAACGACCCCGATGGGCGAGCCCGGGGCGTGGCGGAGCGCGTTGTGCGTCGCCTCCTGCAGCACCCGGAACGCCGACGCGTCGAGGGCGGGCGGCAGCGAGCGCGCCGGCTCCCCCTCGACGGCGACGCGGACGTCGGTCCCGGTGGCGCGCAGCTCCGCGACGAGGTCGTCGAGCCGGGACAGGGACGGTGCGGGGGCGAGCGCGTCGGCGTCGCCGGTGCGGACGAGCCCGACGACCCGGCGGAGCTCCTCCACGCCGCGGCGACCGAGGTCCTCGACGCCCGCGAGCGCGTCCCGCTCGACGGGCCGGTCCGCGAGCCGGCGCCGGACGACGCCGACCTGCAGCGTCATGACGCTCATCGTGTGCGCGACGGCGTCGTGCAGCTCCCGGGAGATGCGGGCGCGCTCCTCCTCGACGACCTGCCGCTCGCGGTGGGCGCGTTCCGCACGCAGCTGGGCGGTGAGGTCCGCCAGCTGCAGGCTCCGCGCGCGCTCGCGCCGAAGCAGCAGGCCCATGCCCCAGCCGAGGCCGAGGATGACGGCGAAGAAGAGGAACTCCCACGCCGACTCCCCCGCGACGACGAGCGTGACGGCGGGGACGAGCACCGCGAGGCCGTACACGACCGCGGAACGCCGCACCGTGGCGCGGTAGCCCGCCCACAGCAGGCAGGCGAGCAGCACGATGAGCTGTGCGCCGCCGGGTCCGGGCGAGTCGAGGAGCAGCGAGGGGACGGGGAAGAGGGCGACCTGCAGCAACGCTCCGACCACCGGCAGGACGACGGCGACCGCGACACCCGCGCCGAGGGCGAGCGCGACGAGCACGCTGCCAGGCCCCAGCGCGGTGACCCGCTGGTCGGCGGCCGACTCCACGAGGGCGACCGCGACCGCTGCGAGGGGCAGGAGGACGGCGAGGGCGCGTCGCACCGACGGGCGGGCGAGGACGGCGGGGGGCACGCCGTGACGGTAGGGCCCGACGGGCCACGTCCGGGTCCTCCCCCGGGAGGACCCGCCGGTCGGCGGGGTCGTGTCCGGGGACGAGCCAGGTCGGGCTCCGCGTCCGATCCGCCGCGAGACGGGCGCGGACAGAGTCGTCCCCGACGCCGCACCGACCGGAGCGGCACCGACCCAGGAGGTTCCTCGTGAGCACCACCTCGATGCCCAGCGTCCGCGACGAGCGGGCCACCGCACGACCGCAGGGCGCCCTCGCCCGGCTCGCGCCGCCCGGCGGCGCCGGCCTGCTCCTCGCCCCGCTCCTCATGCTCGGCGCGACGGCGACGTCCCCGCCGCAGGCCGACGACAGCCCCGCCGCGTACATCGAGTCGCTCGCGGCGGACCCCGCGCTGACCGCCCTGTCGGCCGGGCTGTTCCACTACGGCTGGCTGTTCATCGCCTTCGGCGCCCTCGCGGCCCTCACGCTCGTCCGCGGCCGGCGCGGGCGGGCGCTCACCACCGTCGGCGCTCTCATGACGGCCGTCGGGGCCTTCCAGATCGGCGGCCTCCTGCTGTCCGACTGGTACCTCGCCGCCCTCGGCGCCGAGCTGCCCGTGACCGACGCCGTCCGCGTCTTCGAGGCCGTCGGGACGGACGTGTGGATGCTGACGTGGCTGCAGAGCGGCCGGCTGCTGCCCCTGCTCGGCATGCCGGTGCTCTTCGCGGGTCTCGCCCGGGCCGGCGTGCTGCCGTGGTGGCTCGTGCCCGGCTCGCTCGGCGCGATGATCGTGCCGTTCGTCGTGCCGGGCCCGCTCGGCCTCGCCCTCGGCGCGGTGTGCTGGGCGCCCATGGTGCTGACCGGATACCGGCTCGTCCGCCGTGCCCGCGCGGACGTGCGGGACGCGGAGGCCCGCGGCTGACACGGCCGCTCGCGCAGGCAGGTCGTCGCTCGGCGGCGGCCTGCCTGCGCCGTCCTCGATCGTCCCGTCACGGTCGTGCGTCGACGCCCTCACCGGGCGAGGGGTCCACCGGCAGTCCGGGACACGTGGCGCGGTAGGGCCCGACCGCACCGAGGTGCGCCGCCCACTCGGCGCGCGTGAGGTTGCGCCCGGCCACCTGGCACGCGGCCGCGCGGTGCCGTGCCGGGTCGAGGTCCCACACGACCACCCCGCGCTCGTCGGTCACCGCGATCGCCCGGCCGTCCGGACGGAGGTACCCGGGGTAGCTGAGCGGGGCGTCCGTCGGGATCGGGTCCCCCAGCCGACGACCGGTCGCGACGTCGTACACCGACACCGTCTGGTCGTTCGACGTCGCGAGGAGGATCGCGCCGTCGCGGCTGAACTGGAGGCTGTTGACCTCGCCGCGGGCACCGGGGAGGTCGGCGAGGCGCTCGAGGGTGCGCAGGTCGTAGAGGCCGACGTCACCACCGGTGGCGCCTGCGAGCAGCCCGCGCGGGCTCACGCTCGTGAGGCTCGGACCGACGGACGGTCCGGCGACGACGCGACCGCTCGGCCCGTCGTGGACGGTCGTCGTCGCTCCCTCGCTCGTGACTGCCGTGACGACGACGAGGTCGCCCCCTGCGGTGGCGGAGACCGACCGCACCTCGCCGTGGGAGGAGATGACCGGTCCCGTGCGGCGCCGCGTGGCGGCGTCGAGGGTCCACACGTCGCCGTCGAGGAAGCCGCAGTACCCGCGGTGCCCGTCGCCGGAGGCCCATAGGTGGTCGCACTCGGGGCCGATCTCCTCGCCGGGCGCGAGCTCGCCCGTCTCCACGTCGATCCAGCCGAAACGCAGCTGCGGCAGCCGCATACCGGCCAGCGTCCCCCGCCCGAGCCAGCCGACGCCCTCCATGGACGCGGCGCGGACCACGTCGAGCCGACTGACCTCGCGGTCCGCGCCGGGGTCCCACAGGGAGAAGAGGCGGAAGTCGCTGCTTGAGTCCGTACCGCTGTCCCGGTCCGACACCAGCAGGGCGGGCGCACCGGAGGGGTCGTAGCCGTCGGCGAGCGCGTGACCCTCGGCGACGAGCGATGCCACGGGACCGCTGCCGTCGAGACGCCAGCGGGAGACGACGGGCACCTCGCCGCCGAACGCGACGAGCTCACGGGCGTCGGCGGTGACCCCGAGCGACGCGACGGCGCCGAGCTGCGGGTCGAGGTCCGCACCGGTCGGCGCCCCGGTCCCGAGGTCGAACTGCTCGATCCGTCCGAAGTGGCTCCCGCACCAGACGGCGGTGTGCGCCTCGGACGCGGTGAGCGCCGGGCAGGGGTCCGGGTGGGTGCCGCGGAGGTCCTGCTGCCACCGCACCCCGGCCCCGTCGACCGCGACGAGACCGGCGTTCCCACCGCCGACGACGACCTCCCCGAGCACCACGAGGTGCTGGTTCGTCGTGCGCGGGGGCACGTCGACGGTCCGCACGACCTCGAGGGCCTCCGCGTCCAGCACCCGCAGCCGCGTCCCGAGGGAGCCCAGCCAGATCCTGCCGTCGGCGTCGAAGGCGACGGCGGCGGCGTCGCCCAGCCAGGGGTCGTCGTCGACCGGGACGGACCCGTCGACCGCGCCCGTCCGCGCCCCGTCCGCCACGCGGTGGACGACGAGGCCGCCGTCGGTGCCGCCGGCGACGGCCAGCAGCGCGCCGTCGTGGTCGAGCGCGGCCTGGCCGGCGGCGAACGGGAGCGTGAGGGGCCCGAGGAGCAGCCGCCCGCTCGTCGCGTCGAGCACGACCGCCCGCCCGCACCCCGAGTCCCTGCCGCTCGCGAGGTCGCAGTCGGCGCCGGCGTCGCCGGGACCGAGCACGGCGACGCGACGCCCGTCCCCGCTCACGGCGAGCCGCTCGGTGGGTCCCGGCACCTCGGGCGACGGCCCGCCCGTCGCCGGTCCGAGTGGCGCCAGGTCCCCGCTGCCGAGGTCGAGCCGTACCGGGGTCTCCCCGTCGACGACGACGACCGCCGCCTGCGCCGCGGCCGGGTGCACGGCACCGAGCACGCTCCCGCGCGCCGGCAGGTACCGGTTGCCGAGGAACCCGGGATCGGCGGTGAAGGTGCCGAGGAGGGCGTCGCGCGCCCGCACGTCGTCGGGCCACCGGCGGAAGGCCTCGACCGCGAGCAGCGCCGCCACGTCGCGCTCGGAGCTCCGCAGCGCACCCGAAGCGGTGACGAGCCCCTGCAGCGCCGCCTCCGACCGGGCGGCGACGGCGGTGTCGCGTTGCTCCCGCGCCTCGCGCGCGCTCGTCACAGCGAGCACGCCGGCCACGAGCGCCACGACGAGCAGCCCGGACGTCCCGGCGAGGAGGAGGCGCAGGCGACCCGCGCGACGAGC